>NZ_JACLQS010000009.1:0-67415 GCF_016648815.1 Streptococcus sp. 9.1 | reverse complement strand
CGTCGGAGATTTCTTCACTACTAATCTTAGTATGTTTGTCAACTGTAGTGGGTGACGAAAAGCTAACATCTAGAGAGGACCTGATAGGTCTTCTCTTTTTTTATGTTCAGAATGATGAAGACACGTTTCTTAAAGTTGATGAAGTTTCTAAAACCGAAGCCCAACCGTTTGATGTCTTTAATCAACTTATTAGTTGCTTCAAGTTTTGCGTTTGAATAGTCTGTTTCTAGCGCATTCTTGATGTATTGCTTGTGTCTAAGAAAAGTCCTAAAGACCGTTTGAAAGTAGTGATTGACCTTGCTCATGTTCTCCTCTATTAACTCAAAAAACTCATCTACTCTCTTCTCCTGAAAGTGAAAAAGTAAGAGCTGATAAAGTGTATAGTAGTCGGTAAGCTCTTCTGAAAAATCTAGTGTTTTCCCAACAACTTCATGTGGACTTAAGGTTTGACGGAAAGTCTTTGAATAGAAAGAATTGAGAGATAACTTACGGCTGTCCTTTTGAAAGAGTTGCCAGTGATTTTTCAAGGCTCGATAGGGTAGAGACTTCTTATCGAACTGGTTCATAATCGCAATTCTTGTCTTTAAAAAGGCTCGACCAAGGTGCTGGATGATGTGGAAACGATCAATAATGATTTCGGCGTTTGGGAAAAGTCTGCGAGCTAGTGGGATATAGGCTCCTGACATATCCATTGTAATAAACTGTACCTTTTGTCGAACTTTCAATGGGTACTTCAAAAAGTGGTTTCGAATCGTGGTTTGACGGCGATTATCAAGGATGGTTATGAGTTTGTTGGTCTCATAGTTTTGCGCCACAAAAGCGAGTTCACCTTTCTTGAACCCAAACTCATCCCAAGACATAACAGCTGGGAGCTTGCCATAATGCTCCTTGAAAGTAAACTGGTCAAGTTTACGATAGACAGTGGACGTCGATACACGAAGTCTTCTGGCAATATCCGTTAGTGATACCTTCTCAGTTAGAAGTTGTGCAACCTTTTGTCGGACAAGGTTGGAGATTTGGTGGTTTTTCTCAACGATTGAGGTTTCAGCCACCGTTACTCTCTTACACACTTTACACTGGAAGCGACGTTTCCTCAGACGTAGTAGTGTTGGAGTTCCAGCTTGTTCGAGAAGAGGGATTTTAGAATGTTTTTGAAAGTCGTACTTGATTATCATTCCATGGCAATGAGGGCATGGTGGTGCAGGGTAATCGAGTTTTGCTTGAATCTCGATATGAGTGTTAGTTTCAAAAACAAGTGAAATCTTGATATTTTGGTCTTTAATTCCGATTAATTCTGTGGTATTCTTAATAAGTCTCATGAGTTCTTCCTAATGATGGTTTGGTCGCTTTTCATTATAGTTCTTATGGGACTTTTTGTGTACATTGAAAAAGCTCCATAATCTCTACAGTGGTTTTACCCACTACAGAAATTATAGAGCCAGAAAAAACCTATCCCTTGAAGGAGATAGGTTTTTAGATTAGTCGTCACTACGGAAAAAAGCATCGTAAAGAGCTCTGACAGCTGCTTTTTCTTGCTCGGTTTCAATTACAAACATAACAGAAACCTCACTAGAACCTTGAGAAATCATTTCTAGGTTAATATGTTTTTCAGAGAGCGCTTTAGCCGCTGTCGCTGTAACACCGATGTGGTCTTTCATATTTTCACCAACAATCATGAGGATTGAAAGGCCATGTTCAATTTCAACTTCATCAACACCGAGTTCACGAGTCAAGTATGAAAGGATTTCTTGTTCTTTGATTGGGGTAAGTTCACGTTCTCGAATAATGATTGAAAGATCATCGATTCCAGAAGGCATGTGTTCCCAACGGATGTTTAAATCTTCCAAAATTTGGAGGACCTTACGTCCAAAACCAACTTCACGGTTCATGAGGTATTTGGTCATATTGATGCTGACGAATTTATCATCACTTGCGATACCAACGACAGGAACAGTTGCACCCTTATGTTCAAGAATAATACGTGTACCTGGATGGTCTGGATTATTAGTGTTTTTAATAACCAATGGAATTTTACCACGATAGGCAGGGAGAAGGGCTTCATCATGAAGAACCGAGAAGCCAGCATATGCCAATTCACGCATTTCCTTGTAAGTCAACTCTGGAATAGAATGTGGTTCATGAACGACACCAGGATGGGCTGCGAAAATCCCATCTACATCTGTGAAGTTTTCATATAAGTCTGCCTTAACTCCAGCTGCAACGATTGAACCTGTGATATCAGAGCCTCCACGTGAGAATGTACAAATTTGATTATCGGGGGTAACACCGAAGAAACCAGGGATAACAAGAACCTCATCTGATTCACGAAGTTCTTCCAACTTGTCATAAGCTCCTGGAAGGATACGAGCATTTCCAGGTTCGCTTGAGACAAAAATACCAGCTTGGCGAGGGTGAACGTAACGTGCTTCAATACCGTTATTACGGAAATATTCAGCGATTAATTTTGCGTTATTATCTTCCCCTGCAGCTAGGAAAGTATCATAAAGGAAATCGTTGTCTTCAATAGGGAGAGTGGCAAGATCGTTGATAGATTTGGCAATCTTCGCCATTTCTGTTGATTTGAAGCCTAGCTCATCTACCATAGCTTGGTAGCGGTTAATAATCCATTCTTGGTCAGCTTTGACATCAGCACCTTTTGTGTAGTGTTTATAGTATTTAATCAAGGCGTCTGTGACCTTGGTATCTTCATCGTTACGTTTACCAGGGGCTGATACAACGACAAAGCGACGTTCAGGGTCAGATTTTACAATGTTTAAGACTTTTTCTAATTGTGTGGCTGAAGCAAGTGAGCTTCCACCGAATTTGATGACTTTCATAGTTACTCCAAAAATTTTAAATTACTCTACAATTATAGCAAAATTCTGACAATTTGTCACATTGTTTTTAAAAGCGAGTAAGATTTAGTCTGATTATGGTACAATAAGGAAAGAAAAGGAGGATATCCCGTGGTTGAGGCAATTATTTTTGATATGGATGGTGTCCTTTTTGACACTGAAAAATATTATTATGATCGACGTGCAAATTTCTTAGCTCAAAAGGGAATTTCAATAGACCATTTACCCCCGTCTTTCTTTATAGGTGGAAATACCAAGCAAGTTTGGGAAAATATTCTCAGAGATGACTATGATAACTGGGATGTGCCAACTTTACAAGAAGAGTACAATGCCTATAAACAAGACAACCCCTTACCCTATAAAGAATTAATCTTTCCTGATGTTTTCAAGGTCTTGAATGAAGTGAATTCTCAAGGGTTGAAAATAGGTTTAGCTTCTAGCTCAGTAAAGGCAGATATCCTTAGAGCTTTGGAGGAAAATCATTTGAACGGTTTCTTTGATGTGGTTCTCTCAGGAGAAGAATTTAAAGAGAGTAAACCCAATCCAGAGATTTATCTGACAGCATTACAGCATTTGAACGTGGAAGCAAATCAGGCGCTGATTATCGAAGATAGCGAAAAGGGGATTGCTGCTGGAGTCGCTGCAGGTGTTGAGGTTTGGGCCATTAAAGATAATCGTTTTGGCATGGATCAAGGTGCAGCCAAAGGCTTGTTGGATAACCTTATGGATGTTTTAGATTTATTAAAATAGAAGAGACACCGAGTTGTAGAACTCGGTGTTTTGATGTATCAAATTAAAAAACTCTAAGTTTTTGTTGACCTTTAGATGGACTATGGTATACTAGAAATTAACGATGAATGATTTGATAGTCAAATTATCTATTTATCAAATAAAATTGTGATAAAAATATAAAGAACATACGGTTTTCATATAGGAACTAGTTATCGGAGGAATGCAAAAAATGGCTTACGAAACAATTCTTTATAGTGTTGAAGATGGAGTAGCAACTTTAACGCTTAATCGTCCAGAAGTGCAAAATGGATTTAATATTCCAGTTTGTGATGAGATTATGGCTGCAATTGAGCAAGCTAAACAAGATGAGTCAGTAAAATTCTTGGTAATCAATGCTAATGGAAAAGTCTTTTCTGTTGGTGGTGACCTTGATCAAATGCAAAAAGCGGTTGCTGTAGATGATGTACAGTCTTTGGTTCGTATTGCTGAGCAGGTAAATGAAATTTCTTTTGCTCTTAAAAAATTGCCTAAGCCAGTCATCATGGTAGTTGATGGACCATGTGCAGGTGCTGCAGCTAACTTAGCTGTTGCAGCAGACTTTACGATTGCATCTGATAAAGCTAAATTCATCCAAGCTTTTGTAGGTGTTGGTTTGGCACCTGACGCTGGAGGTCTCTACCTTTTGACACGTTCAATCGGTATTAACCGTGCGACTCAAATTACCATGACAGGAGAGCCAGTATCAGCTGAAAAAGCCTTGGACTGGGGAATTGCCTACAAAGTTGTTGAGTCAGAAAAACTTGAAAAAACTGTGAGTCAATTGCTTAAAAAATTGAACCGTTCTTCAGTGAATTCCTTTAAAGCTATTAAAGAAATGGTTTGGGAATCTGAATTTGCAGGATGGGAAAATTACGCTAAGTTGGAACTTGACTTGCAAAAATCTCTTGCTTTCACAGAAGACTTCAAAGAAGGAGTACGTGCTTATAGTGAGCGTCGTCGACCTAAATTCCAAGGGAAATAGCCACATTTTCTAAAAGAAAAACTAAAGTTTTTTAATCGGGCTTGCGAATTTAGTTTGAGTCTGATATAATTTGAAAGTCAAAGTTTTATTGAAAGGAGTCTGGTGTGAATTACGACAAAATTGATGGCTATCTTGTTGATATTTTTAATAACGTAGTTATTATCGAAGAAGCAAGTTTGAAGAATTCAAAGTTTAACGATGTTTCCCTCAAGGAAATGCATACCATTGATGTGATCGGTACACATCCAGATACGACACCAAGTGCAGTAGCTAAAGAACTCATGCTAACGCTTGGTACTGTAACAACTTCTCTCAATAAACTTGAAAAGAAAGGTTATATTGTCCGTACGCGTTCATCAGTTGACCGTCGTGTGGTCCATCTATCGCTTTCTAAAAAGGGTCGTTTGGTATATCGTCTTCACCGTCGTTTTCATAAATCAATGGTGATGAGGATTACAGAAGGCTTTAACGACGAGGAATTGAAGGTTATGAGCAAGGGATTGGAAAATCTCCACGCCTTTCTTGAGGAGTTGAAATAATGGCATTTGCAAAAATTAGTCAGGTTGCCCATTATGCACCTGCTCAGGTCGTGACTAATGATGACCTATCAAAAATCATGGATACTAGCGACGAGTGGATTCGCTCACGCACAGGTATTCAGGAACGTCGCATCTCATTGAATGAGAACACGAGTGATTTAGCCACCAATGTTGCTCATCAGCTATTAGAAAAATCAGGATTATCGCCAGAGGAGCTAGACTTTGTTTTAGTTGCAACGATTTCTCCGGATAGCTCTATGCCGTCAGTAGCGGCTCGAGTTCAAGGAGCAATCGGTGCAGTCAATGCTTTTGCTTTTGACATTACTGCAGCATGTAGTGGTTTCGTCTTTGCCTTGGCAACAGCAGAAAAATTGATTAAGTCAGGTGTCTACAAAAAAGGTCTAGTTATTGGTGCGGAAGTCCTTTCTAAAACTTTAGACTGGTCTGACCGTACAACAGCTGTCCTCTTTGGAGATGGTGCTGGCGGAGTCCTCCTGGAAGAAACTGAAGAAGAACATTTCTTCGGAGAATCTTTGAATACCGATGGTAGCAAGGGTGGTCTTGAGTCAGGAGCCTCTGCAGTTATCTCGCCTTATTCAGATGAGTCTGATCAGCCTAATCCCTATATGCAAATGGATGGGAAAGCGATCTTTGATTTTGCCGTTAAGACAGTTTCAAAGAGCATTAAGGCCTTGGTTGAAGAAAAAGGTGAACCTGATTACTTCCTGCTTCATCAAGCTAACATTCGTATTTTGGATATTATGGCTAAGAAAATCGATGTCAGTCGTGATAAATTCTTGGCAAACATGATGTCTTACGGTAATACCAGTGCGGCAAGTATCCCAATTTTGCTTTCTGAAAACGTGGCAAATGGGACCTTAAAATTAGACAGCGGTCAAACAATTCTTTTATCAGGTTTTGGTGGGGGTTTGACATGGGGCAGTCTTATTGTTAAAATCTAGTTATATAAATTATGCACCAGCATAGATTATAAGAAATATATTTATCTTAAAGGAGAAATTAAAATGGCAGTATTTGAAAAAGTACAAGAAATCATCGTTGAAGAACTTGGGAAAGACGCAGAAGAAGTAAAAGTAGAAACTACTTTTGACGAACTTGATGCTGACTCACTTGATGTATTCCAAGTTATCTCAGAAATCGAAGATGAATTCGATATCCAAATCGAAACTGAAGAAGGTCTTAACACTGTTGGTGACCTTGTTGCTTACGTAGAAGAAAAAACTAAATAAGCAGGGCATAGAGAATATTCTTATTTGGGATATTCTCCTTTGTTTATACAATTACTTTGATTATTAAACTATTTATTTGATTAGAAAATCGAAAAAAAGGTGAAAAATGAAATCTCGTATTACAGAACAGTTAGGAATTAAATATCCAATCTTCCAAGGTGGTATGGCTTGGGTCGCTGATGGTGATCTAGCAGGTGCCGTTTCAAATGCTGGTGGACTCGGAATTATTGGTGGTGGTAATGCCCCTAAAGAAGTGGTAAAAGCTAATATCGATAGAGTGAAACAAATCACTGACAAACCATTCGGTGTTAATATCATGCTTTTGTCACCATTTGCAGATGACATCGTTGACCTCGTTATCGAAGAGGGTGTTAAGGTTGTTACAACAGGTGCTGGAAACCCAGGTAAATACATGGAACGCTTCCACGAAGCAGGTATCACAGTTATTCCAGTTATTCCATCAGTTGCACTTGCTAAGCGTATGGAAAAACTTGGTGCTGATGCTGTTGTCGCAGAAGGTATGGAAGCTGGTGGTCACATCGGTAAATTGACAACTATGGCTCTTGTTCGCCAGGTTGCGGATGCGGTATCTATCCCAGTTATTGGTGCTGGTGGTGTTGCTGATGGACGTGGTATGGCTGCTGTTCTTATGCTTGGAGCAGAAGCTGTTCAGGTTGGTACGCGTTTCGCTGTTGCTAAGGAATCTAATGCTCACCAAAACTTCAAAGATAAGATTTTGAAGGCTAAAGATATCGATACTGTTATTTCAGCTTCTGTTGTTGGACACCCAGTTCGTGCGATTAAGAATAAATTGGCTACAGAATATAACCAAGCTGAAAAAGATTTCTTGGCTGGTAAGAAAACTCAAGAGGAAATTGAAGAACTTGGTGCAGGTGCCCTTCGTAACGCGGTAGTTGATGGAGATGTGGAATATGGTTCAGTCATGGCTGGACAAATTGCAGGTCTTGTTCGTAAAGAAGAAACGTGTGCAGAAATCTTGGAAGACCTTTACACAGGTGCTGCCAAGGTGATTAAAGAAGAAGCTGCTCGTTGGGCAGATGTAAACGTCTAAAAAACGTCGAAAGGATTAGGATAGTGACAAAACGTGCGTTCTTATTTGCTGGTCAAGGGGCTCAGAAATTGGGCATGGCGAGCGATTTGTATGCGGCTTATCCCGTTGTCAAAGAGACATTTGATACGGCTAGTCGTATTCTAGGTTATGATTTGCGTGAATTGATTGATTCTAACGAAGAAAAACTTAATCAGACACGCTATACTCAACCAGCTATTTTGACAACGTCAGTAGCCATTTATCGTCTCTTGGCAGAAAATGGTATCACTCCTGATATTGTTGCCGGCCTCTCTTTGGGTGAATATTCTGCCCTAGTTGCGGCTGGAGCACTCTCATTTGAGGATGCGGTAGCCTTGGTTGCTAAACGTGGAGAATTCATGGAAACAGCGGCTCCTGCTGGAAGTGGGAAAATGGTTGCAGTCATGAATACAGATCCAAGTTTGATTGAAGAAATCTGTCAAAAAGCATCTGAAAAGGGTGTAGTAACGCCTGCTAACTATAATACTCCAGCACAAATTGTTATTGGTGGTGAAGTTGAGGCTGTTGATTATGCTGTGGAATTGCTTAAAGAAGCTGGTGCTAAACGTCTGATTCCTCTTAATGTTTCAGGACCGTTCCATACAGCTTTACTTGAATCAGCTAGTCAAAAATTGGCAGCAGAACTTGAGAAAGTGTCATTCACTGACTTTAAGCTTCCTTTGGTAGGTAATACTGAGGCTCAAATCATGAAGTCAGAAGACGTCAAAGCACTTTTGGCTCGTCAGGTGATGGAACCTGTACGTTTTTATGATTCGATTGCCACTATCCAAGAATTTGGTGTAGATGAAGTAATTGAGATTGGTCCAGGAAAAGTCTTGTCAGGCTTCTTGAAGAAAATTGATAAAACCTTACCAACTCATAATGTTGAAGATCAAGCTAGTCTTGATGCCCTTCTTAATGTTTAAAACGAGGTAAACATGGAACTTAAGAATAAAAATGTTTTTGTAACAGGTTCAACACGTGGAATTGGATTAGCTGTGGCACACAAATTTGCTAGTCTTGGTGCCAATGTTGTTCTAAATGGACGTTCTGAAATCTCTGAGGACTTGCTTGCACAGTTTGCAGATTATGGTGTAACTGTTGTAGGTATCTCAGGTGATATTTCTAACAGTGAAGATGCTAAACGTATGGTAGCTGAAGCTATTGAAAAGCTTGGTAGTGTTGATGTGCTAGTTAATAATGCTGGTATCACTAACGATAAGTTGATGTTGAAGATGAGTGAAGAAGATTTTGAACGTGTCTTGAAAATCAACTTGACTGGTGCTTTCAATATGACACAGGCTGTCTTAAAACCAATGTCTAAGGCTCGTCAAGGTGCCATCATCAATATGTCATCTGTTGTAGGTCTTATGGGGAATATTGGTCAAGCTAACTATGCAGCTTCAAAAGCTGGTTTGATTGGTTTCACTAAATCAGTAGCGCGTGAAGTTGCGGCCCGTGGTGTCCGTGTCAATGCTATCGCTCCTGGTTTCATTGAATCAGATATGACTGACGCTATTCCAGAGAAAATGAAAGATGCTATGATTGCTCAAGTACCAATGAAACGTATTGGTCAAGCAGAAGAAGTGGCAGAAGTTGCAGCATTCTTGGCTAGTCAAGAATATCTCACAGGTCAAACCATCGCTATTGATGGTGGTATGACCATGCAATAATTGATTTTCAATATCAAAAATCATTTACTAGAATATCCATCCGACAAAAGGAGAATATATATGTCTACAAATCGTGTTGTTGTTACAGGTTACGGCGTGACCTCACCAATCGGTAATACACCAGAAGAATTTTGGAACAGTCTTCATGACGGTAAAATTGGTATTAAGCCAATTACTAAGTTTGATGCTTCTGAAATTCCAGTCTTTAACGCTGGTGAAATCCAAGATTTCCCGTTCGATAAATACTTTGTGAAAAAAGATACTAATCGTATGGACACTTACTCACTTTATGCGATTTATGCTGCTATGGAAGCTCTTGAAACTTCAGGACTTAACATGGAAGAAGAAGATCGTGATCGTGTTGGTGTTATCGTGTCATCTGGTATCGGTGGTCTCCAAGAACTTGAAGATCAAATCATTCGTATGCACGAACGTGGTATGAAACGTATCAAACCAATGTTTATCCCTAAAGCACTCTCAAACATGGGTGCTGGTAACATTGCTCTTAAAATTGGTGCTCAAGGGGTATGTAAATCCGTGACAACTGCTTGTGCCTCTGCCAATGATGCAATCGGTGAGGCCTTCCGTGAAATTAAATTCGGTTTGCATGATGTTGTCTTGGCTGGTGGTGCTGAAGCTTCAATCACTAAGATTGGTATCGGTGGTTTCAATGCTCTTACAGCACTTTCAACAACAGAGGATCCAGAACGTTCATCAATTCCATTTGATAAAGACCGTAATGGTTTTGTTATGGGTGAAGGTGCAGGGGTTCTCGTTATCGAAAGCTTGGAACATGCTCAAAAACGTGGTGCTAACATCTTGGCTGAGATTGTTGGTTACGGATCAAACTGTGATGCCTACCACATGACAACACCAACTCCAGACGGTTCAGGTGCTGCTAAAGCAATTAAATTGGCTATCAATGAAGCTGGTATCAAACCTGAAGATGTTGATTATGTCAATGCTCACGGGACATCAACACCTGCTAATGAAAAGGGTGAAAGTGGTGCCATTGTTTCTGTACTTGGTAAAGATGTTCCAGTTTCATCTACTAAATCATTTACAGGTCACTTGCTAGGTGCTGCTGGTGCAGTTGAGGCTATTGCAACAATCGAAGCTATTCGTCATAGCTATGTACCGAAAACTGCTGGTACAAAAGAATTGTCTGACTACATCGAAGCTAATGTTGTTTATGGTGAAGGTCAAGAAGCTGATATTGAGTATGCAATTTCAAATACCTTCGGTTTTGGTGGACACAATGCTGTTCTTGCCTTTAAACGTTGGGAGGCTTAATTCATGAATATTTCTGAAATCAAAGATTTATTGGCTCAATTTGATGCATCAACTTTACGTGAATTTTCATACAAAAATAACGGTGAAGAATTGAACTTGAGCAAAAATCAAACAAGTTCAGTAACAGCTGCCCCAGTAGCTCCTACAGTTGAAGTAGTTGCGCCAGCTCCTCAAGCTCCAGTTGCTCCAGTAGTAGCACCTGCCGCTGTTGAAACTCCAGCAACACCAGTTGAAGAAGCTTCTGCTCCTGCTCAAGCTGCTGAAGGTGAAGTGGTTGAAAGTCCACTTGTTGGTGTGGCTTACTTGTCTCCATCACCTGAAAAACCAGCCTTTGTTTCTGTTGGTGATACTGTTAAGAAAGGTCAAACGCTTCTTATTGTTGAAGCAATGAAGGTGATGAATGAAGTGCCAGCACCTAAAGATGGTGTTATTACTGAAATCTTGGTAGCGAATGAAGAAGTTGTTGACTACGGAAAAGGATTGGTACGCATCAAATGACAATTGATATTAATGCTATTCGTGAAGCTTTACCACACCGTTATCCAATGCTTTTGGTTGACCGTGTGCTAGAAGTTTCAGAAGACGAAATCACAGCTATTAAAAATGTAACGATCAATGAACCTTTCTTTAATGGACATTTTCCTCAATACCCAGTTATGCCTGGCGTTCTTATCATGGAAGCTCTTGCGCAAACAGCTGGTGTTCTTGAATTGTCTAAACCTGAAAACAAGGGCAAATTAGTCTTTTATGCAGGTATGGATAAGGTTAAATTTAAAAAACAAGTGGTTCCTGGTGACCAACTTGTTATGACAGCTAAGTTTGTTAAACGTCGTGGAACAATTGCTGTTGTTGAAGCTAAGGCTGAAGTCGATGGTAAACTTGCTGCATCAGGTACTTTGACTTTTGCTATTGGAAGCTAATGTTTTGTGAAAATCCTTCTGGCGACAGTCGGAAAGGATTTTTCTTTAGACATTGGTCTATCACATAGAAAGGAAATCAACACAGACTATCAAAAAATGTCTGATGTTATCTTGTTTTATGTTTAAAAAATTATTGATTGCCAATCGTGGTGAAATTGCAGTGCGTATTATCCGTGCAGCGCGTGAATTGGGTATCCAAACGGTTGCTATTTATTCTGAAGCGGATAAGGATTCTCTCCATACTATGCTCGCTGATGAAGCTATTTGTATCGGGCCTGCAAAATCAACGGATTCTTATTTGAATATGAATCGTGTCCTATCAGCTGCTATTGTGACTGAGGCTCAAGCTATTCATCCAGGGTTTGGTTTCTTGAGTGAAAACTCTAAATTTGCCACTCTCTGTGAAGAAATGAACATCAAGTTTATTGGTCCTTCAGGCGAAGTCATGGACAAGATGGGTGATAAAATCAATGCCCGTGCTGAAATGATTAAGGCTAATGTCCCTGTAATTCCTGGTTCAGATGGTGAAGTCTTTACAGCTGAGGAGGCTTTAGAGGTTGCCAACCGTCTTGGTTACCCAGTAATGCTTAAGGCTTCTGCTGGTGGTGGCGGTAAGGGGATTCGTAAGGTTAACACTGAAGAAGAGTTAGCTCCTGCCTTCGAATCTGCGTCACAAGAAGCTAAAGCAGCCTTTGGTAATGGGGCGATGTATATTGAAAAAGTTATTTACCCAGCTCGTCATATCGAGGTTCAAATTTTGGGAGATAGCTATGGTAATATTGTTCACCTAGGTGAGCGTGATTGCTCTCTTCAACGTAATAACCAAAAGGTTTTGGAAGAATCACCGTCAGTTGCTATTGGTAAGACACTTCGTCACGAAATTGGTTCAGCGGCTGTCCGTGCCGCTAAGGCTGTTAATTATGAAAATGCGGGTACTATCGAGTTCCTTCTTGATGAGAAAACAGGTCAGTTCTACTTTATGGAAATGAACACCCGTGTTCAAGTTGAGCACCCAGTTACAGAATTTGTAAGTGGTGTGGATATTGTTAAAGAACAAATCCGTATTGCCGCGGGTGAAAAACTCTCTGTGACCCAAGATGATATTGAAATCAAGGGGCATGCTATTGAGTGTCGTATCAATGCAGAAAATCCTAAGTTCAACTTTGCACCTAGTCCAGGGAAAATTAGCAATCTCTACCTACCTAGTGGAGGTGTTGGTCTCCGTGTAGACAGTGCAGTCTATCCTGGCTATACTATTCCCCCTTACTATGATTCAATGATTGCCAAAATCATTGTTCATGGAGAAAATCGATTTGAGGCGCTCATGAAGATGCAACGTGCTCTTTACGAGCTCGAAATCGATGGTGTTGTGACTAATGCTGACTTCCAGTTGGATTTGATTTCAGATCGTAGCGTTATCGCTGGGGATTATGACACTTCCTTCTTGATGGAGACCTTCCTACCAGCTTATCAGAATCGTGAGGAATAGAGTTTATGGGATTATTTGATCGAAAAGAAAAGTATATCCGTATCAATCCTAACCGTTCTGTACGTAATGGGATTGATCACCAAGTGCCAGAAGTTCCAGATGAACTTTTTGCAAAATGTCCTGGTTGTAAACAAGCTATTTATCAAAAGGACTTGGGACAAGCTAAAATTTGTCCAAATTGTTCTTATACCTTCCGTATTTCCGCTAAAGAACGTCTCGATTTAACAGTTGATGAGGGATCTTTCCAAGAACTGTTTACAGGTATTAAAACTGAAAATCCATTGAATTTTCCAGGTTATATGGAGAAACTAGCAACGACTAAGGAAAAAACTGGTCTTGATGAAGCTGTCGTGACTGGTGTTGCAACTATCAAGGGGCAAAAAACAGCCTTGGCCATTATGGATTCTAACTTTATTATGGCTTCAATGGGAACTGTTGTTGGTGAGAAAATCACTAAACTCTTTGAACATGCGATTGAGGAAAAACTTCCAGTTGTTATTTTTACAGCATCTGGTGGGGCCCGTATGCAAGAAGGAATCATGAGTTTGATGCAAATGGCTAAGATTTCAGCTGCTGTAAAACGTCATTCGAATGCTGGCTTGTTGTATTTGACTGTATTGACAGATCCAACAACTGGTGGGGTTACAGCAAGTTTCGCCATGGAAGGTGATATCATCTTAGCTGAGCCACAAACCTTGATTGGTTTTGCAGGTCGTCGTGTCATTGAAAACACAGTTCGCGAAACTTTGCCAGATGATTTTCAAAAGGCTGAGTTCCTTCAAGAACATGGTTTTGTTGATGCCATTGTTAAACGTACAGAGTTGGCTGATACCATTGCCACACTCTTATCATTCCATGGAGGTGTTCAATGAGCGACGTAGCACGTATTTTAAAAGAAGCGCGTGACCAAGGCCGTTTAACTGCTTTGGACTTTGCCCAAGGAATCTTCGATGACTTTATTGAACTTCATGGCGACCGTAATTTCCGTGACGATGGTGCCATTATTGGTGGTATTGGTCGTTTAAATGGCCAAGCGGTTACTGTAGTGGGTATCCAAAAAGGTAGAAACCTACAAGATAACCTTAACCGTAACTTTGGGCAACCTCATCCAGAGGGCTATCGTAAGGCTCTTCGCCTCATGAAACAGGCTGAAAAGTTTGGTCGTCCAGTTGTTACCTTTATCAATACTGCAGGTGCTTATCCTGGTGTTGGAGCAGAGGAACGTGGACAAGGTGAGGCAATTGCGCGTAACCTTATGGAAATGAGTGATCTTAAGGTGCCAATTATTGCCATCATCATTGGTGAAGGTGGTTCGGGAGGAGCTCTTGCCTTGGCGGTAGCCGATAAGGTTTGGATGCTTGAAAATACCATCTACTCTATCTTGAGTCCGGAAGGGTTTGCGACTATTCTCTGGAAAGATGGCTCACGTTCAGAAGAGGCAGCAGAGTTGATGAAGATTACATCAGGTGAGTTGCTTAACATGGGAATCGTTGATAAGGTGATCCCAGAACGTGGTTACTTTACAAGTGAAATTATTGAAGCAATTAAGACAGCAATTGTAGATGAGTTGGCAGAATTAAGCCAATTATCAACAGAGGACTTGCTTGAAGCGCGTTATCAACGTTTTAGAAAATACTAAAAAAACATTGGGATATATCCCAATGTTTTTTAAACGGTATGGCGTTCGAAGGCTTGGTCTGAGATACCTTGTTCAAGGATAAGTTTAGCCCATTCCTTAGCTGAATGAAGACTGTGATCCTTGTAGTTACCACAAGATTCAATGGTAGTCCCTGGAACATCTTCCCATGTAATCTCGTTAGCAATAGCTTCAAGACTAGATTTGATAACTTTGGCAATTTCTGTAGGATCTTGTTTACCCCACATAATCATATGGAAACCTGTACGGCAACCAAATGGTGAGCAATCAATAAGGCCATCGATACGTTGACGGATCAGTTTAGCGAGTAGGTGTTCGATAGTATGAAGACCACCTGTATCAATACTGTTTTCATTAGGTTGAATCAAACGGATATCAAAGTTTGTGATGATATCTCCTTTAGGTCCAACTTCCTCTGAAATAAGACGGACATAAGGTGCTTTTACAATAGTGTGATCAAGTTCAAAACTTTCAACAGTAACGTCTTTTGGCATGGTAATACCTCCCTATTCTAATAGAGTTATGATACCACAAAATCAGTTTAAAGTTCTAGTATTTATTTGAGAAAAAGCTATAAATATGATACACTAGAAGACGGTTTTCTTTAGGGAAACCTTAGAAAAGTTGAGGTAAAGACATGATAAACATGATAATTTTAGTTGTCTTTGCACTCATTGGTTTAGTCGTTGGATATTTAGCAATTTCTATTAAACTTAGCAAAGCTAAGGAACAAGCAGAAACTACCTTGCTAAAGGCAGAACAAGACGCTGTGAACCTTCGCAGTCAGGCGGAACATGATGCAGATCATCTGCGTGTGACTGCTGAACGCGAAAGTAAGGCTCAACGTAAAGAGTTCTTGTTAGAAGTAAAAGAGGAAGCTAGAAAATATCGAGAAGATATTGAAAAAGAATTCAAATCTGAACGTCAAGAGCTTAAACAAATGGAAAATCGTTTAACAGAACGTGCAACCAGCCTTGACCGTAAGGATGAAAATCTATCAAGTAAAGAACTTACCCTCGAGAAGAAAGAGCAGAGTCTTGCTGACAAATCTAAACATCTTAATGAGCGTGAAGAGAATGTGACTCAGTTGGAGGCTGAGAAGCAAGCTGAACTTGAACGTGTTGGTCAGATGACCATTGCAGAGGCGCGTGAGGTAATCTTAACGGAGACTGAGAATAATCTGACTCATGAGATTGCAACACGTATCAAAGATGCAGAAGCACAGGTTAAAGATACTGTTGATAAGAAGGCCAAAAACTTGTTGGCGCAAGCTATGCAACGCTTGGCTGGAGATTATGTTACTGAACAAACAGTAACCACTGTTCATCTTCCAGATGACAATATGAAAGGTCGTATCATTGGACGTGAGGGGCGTAACATCCGTACGCTTGAAAGTCTAACAGGTATTGACGTTATTATTGACGACACTCCAGAAGTGGTTGTCCTTTCTGGTTTTGATCCAGTTCGTCGTGAAATTGCACGTATGACTCTCGAGGCCTTGATTAAGGACGGTCGTATCCATCCGGCTCGTATTGAAGAGTTGGTTGAGAAGAGCCGTCAGGAAATGGATAACCGTATCCGTGAATATGGTGAAGAGGCAGCCTACGAAATTGGCGCTATGAATCTTCATCCTGATTTGATTAAGATTATGGGACGCTTGCAGTTCCGTACGTCGTATGGTCAAAACGTCCTTCGTCACTCAGTTGAAGTTGGTAAATTAGCAGGTATCATGGCTGGTGAATTGGGTGAAAATGTTGCCCTTGCTCGTCGTGCTGGATTCCTTCACGATATGGGGAAAGCCATTGACAAAGAAGTCGAAGGTAGCCACGTAGAGATTGGTGCAGAGTTTGCACGTAAGTACAAAGAACATCCAGTTGTGGTCAATGCCATTGCCAGCCACCATGGCGATGTAGAACCTGAGAGCGTTATTGCAGTTATTGTAGCTGCAGCAGATGCTTTGAGTTCGGCTCGTCCAGGGGCTCGTAATGAATCTGTTGAGAATTATGTCAAACGCCTTCGTGATTTGGAAGAAATTGCATCAAGCTTTGACGGTGTTCAAACAAGCTTCGCCCTTCAAGCTGGTCGTGAAATTCGTATTATGGTTCATCCAAACAAAATCTCAGATGATGAAGTTACGATCTTGTCTCACAAGGTACGTGAACAAATTGAGAAGAATTTGGATTACCCAGGAAATATTAAGGTTACAGTCATTCGTGAATTCCGTGCGGTTGACTATGCCAAATAAGATAAGAGAGCCGAAAGGCTTTTTTATTTTGCCCTTCATACTGAAAGGGATATTCTTTTTGAAAATGTAAGAACTTTCTTATCAAATTGCGTCATTTTGGTAGATAAGTATTTTATAATGAAATATTTTGATTTTTTTTGACTGTTTCTAGTTGACAGTTATTAAAAATTTAGTATAATAGTTTTTGTAAACGATTACAGAAGGAGAGATTATGCTAAAGTCTGAACGTAAGCAGATTATCTTGTCTCAGTTGAAACAAGATGGTTTTGTCACTTTGGAAAACTTAACTGTTTTGTTAAGTGATACTTCCGAGTCGACGATTCGTCGCGACTTGGACGAGTTAGCGGCAGATGGCCAACTTAAACGTGTTCATGGTGGTGCTGAAAGCATTCATGGTCTAAAGGAAGAAATTGCCAATAGTCAAAAAGCTATTAGAAACGTTCAAGAAAAGGCTCAGTTAGCTGGTTATGCTGCCGATTTGATTAAGGAAGGTGATGTCGTCTTTCTTGAGGCTAGTACAACAAATGAACTTTTGATTCCACATTTGGCTAATCGTCAGGTAACGGTTGTGACTAATTCTATCCACCATGCGGTTAAGCTGGTAGATCTTGGTGTTAGCACTAGGATTGTTGGAGGAAAGGTTAAACATTCAACGGATGCTTCTATTGGAAGTACTGCTCAAGAGCAAATCAGACAACTGAATTTTGATTGTGCGTTCATTGGTGCTAACGGCGTTGATGCTAATTATTTCACCACACCAGACATGGAAGAGGCAGTTATTAAACGGACGGTTATAGCTAATGCTCAAAAAGCCTATGTTCTAGCGGATGCCTCTAAACTTGGTCAGATTACCTATGCTAAGGTAGCCGAGGTCGAGAAAGTAACCATAATTACAAATGCTTCGGAAGAAGAGCTCCTAAAAGAATTAAAAGAGAAAACGAGGGTTATTGAAGTATGATTTATACTGTAACGCTGAATCCATCAATCGACTTCATTGTTCGTATCGACAAGGTAGAGATTGGTGAGGTTAACCGCATGGAGAGTGATGATAAGTTCGCTGGCGGTAAGGGGATTAATGTTAGTCGTATTTTGCAACGTTTAGGTGTCGATAATACTGCAACGGGCTTCATCGGTGGTTTTACAGGACGTTTTGTTACAGATGGTTTGGATGCAGAAGGTATTAAAACCAAGTTTGTAGCTGTGGATCAAGACACACGTATTAATGTTAAAATCAAGGCTGACCAAGAAACTGAAATTAACGGTGCAGGACCTGTCATTAATGAGTATCAATTGGCTGAATTGGAAGCAGTTCTTTCAAGTGTAAGTGCTGATGATGTGGTTGTTTTTGCTGGATCAGCACCAAGCAATCTTGGAAACAAGGTCTATAACAAATTGATTCCACTAGTGCGTGAAACTGGTGCACAGGTTGTCTGTGACTTTGAGGGTCAAACCTTGCTTGATTCCTTGGCTTACCAACCACTCTTGGTAAAACCAAATAATCATGAGTTAGAAGCTATTTTCAATGTCAAACTTAATGGTTTGGCTGATGTTGAAAAATATGCGCGTGAAATCCTTGCTAAGGGTGCACAGAACGTTATCATCTCAATGGCAGGTGATGGAGCGCTTCTTGTTACTCCAGAGGCTGCTTACTTTGCTAAACCAATCAAGGGAACAGTAAAAAACTCTGTTGGTGCGGGTGACTCAATGGTTGCTGGTTTCACTGGTGAGTTTGTTAAATCAGGTGATCCAATTGAGGCTCTCAAGTGGGGAGTAGCATGTGGAACATCTACGGCTTTCTCAGATGACTTAGCGACAATTGAATTTATTAAAGAAACATACAATAAAGTAGAGGTAGAAAAACTATGAAAATTCAGGATTTACTGAACAAAAAAGTCATGTTGCTTGACCTTCAAGCAACTACAAAAGAAGCTGCTATCGATGAAATGATTAACAGCTTGGTTGACAACGGTGTTGTGACTGACTTTGATGTTTTCAAAGCAGGTATTATGGCTCGTGAAGCACAAACATCAACTGGTTTGGGTGATGGAATCGCTATGCCACACAGTAAAAATGCTGCAGTAAAAGAAGCGACAGTACTTTTTGCTAAATCTAATAAAGGTGTAGATTACGAATCACTTGATGGTCAACCTACCGACCTCTTCTTTATGATTGCAGCTCCAGAGGGAGCAAACGACACTCACTTGGCAGCTCTTGCTGAGTTGTCAAAATACCTTATGCAAGATGGTTTTGCAGATCGTTTGCGTAAGGTGACTTCTCCAGATGAAGTGATTGCTGCTTTTAATACTGGCGAAGAAGAAGCACAAGCTGAGGAAGCTAAGAAAGCACAAGCTGTTAAAGAAGCAGCTTCAAGCGATAAACCACTTATCGTAGCTGTAACAGCTTGTACAACTGGTATTGCTCACACTTACATGGCTGAAGAATCACTGATTAAAACGGGTGAAGAAATGGGAGTCAATGTTCGTGTTGAAACTAACGGTGCTTCAGGTGTCGGAACACCATTGACTGCTGAAGAAATCAGTAAGGCTGTAGGTGTTATCGTAGCGGCAGACAAGGCAGTTGAAACAGCACGTTTTGATGGTAAAAAATTACTTTCTAAACCAGTCGCTGCAGGTATTCGTCAACCTCAAGAATTAATCCAAAATATCTTGGATGGTAAGGCTGAAGTCTTCCATGCCGAAAATGCTGGAGCTGCTCAAGAATCAAGTGAGAAATTGAGCCTCGGTGGTGCCTTCTATAAACACTTGATGAGTGGGGTATCACAAATGCTCCCATTCGTTATCGGTGGTGGTATCATGATTGCGCTTGCCTTCTTGCTTGACCAAATCATGGGTGTTCCTAAAGATCAATTGTCACATTTGGGTAGTTACAATGAACTTCCGGCTCTCTTTAAATCAATTGGTGATATTGCTTTCAGTTTCATGTTGCCTATTCTTGCAGGATATATTGCCTATTCAATTGCTGAGAAACCAGGTTTGATTGCCGGTTTTGCAGCTGGGGCTATTGCGAAAGCAGGTCTTGCTTATGGAAATATCGTAGTCTATGCAAAAGTTGCAGGTTTAGATGAGAATGCAGCAAAAGAAGCAGTTGATAAGATTTCTTCTCATCAAGTGTCATCAGGATTTCTTGGAGCATTGGTAGGTGGTTTCTTAGCTGGTGGAATTGTACTTTTGTTGAGAAAATACATTAAGGTTCCACGTGCACTCGAAGGTGCAAAATCAATCTTATTGATGCCTCTTCTTGGAGTGGCCCTCACAGGATTTGCCATGTTAGCAGTGAATATCCCAATGGCAGCAATCAATACTGGTCTTAATAACTTCTTGTCAAGCTTGTCAGGTAGCTCAGCAGTTCTCCTTGGTCTCCTTGTAGGTGGTATGATGGCAGTGGATATGGGTGGACCAGTCAATAAAGCAGCTTATGTTTTTGCTACAGGTACTCTTGCTGAAACTGTAACTTCAGGTGGTTCAGTTGTTATGGCAGCAGTTATGGCAGCTGGTATGGTTCCTCCTTTGGCAGTCTTTGTAGCAACCGTATTGTTCAAAGATAAATTCTCACAAGAAGAACGTGATTCTGGTTTGACAAATATCGTTATGGGACTCTCATTCATCACTGAAGGTGCGATCCCATTTGGTGCAGCTGACCCAGCACGCGCTATCCCAAGCTTTATCGTCGGTTCAGCTCTTACAGGTGCTCTCGTAGGTATGGCAGGAATCAAATTGATGGCACCACACGGAGGTATCTTCGTTATTGCCCTCACATCAAATGCCCTTCTCTACCTTCTCTTCATTTTGATTGGTGCTGTGGTATCAGGTATCCTTTTCGGATTCCTCCGCAAACCACTTGATAAATAAGATATGATTAAACAATCTCGTTGAGTACGGGGTTGTTTTTTTGTGTCGTAGCAGATTTTTGTCAGGGTACCTATTTTATGATAAAGTATAGGCAGAAATGGCTTATCTAGTAGCTAATACGCTGTATAAAGAAACATAAGAGGTAAAATATGGTAAAAGAATACGATTATATTGTCATTGGTGGTGGTTCTGGTGGGATTGCTAGTGCTAATCGTGCTGCTATGCACGGCGCTAAGGTTATTCTCTTTGAAGGAAAAGAGGTCGGCGGTACCTGTGTCAATGTGGGTTGTGTGCCTAAAAAGGTCATGTGGTATGGTGCTCAGGTTGCTGAGACTCTTCACTGCTATGCGGGCGAGTATGGCTTTGATGTGACGCTTAATAAGTTTGATTTTGCAAGGCTTAAGGCCAATCGTCAGGCTTATATCGACCGTATCCATGGTTCTTATGAGCGTGGTTTTGACAGCAATGGCGTTGAACGTGTCTACGAGTATGCAAGATTTGTTGACCCTCATACGGTTGAAGTAGCGGGGGAGCTTTATACAGCACCCCATATCCTTATTGCAACAGGTGGTCATGCTCTTTATCCAAATATTCCAGGTAGTGAATATGGGATTACTTCAGATGGTTTCTTTGAGTTAGATGAGGTACCAAAACGTACAGCTGTTATCGGTGCTGGCTATATCGCCGTTGAGGTTGCTGGTGTTCTCAATGCTCTTGGTAGTGACACGCATCTCTTTGTTCGTAAGGATCGCCCATTACGTACCTTTGACAAGGATATTATCGATGTCTTAGTCGATGAGATGGCTAAATCAGGTCCGACCCTTCACACGCATGCTAATGCTACAGAAGTAGTGAAAAATGCTGACGATTCTTTGACCATTAGCTTTGACAATGGAGAAACGATCACTGTTGATTGCCTCATTTGGGCTATTGGTCGTGCAGCCAATACCTCTGGCTTTGGTCTTGAAAAGACGGGCGTTGAGTTGACTGAACGAGGTAACATTTATTCAGACGCCTTTGAAAATACATCAGTTCCTGGTATCTACGCCCTTGGTGATGTGACTGGTAAACTAGATTTGACGCCAGTTGCAATCAAGGCGGGACGTCAATTGTCAGAGCGACTCTTCAACAATAAAGCCGATGCTAAGCTTGATTACACTGATGTAGCCACTGTGGTCTTTAGCCACCCAGTTATTGGTTCTGTTGGTTTGACTGAGGAAAAAGCAATTGCTAAATATGGTGCGGAGAATATCAAGGTCTATAAATCTAGTTTCACTCCAATGTATACAGCTCTTGCAAACAATCGTCAGCCGTCAACTATGAAATTAGTAACACTTGGTGAGGATGAAAAAATCATCGGTCTTCATGGCATTGGCTACGGTGTCGATGAGATGATTCAAGGCTTCTCTGTGGCTATTAAGATGGGAGCAACTAAGGCTGATTTTGATAATACGGTTGCCATTCATCCAACCGGTTCAGAAGAATTTGTAACGATGAGGTAAAAAGGTGAAGTCTGTTAACTGAGAGTTTCAGACTTTTCTTTGTGTCTGAATGGCTTCAATTGAAACCATTCACTCAACGGGTTCAGAAGAATTTGTGACGATGCGGTAGAAAAGTGAAGGCTGTTAACCGAGAGTTTCAGACTTTTCTTTGTGTTCAAATAGCAGCCTACACTTTGTGTAAAATTATAGATTGTCTAAATAAAATAAGGCCTTCAGGCCTTATTTTATTTAATTAAGTAGTTTCTTACTGCTGATATAAAGTAAAGAGATCCAGTGACAACAAATAAGTCCTCAGAATCTGATGATTCAGCTTGTGCTAGCCAGTCTCTATAGTCGGCTGCACGTTTGAAGTCTTTGGGATAGTCGTCCAAGGGCAGTGCCTCAAAAAAGTCAAAGCTGGTTACCGTTATATCATAATCTTTCAATTCCTCTAGTAAGTCTGCCAAAGGCTTTCGTCTAAGTCCTGCAAAGAGGATATGTACCCTACGATTAGCGAAGTTATCTTTTAGTACCTGCTTTAAGCTGGCAATTCCTTGAGGGTTATGGGCACCATCTAGATAAATGTTATTTCCTATCCACTCACTACGACCAGGCCAATGCGTCTCTTCGATTCCTTCTTGGATGCTCTTATCGGTAATCTTAGAAAATGTTTGAGCTAAGAGATGGGCAGCAGTGACAGCTAGCCCAGCATTGTTTTCTTGATGCTGTCCTAACATTGGAAGTTTAAGATTTGGACTTTCCCAATGGTCATAAGAAATTTGGATCGTTTGATCTTCTTTCGAAAGCAGCTGAATTTCCCTATCAATGATGGCTAAAGGAGCTTGTAGGTCATGTGATTTTTGGTCGAAGAAATGTTCAACTTCTGTAGAGACCCGACCAAGTAAGATGGGTGTATTTTCTCGCATGACGCCTGCCTTATGATTGGCAATGTCCAAAAGGCTATTGCCCAAGGTCTCAGTGTGATCAAAGCCAATCGAAGTACAGATGACAAGCTCCGGCGAAAGAACATTGGTCGAATCAAGTCGTCCACCAATTCCAGCTTCAATGATAGCCATATCAACCTGTTTAAGGTCGAAGTAGAGGAACATGAGTAAGGTGACCAATTCAAATTCCGTTGGTCTGCCAAAATTAGTGTGCTCTTCTAAACCATTGAGAATAACCTGAGCTTTCGCGACAAGGCTAATCAAATCCTTATCAGGAATTTCTGTGCCGTTAATACTAATACGTTCGTTGAAGCGAGTAATATAAGGGGAGGTGAAAGTCCCGACCTGATAGCCTGACTTTGTTAGGATATTTTGTAGGTAGCTAGTTGTTGACCCCTTACCGTTGGTCCCGACAATATGTACCGTTGGATAGTGAGACTGGGGATCTCCAGCTTGTTTCAAGAGCCAACGCATACGTTCGAGTTGAGGGCGACGGCCATTGCCCTTGAAAGAATGGATAAAATTTAGAGTTTCTGTATAGTTCATAGGATTATAGAAAAAAGGCAGGGTTTCCTAGCCTTTTACATGTCTTAGTTAGAAGCGGCGTCACCAGTTGTTGCACCACCAGTAGTCGCATTGCCAGATGTTGTGTCTGCAGTAGCTGCTGATGAAGAGGTAGTCGTATTGCCACCCGTTGTTGTATCTGCAGATGACGAATAGGTGTTAGTTCCTGCTTGGCTACTTGTTTCTGTTTCTGAATCAGTCGCATTGCCATAACTAGATGAGGAAGCACTAGATTCTTGAGTCTTATTATTGCCTTCTTTGATGACTACAGTTGATTGATTGGCTGATGAATCAGAAGTGTCCTTATTTTTAGAGGCTGTGAAATTCATGATAGTGATTGAAGCCACGATGATTGACAAAATTGTCCCGACGGCAGTAAGGACTTTTTGGAAGGCAGTGAAGCCTTTTGTAACGTGTTCAGTCACCTTTGGGGCAGATTTTTTTTCTTCTTTTGATGAATGATTACGGCGTGAGTAATTTTCAGACATGATGCTCTCCTTAAAAATATTTCGTACTTTCTATTATATGATTTTCTCGCAAAAATTGCTAAAAAAATTATGCTATAATAAATAGTAAATAAAAATCGAGGAAAAATCATGATTTATTTTGATAATTCGGCCACGACGGTGCCTTATCCAGAGGCACTTAGAACCTATCAAGAAGTGGCTACTAAAATTTTTGGGAACCCATCCAGCCTACACCAATTAGGAACATCTGCGACACGTATTTTGGAGGCTTCTCGTAAGCAAGTTGCGGAACTCATTGGAAAATCAGCCGATGAGATTTTCTTTACGTCTGGAGGAACCGAAGGTGATAACTGGGTCATCAAAGGTGTAGCTTTCGAAAAAGAGCCTTACGGCAAACACATCATTGTTTCTGATATTGAACACCCTGCGGTAAAAGAATCTGCCAAATGGCTTTCAGAGCATGGTTTCGAGGTATCTTATGCACCAGTAAATGATCAAGGGTTTGTGGATGTTGAAGCTCTTGCTGGATTATTGCGCTCTGACACGATCTTGGTTTCGGTTATGGCAGTCAATAATGAAATTGGATCAATTCAACCTATTCAAGCCATCTCAGATCTCTTGGCTAATGAGCCTACCATATCTTTCCATGTGGATGCTGTTCAGGCTATTGGGAAGATTCCAGTATCGTCCTATTTAACTGATCGTGTAGATTTTGCGACATTTTCTGGTCACAAGTTTCATGCTGTTCGTGGTGTCGGTTTTGTCTACAAAAAGGCAGGGAAAAAGATTACGCCACTCTTAACCGGTGGTGGTCAAGAAAAAGATTTTCGTTCAACAACTGAAAATGTTGCCGGCATTGCGAGTATGGCCAAGGCCTTGCGCTTGGTAACTGACAAAGAGGAATTTTCTCTTCCTAAAATTGCCAAGATGAAAAAGATTATCTTTGACGAATTGGCTAAGTACGAGGATATTACTATTTTCTCAGGTGAGGGTGAAGACTTTGCTCCCAATATTTTAACCTTTGGAATCAAGGGTGTTCGAGGTGAAGTTATTGTCCATGCTTTTGAAGAGCATCAAATCTATATTTCAACGACATCAGCATGTTCATCTAAGGCGGGGAAACCAGCGGGGACTCTCATTTCTATGGGTGTACCGACTAAGTTAGCCCAAACAGCTGTTCGTATCAGTCTTGATGATGACAATGATATGGGACAGGTGGAACAGTTCCTCACGATTTTCAAGCAGGTCTACGCCAAGACACAAAAAGTGAGATAGCAAGATTTAAGCGATTAAACAATAAAACTAAATTCACATTTAAAAGGAAAAGGAATGACACTAACATATTCAGAAATTATGGTTCGCTATGGTGAATTGTCTACCAAAGGCAAAAACCGTATGCGCTTTGTCAATAAACTTAGAAATAATATTAAAGATGTCCTATCCATCTATCCAGAAGTTAAAGTGACTTTTGATCGAGATCGTGGACATATCTACCTCAATGGTACAGACTACGAGCCAGTAGCAGAGTCTTTGAAGCAAATTTTTGGTATTCAAGCCTTTAGTCCTGTTTACAAGTTTGAAAAAGATGTCGATGTCTTGAAAAAAGCTGTTCAAGACATTATGACTGGACTCTATCGTGACGGTCTTACTTTTAAAGTAACTGCTAAACGTAGTGACCATGACTTTGTTCTCGACAGTCGTGAGCTCAATCTTACTTTAGGAAATGCAGTTTTTGATGTATTGCCTGACATCAAGGCTCAGATGAAGGGCCCAGATGTCAACCTTAAGGTAGAAATTCGTGCTGAGGCGGCTTATATTTCTCACGAGGAAATCAAAGGAGCAGGTGGACTACCTGTAGGGACTGCCGGTAAAGGAATGCTCATGCTTTCAGGTGGGATTGATTCGCCAGTGGCAGGTTATCTTGCACTTAAACGTGGTGTGGATATTGAAGCTGTCCACTTTGCAAGCCCTCCTTATACCAGTCCTGGTGCACTGAAAAAGGCTCAAGATTTGACCCGTAAGTTGACCAAGTTTGGTGGTAATATCCAGTTCATCGAAGTACCATTTACTGAAATCCAAGAGGAAATCAAAGAAAAAGCGCCTGAGGCTTATTTGATGACCTTGACGCGTCGTTTTATGATGCGTATTACTGACCGCATTCGAGAAGAACGTCGAGGTCTTGTGATTATCAATGGTGAGAGTCTTGGTCAGGTTGCCAGTCAGACTATGGAGTCTATGCAGGCGATTAATGCTGTTACATGTACGCCAGTGATTCGTCCAGTTGTCACTATGGACAAGTTGGAAATCATTGATTTGGCACAAAAAATTGATACCTTTGACATTTCCATCCAACCTTTTGAGGATTGCTGTACTATCTTTGCACCTGACCGTCCAAAGACTAATCCAAAAATCAAAAACGTTGAACAATATGAACGTCGTATGGATGTTGAAGCCTTGGTTGAACGTGCGGTTGCGGGAATCATGGTGACTGAAATCACACCTATTGAAGAAGCGCAAGACGAAGTGGATACACTTATTGAAGACTTGCTCTAGTCTAGGAGGATATAGTACTAACATAGCAGTATTTAGGTGCTACTAGAGTTAGGTATGTCCAAAAAGAAATGTCGATGTTGAGCTTTTACCCAGAAAGGAAAATACATGACTGTTTATAACATCAATTTAGGAATCGGTTGGGCATCAAGTGGTGTTGAGTACGCCCAGGCCTATCGTTCTACAATTTTCAAAAACACAGGTATTAAGGCCAAATTTGTCTTTATGGATATGTTCCTGCAGGACAATCTTTCTGATTTGACCCGTAACATGGGGTTTGAAGATGAAGACGTCATCTGGCTATACAGCTATTTTACAGACCTGAAAATTGCTCCAACGACCTATACTGTCAAGGATTTGGAAAAGGAAATCCCTTATGACATCACGCGTCGTGAGATTAATGGCAAGGTGGTTAAGCTCTTTTGTGCCAAGGAAGATATTTTTTATGCAGCCTACTTGCGTAAAGAGGGTGAAGATATCGTTCACCGTGTGGAAAAAGTATCGCGTGGTTGCTTAATTCGTAAAGACTTTTACTCTTACACTAAGATGTTCACGGAGTACTACACCCCTGTAGATAACAAGGCCCACCTCTATCAACGTCGTTTCTTCAATGAGGATGGTAGTGTTGCCTATGATGAAATTGTTGATGGTAAGGATAGTGTCTTCCGTTTCCCAGATAAGATTTTGTCTTCTAAGCATGAGTTTATTGCCTACTTTATGTCTCAACTTGGTCTAACTGACCAGGATATCGTTATCTTGGACCGTGCCACTGGCACAGGGCAGGCTGTTTTCCGTAATACCAAACCTGCTAAGCTTGGGGTTGTGGTCCATGCAGAGCACTTTAGTGAAAATGCTGTGACAGACAAGACTATTCTTTGGAATAACTTCTACGAGTATCAATTCAGTAATGCAGATAAGGTTGATTTCTTCATCACAGCGACAGAGCGTCAACGCAGCATTATGCTAGACCAGTTCAACAAATACACACCATTTACACCTAATATCGTAACGATTCCTGTGGGAAGTTTGGATAAACTGAGAGAGCCTGAGGGAGAGCGCAAACCATTCTCAATCATCACAGCTTCACGTTTGGCCAATGAAAAGCACGTAGACTGGTTGGCTAAGGCTGTTGTTAAGGCTAAAGAAAGTCTGCCACAAGTGAACTTTGATATCTTTGGTACAGGTGCTGAAGAAGCTAAGCTTAAGGCAATTATCGAGGAAAATCACGCTCAGGATTACATCCACCTCAAGGGTCACCAAGATTTAACAGAAGTCTACAAGGATTACGAACTTTACCTATCAGGTTCTAAGAGTGAAGGGTTCGGCTTGACACTTCTAGAAGCTGTTGGATCGGGCCTTGGTATGATTGGTTTTGATGTCCGTTATGGGAACCAAACTTTTATCAAGGATAATGAAAATGGTTACTTAATCCCTCGATTTGAAAAAGATGACGAGCTTGCTATTGTGGCTGCCTTGGCAGAGAAAATTGTAGCTTTCTTCAATCGTTCAGATTTAGATCATGTTCATCAAGTCTCTTATGATATCGCAAAAGGCTTTTTGACAGAGGAAATCGAGCAGAAGTGGCTTAACTTAGTAAAGGAGATGACTAATCATGATTAATTTATTTGAGAACTATAGTCAAGGTAGTTGGGATCTCCATTACTCGCTGATTGTTGCTGGCTATGTAAATACAACAGTTTGTCTTTCAGATGATGGCTTTCTGCCTAGTGATGTGACCTCACCTTACCTTTATTTCACTGGTTTTGACAAGGTTCAAGGTTCTGCACTTTACTTTAATCAGGTTCCTGTGCCTGACTACTGGGAAATTTTAGGAACAAATAGCAACGCGGAAATCTTCCGTTTTGATAAGAAACGTGGTCATATTCACTATGCGCATCCTGCTCATCAGCGTCTAGTTAAAGCTGTGGATTGGTATGATGAGTCAGGTCGCCTGCGTGTGACTGATCGCTACAATAATAAGGGGTACCGTTTCTCACAAACAACTTACAATGTTAAGCAAGAAGCGACCATTACTAGTTATTTCACTCCAGACAACAAGGAAGTTATCGTCATTAACCATTTGACCAAAGACGTTATCTTGAATTGGAAAGACAAGGTCTACATTTTCAAAAACAAATCGGAGTTTGTAGTCTTTTATCTTAAAGAAGCTGGTTATGATTTGCGACGTATCCTTTATAACTCCTTGTCAACACCTTTCTTGACAGCTATGAATCTTCCGAATTCTGGTCAAGATGTCCTCTTCTGGCAAGAGCCTATCACTGATTCAGTCCCTGGGAATATGCGCCTCCTTCTTGATAGCAATCACCGTCAAACTAAGATTGTAGTGCAAGAATACACAGCATATACGAATCTTCTAAAGTTGGTTAGTCCAGAGCAGGCTTCTCGCGTGGCCTTTCTCGGATTCATGTATCCATTTGCCCGCCAGAACAACTTCCAAAATCAAGCGCTTATCTTGACCAACTCAGATCAGATTGAACACTTGGAAAGCATTGTTAGTGAAGTGCCTACCATGCACTACCATATTGGGGCAATCACTGAAATGTCAAGTCGTTTGATGGATTTAGCTAAATATAGTAATGTTAGCCTTTATCCGAATATTACAACAGAACAGGTTAAGCGTCTCTATCAAGAGGCTGATTTCTATTTAGATATTAACCACCAAAATGAAATCCTGTCAGCGACACGTGCTGCCTTTGAAAATAACCTGCTTATCCTGGCTTTCACGAATACAAGCCATGGTCCAGATTATACTGCACCAAGCAATATTTTCTCACCAATGAATGCTGGGCAATTTAAGCAAACCCTTAAAGAAGCCTTGGGCAACCGTGACTTCCTTAGTCACTTGCTTGATCGTCAACGTGAGCACGCTCATGTAGCAACACCAGAAGATTATAAGAAGGTTATTGGTTAGGAAAATGACACTAGAGGTTCGTAACATTTATCCTCTGACATCAACATTCAAGATGGTCGCTTCGCTTTATGAAGCGGCTTTTCCTGTGGAGGAGAGACTCCCACTTTGGCAATTGTCTTGGAATAATTTGAAAAATGGACAATCTTTCTTGGCTTATTTTGATCAGGGAGTTTTTATTGGTTTTACCTATGCAATCTGTACTGATAACCTGGTCTACCTTCTCTTTCTTGCGGTTGAGGAAAGTAAACAGTCGCAGGGTTACGGTAGTCAAATTTTGGCACAAGTTAGGGAAGAAGCAGGAGAACGACCGTGTGTGCTTACGATTGAACCCATGGATGAGGAGCAAGTCTCTAATCGGGCTCAACGTCTAAAACGTTTAGCATTTTATGAACGAAATGGCTATCAGGCATTGAATCACTTCTATTTTGAAGGAAGTGAACGCTATCAAATTTTGACAACGGATAAGAGCCTTTCCTTAGTTGGTCTGGAGCGGGCTCTAGCTAAGACTTTCCTAGGAAGATATGGAATAAGAGTTGATTAGGGTAATCGTTACTTTGATAAATTTCAATGAGCAGAATAAGAATAATCAAAATAACTTTTTCTCTTGTCATTAGCATGAAAAAATGATAGAATTGTAACGTTGACTAAATGCACGTCCTGTGCAACCGCACGACTACTGTTTACAAGTGGGTTCGCCCCCGCAGTACTAGGCGAGTCTTCACAGAGGGAAACCTCAGACACATTAAAAATTTTAATAGGAGGTGCATCATGAGCACATACGCAATCATCAAAACTGGTGGAAAACAAGTTAAAGTTGAAGTAGGTCAAGCGATCTACGTTGAAAAAATCAACGCTGAAGCTGGATCAGAAGTAACTTTTAACGAAGTTGTTCTTGTCGGTGGTGATAAAACTGTAGTAGGTACTCCAGTTGTTGAGGGAGCTACTGTTGTCGGAACTATCGAAAAACAAGGTAAACAAAAGAAAGTTGTTACTTTCAAATACAAACCTAAAAAAGGTAGCCACCGTAAACAAGGTCACCGTCAACCTTATACAAAAGTTGTTATCAACGCTATCAACGCGTAAGTTAGCGACTAATCACTAAGAAAGGACACAATCTTATGTTGAAAACTCTTGAAAACTTGCAACTTTTCGCCCACAAAAAAGGTGGGGGTTCTACTTCCAATGGTCGTGATTCACAAGCTAAACGTCTTGGTGCTAAAGCAGCTGATGGACAAACTGTATCAGGTGGATCAATCCTTTACCGTCAACGCGGTACACACATCTACCCAGGTGTAAACGTAGGCCGTGGTGGTGACGATACACTCTTCGCTAAAGTTGAAGGTGTTGTACGTTTCGAACGTAAAGGTCGCGACAAAAAACAAGTATCTGTATACCCAGTTGCTAAATAATTAAGCTAAAGTCTGCACTTTTGTGTAGGCTTTTCTTTATGAAAAAAGGAGAATCCTATGCCTTTAAATCACTACCAACAAGAAGTAGGGCCAAGTCTAGCAGATGCTAGTCCGGGTAAAATGCCAGATGTTGCTCTATTAGAAGGTCGTTATTGTAGCGTTGAACATTTGACAGTGTCAGAGCATTATGAGGACATTTTAGACTTTTACTTTACTAATCAGATTCTTTCTGATTGGACCTATATGTATGCCGATCCATTTGAATCTGAAGAAGCTGTACGTCAGTGTTTGGAGGATTATGAGCAATCCGATAACCCTTATTTCTTTGCCATCAGGGATAAGGCTTCAGGTAAGGTTCTGGGAACCTTTTCACTTATGGCTATTACACCAAAAAATCGTAGTGTTGAGATGGGACGAGTGATTTTAGCACCTGCTTTACAAAAGACTCGAGCAGCCACAGAAGCTCAATACCTGCTTATGGAATATGTCTTTGAAGATCTTAACTATCGTCGTTATGAGTGGAAATGTGATAGTCTCAACCGCCCTTCTGCCAATGCAGCCATGCGTTTAGGGTTCACCTATGAGGGGCGTTTTCGTAACCATGCTATCTATAAGGGACGTAGCCGTGATACGGACTGGTTCTCGATTATTGACAGTGAGTGGCCAGTACTTAAGAAACGATTTGAGAATTGGTTGTCTCCTGAGAATTTTGATGAACAGGGACAGCAGAAATGTTCTTTGAGGGATTGTTAGCTGGCAATATAAGGGCTCTCTTCTGATGAAGGAGCCTTATTTTAGTAGTCCTAGTCCTAAATCAAAGCTCCTACTTTTCTAGTGATTATTGTTACTGTCAAAATCAGTCTAAATACTCATTTTTCTGTCAATAATATTCCCATAATAAAGCATATTTATGCTATAATAAAGAGTAATTGTATCAAGGAGAATATGACTAATGGATTTAATTCGCGAAAAAGTATTTGTTAACCGTTACCACTATGATGTTCGTAACCATGAGTGGGAAAAAGAGAATGGTGTTCCTAAAACAAATGTTGAAGTAACTTTCCAGTTGCACAATAAAGATGAAGAAGCTAACAATACGTCTGTTGTAGCTGTTTTGCAATTTATGATTGTCCGTGATGAGTTTGTTATCTCAGGGATTGTTTCTCAAATGGACCACATTCAAAACCGTATCGTCAATGAACCAAAAGACTTCTCACAAGAAGAAGCAGAAGCCTTGGCTGCACCGCTCTTGGATACGCTTCAACGTTTGACTTATGAAGTAACTGAAATTGCCTTGGATCGTCCAGGTATCAATTTGGAGTTCTAAGATGTCTCTTGCAGTTATTACGGACTCATCAGTTAATCTCCCTGCTGAAATTCAGGGCCATGCTGATGTTTATGTTTTAGATATTCCGGTCATCATTGAGGGGCAGCCTTTTGTTGAAGGAAAAAACTTGGATGTCAATCAGTTTTATGAGCAAATGGCAAACTCTGAGGAATTGCTCAAGACGTCGCAACCTAATCTAGCTGACTTGGATAACTTGCTTATGGAGTTTGAGGAGAAAGGTTATACCCATGTCGTTGGGCTTTTCCTTTCTTCAGGAATCTCTGGTTTTTGGGCCAATAGTCAGTTTTTGATTGAGGACCATGCCAAGTTGAAGATTGCTTTTCCTGATACAAAAATCACAGCAGCTCCTATGGGAACCATGGTGAGAAACGTTTTGCATTGGTCAGCTCAAGGGATGTCTTTTGAGAACATTTTGAAGAAGCTTGAGGAGCAAGTTGACCAAACGACGGCTTATATTCTTGTGGATGATCTTAATCATCTGGTTAAGGGTGGCCGTTTGTCGAATGGTTCGGCGATTTTAGGAAATCTTTTGTCTATCAAACCTATTTTGAATTTTAATGACGAAGGAAAAATCGTTGTTTTTGAAAAGGTGCGTACAGAGAAGAAAGCTGTGAAACGTTTGGTTGCCCTAGCTGAGGAAAATCGTGAAATGGAACTTAGTATCCTTCACACCAATGCTCCTGAAAAAGCTGAAGATTTTAAAAAGCAGCTAGAAGCACAGGGAATTAGCGTTTCAACAGTGGTATCCTTATGTGCTGTAATTGCGACACACTTGGGTGAAGGAGCACTAGTACTAGGTATAACACCTAAATTTACCAAATAAGTACTATCCATCTGGAATGGGGTTTGTCTATGATTAAAATCAATAGAGAGGAAAAATGACATGTCTATTAAAGTTATTGTTGCTGGATTTAAAGGAAGAATGGGTTCAACTGCGGTTGAAATGGTCAAGGGAGATGACGAATTGACTTTGGCTGCCTTGCTTGACCCATTTGCGACAGAAAAAGAAGTGGACGGTGTTCCTGTCTTCACAGATAAAGCGGATTTGGTTGGCTTTGACGCAGATGTCTGGGTGGATTTCACTATGCCAGCTGTTGCCTATGAAAATACTCGTTTTGCTTTGGAGAATGGTTTTGCACCAGTTGTGGGTACCACAGGATTTACTGAAGCACAAATTCAGGAATTGACAGACCTTTCTAAAGACAAGTCTATTGGTGGTTTGATTGCCCCTAACTTTGCTATTGGTGCTATCCTTCTTATGAAGTTTGCGGCAGAAGCTAGCAAATATTTCCCAGATCTTGAAATCATTGAGCTTCACCATGACAAGAAAAAAGATGCGCCTTCAGGTACAGCAGTGAAAACAGCTGAACTTATTCGTGAGGTTCGCGAGTCTAAACGTCAGGGAGCTGAGGATGAAGTGGAAACCCTCGCTGGAGCACGTGGTGCTGAGTTTGATGGTTTCCGCATTCACAGTGTGCGTTTGCCAGGGCTTGTAGCTCACCAAGAGGTTATCTTTGGTGCCCAAGGAGAGGGCTTGACCTTGCGTCATGATTCTTATGACCGTATTTCCTTTATGGGTGGAGTTAACCTAGGTATTAAAGAAGTGGTTAAACGTGATCAGCTTGTTTATGGTTTGGAACATTTACTATGAGATTAAGTTATTTGCCTTCTGAATTTCAGAAGGCTTTACCAATATTAGAGAAGATTAAGGCTGCGGGTTTTGAGGCTTACTTTGTTGGTGGTTCGGTACGAGATGCCCTTCTTAACCGTCCCATTCATGATGTAGACATTGCTTCATCTTCATATCCTGAGGAGACCAAGCAGATCTTCGAGCGTACGGTGGATATCGGTATTGAGCATGGGACCGTTTTGGTCTTGGAAAATGGCGGTGAGTATGAGGTGACGACCTTCCGAACAGAGGACGTCTATGTAGATTACCGTCGTCCGTCTAGCGTGTCCTTTGTGCGTTCATTGGAAGAGGACCTCAAGCGTCGTGATTTTACAGTCAATGCTTTTGCTCTTAATGAAAATGCTGAGGTTATCGACAAGTTCGATGGGCTTGCTGATTTGGACAACCGTGTTTTGAGGGCTGTTGGTAAGGCTGAGGAACGCTTTAACGAAGATGCTCTTCGTATCATGCGAGGGCTACGTTTTGCAGCGAGTTTAGACTTTGATATCGAAGAAAAAACTTTTCAGGCTATGACCAGCCATGCCCCACTTCTGGAAAAGATTTCGATTGAGCGAAGTTTCATCGAGTTCGATAAGTTGCTTTTGGCCCCACATTGGAAAAAGGGAATCAAGGCACTTCTAGCGACTAAGGCTTATCAGTACCTTCCGGATTTTCAAGAAACTGCTGAAGAATGGCAGTCTTTTGTGGCAGACTATGTGGAGGACTTTAGATTTACAAGTTCTGAACAGGCTTGGGCGGCAACTCTTTTGGCTCTCAAGCATGATAATCCACGCTCTTTCCTTAAAAAATGGAAGACGTCTGTTAATTTCCAAAAGACAGTTCAGTCCTTGATTGAGATTTTCAATTTCCGTTTGGAGAGAGCCGTGACTAAACAAGATGTTTATCAGTATGGTAAGGAGCTCTTAGAGGCGGCTGAGACTTTGAGACAGGCTCAGGGCTTGGATGTCGATTATGTGCGTATTGCCGATTTGGATGGTCAGTTGCTCATCCATGATAAGCACGAAATCGTTGTGAATGGTGGCACGCTGATGAAGGAGCTAGGATTCAAACCTGGTCCGGACCTTGGTCGTGCACTTAAAGCCATTGAAAATGCCATCGTTGATGGGAAACTAGCTAATGACAAGGAAGCTATTATGGCCTTTGTTCAAGCTATGAAATAAGTTTACGGACGTTATAAAAATGACACACCGCTACAGAGCATGCGTAGGATCCGTAGCGGTGTTATTTGTAAGAAGGAAGTAAGATGTCAGATTTTATTGTTGAAAAATTAACCAAGTCCGTTGGAGACAAGACGGTTTTTAAAGAGATTTCATTTATTATCCATGATTTGGATCGTATTGGGATTATTGGTGTCAATGGGACAGGTAAGACAACCTTGCTAGATGTTGTCTCTGAGCGTATTGGTTTTGATGGTGATGTGTCACCTTTCACTAAGGCTAATGGCTATAAGATTGCTTATTTGACTCAGGAGCCAGAATTTGATGACAGCAAGACAGTGCTTGATACAGTCTTGTCATCAGACCTTCGTGAGATGGCTTTGATTCGTGAATATGAAACCCTTATGGCAGATTATTCTGAGGAGAATCAGGCTCGCTTGGAGAAGGTTATGGCTGAGATGGATAGTCTAGATGCTTGGTCCATTGAGAGCGAGGTTAAGACAGTCTTGTCTAAGTTGGGATTGTCAGATCTCTCGCAAAAGGTCGGGGACCTCTCAGGTGGTCTTCGTCGTCGTGTGCAGTTGGCTCAGGTTCTCTTGAATGATGCAGATCTCCTGCTCTTGGATGAGCCAACCAACCATTTGGATATTGATACTATTGCTTGGTTGACGAATTTTCTCAAGTCTTCTAAAAAGACGGTACTCTTTATTACCCACGACCGTTATTTCTTGGACAATGTAGCCACACGTATCTTTGAGTTAGACCAGGCTAATTTGATTGAATATCAAGGGAATTATCAAGACTATGTGCGTCTAAAGGCCGAACAAGATGAACGAGATGCAGCAGCCCTTCACAAGAAAAAGCAACTCTATAAGCAGGAGTTGGCATGGATGCGAACGCAACCGCAGGCACGTGCAACCAAACAACAAGCTCGTATCAATCGCTTTAAGGATCTTAAGGGTGAGGTTCACCAAACGGTCAATAATGAGGATCTTGAAATTAACTTTGAGACCAGCCGTATTGGTAAGAAGGTAGTGAACTTCGAGCATGTCGATTTCGCTTATGAAGATGGCAAGCAAATTCTCAGTGATTTCAATCTTATCATGCAAAATCGTGATCGTATCGGTATTGTTGGGGATAATGGTGTCGGAAAATCGACCTTGCTCAATCTGATTAATGGTGACCTTGTGCCTACAGCTGGTGTCCTAGATATTGGTGAGACGGTACGTATTGGTTATTTCTCACAGCAAATTAAAGATATGGATGAGAGCAAGCGTGTCATTAACTACTTGCAAGAAGTTGCAGATGAAGTTAAGACAACGGTTGGGACAACCAGTATCACAGAGCTCTTGGAGCAATTCCTTTTCCCTCGTTCTACCCATGGGACACAGATTGCCAAGCTCTCTGGTGGGGAAAAGAAACGTCTTTATCTACTTAAGATTCTGATTGAAAAGCCCAACGTTCTGCTCTTGGATGAGCCGACAAATGATTTGGACATTGCAACTTTGACGGTTTTGGAAAACTTCCTTAATGGTTTTGGCGGCCCTGTCGTTACCGTAAGTCACGACCGCTATTTCTTGGACAAGGTAGCTAACAAGATTCTAGCCTTTGAAGAGGGTGGTGTTCGAGAGTTTTTTGGTAACTACACAGACTACCTTGATGAAAAAGCCTTCTTACAAGAGCAATCAGCCCTCCTCGAGAAGGAAAAAGAGCAAGCTAGCGTTAAAGTTGAGAAAGTTAAAGAAGATAAAAAACGCATGAGCTACTTTGAAAAACAAGAGTGGGCGACCATCGAGGATGAGATTGCTGACCTTGAAGCCAAAATCGAAGAGATTGAAGCAGCCATGCTTGAAAATGCTAGCGATTATGGACAGTTAGCTACCCTTCAACGTGATTTGGATGCTGCTAACGAAACCCTACTTGAAAAGTATGAACGCTATGAGTATTTGAGTGAGCTAGAGGGATAAGCTCTTTAGTAATCAAAGTATGACAAAAGCCCTGCATTTGCAAGGCTTTTTGATGTTTATGTAGTGTCTGGTTTCTTCTTACCACAAGCGGAATGAAAAGGAAAGGACTGAAACACCCGTAAAGATAATTAAGGAAGCTACCAAGCGCCCAATAAGAAAGGCTGAGAAAAACGGAGCACTAAAGAGCAAGAGCCCAAATACCAGACAAATTAAGGCGATTGACAGGGCAGGTTGTCCTGAGAAGCCGAATTGACGTTGGCGATGAGCTTGAAAGCCTTGTGTAAAGGCTGAGACAAGAAGCCACCAAGCGATAATGGTTACAGCTACACCTGAGAGCACCCATGCTGATGTTGATAGCAAAATAATCCCAAAAACAATGGAAATGATACTCTGAAGCAGTTGGAAGAAGGAGCGGTTTTCGTTATCTCGTTTAAAATAAACCATGAGACTTGAAACACCAGATATGAGCATCACTAGGGCAAACAGCCAACCAACGATGGCAAGAAGGTTTGTAGGATTAGCGAAGAAAAAGACACCCAAGAGTGTAATGAGAATGCCACTAATCAATGTAAAACTTTTCATAGGATACCTCTTATTAATTTTTCTTAATACTACTATGTAAGCATCAAATTGTCAAACAAAGACCTTCTTTAGAGTGGTTTAATATGATAAGTATAGGTGGCAGCTTTTCTGGTTCTAGTAGCTACCTGACGGCCTGTCTTTTGGAAGAGATGTTTAAAACGCCTCAAGAAGTTTGTAGAATCCATCTTAAGGTAGTCTTCATTAAAGGTCCCAAAAAGTTGACGATAGGTGGTTAGAGTATTTTCCTCAGGCATAATAGAAAGGATAGTTGGATAGTATTCGAGTCGTCCCTTGATACGTTCCATAGCTGTTAAGAGAATTTCCCAATGGTCGAAGGCAAGATCATCGTGTGACAGCGCCTTATCACCATCAGTAAGTTGCAGTTTACCATCTACCATGGCAATGTCTAACCAATGCGTAGACGCCGCATCGTCGGCCGCCTTTTCTACTTGAATATCATTAAAAGTCATGAAGCAGAGATAAGCCACTGTGATAGTCCACATCCGAGGATCCCGATAAGGTGTTCCCACTGTAATGAGTTGCTCAATGTGATCAGGGTTGAGCTTAACGGATGTTTCCTCCTGAACTTCGCGACAGACAGCTAAATTGAGATCCTCTTGCTCCTGAACGAAGCCACCACTGAGAGCATATTTTCCCATGAAGGGATGATTTTTTCGCTTGATAAGTAAGGTTTGGACTCTTCCTTCATAATAGCGGAAGATGACCGAGTCAACGGTCACTGAGGGCTTCACGTACTTATCCATTTCTTCTCGCCGATAGATGTCCAAAAATTCCTTTTCACCACCAGAGTTTTCGAAGGTTTTAGTCATAGGTTTCCTCCTTTATTTATTGTAAGTTCAAATGATGATGGCTTTACATCAGTCTTCTAAATCTCGATGTGTAGACGTTCCTTGATTGCCTTCTTAGCGTGATGGTAGTTATCCGCAAAGAAGCTGTCGCTATTACTATTTTCCCCTAAAATAACGATTTTATCCTTAAATGGTGATAGGAGGTCTAAGAGGTGCTGGGTAAACCAGTCACGTGTTTGGTTATCAGCCATAGTCATGTCACGGAAACCATCATCCACATAGTTTGATTTTGGCAGAATCACAAAAATCAAATCCCACTTTTCACGGGCCTGGGTTACCTGATAGAGCCTATCCAGCATGTCAAATTCTTCTTTAGAAATATTTTCTTTCAAATAGTAATCGATATAAACCTTGGTGACTGTTGAGTTGGTATCGGCAAAGATAAGTCCTGAGTGCTGCCCTTTATCAATGATATCAGAGGTCTGGGCATATTGATCTGTCAGGAGGTGAATATAATCGTTAGTATCTAACTCGTCATCTCGTACATTATACTTTTCTTGATACTCCCTAGCATATTCCAGAGAGCAGGGAGCGTTGTAAGTTCGGGCCAAATCTTTAACAAGAGTAGTTTTTCCACCACTAGCAGAGCCCACGACAAGGACCTTATGAGTAAAGTGACGACGGAAAGGCTTGGTGATAAAACTCCAATTTTCCATAGGATTGTCGCGAATCTCGGTAGCAGAGATGTTGATAATAGAGCGTTCGATGAGTTCTACCTGAGCTTGAGGATAATAGCGATTGAGCTCGGTCACGTACTCTGGCTCTCCAACATAAAAGGTAATCTTTTCAGGATTATCCGTATTTTTAGAGATAAGCTCTTTGACACGATTAACCCAAGGTACCCATCCCTCGGGATAGGCTGGTATCCCAGCCTCATCCAGTTTATCCACAACGACTAATTCATCATCATAGAAAACTTCTCGAACATAACGGAAACGGCGGTTGAGCGATAGGCCTGCGCGTGTCCCTCGATCTTCTTGTGTGTTGCTGCCACTTACGATGACGAGCACATTGTCATTAGCGCGTTTTGCCTTGGTAATAAGGTCAACGTGCCCAACATGCATTGGAGCGAAAGTTCCAAAAACAATGCCGATGTGCTTTCCTGATAATTGCTTTCTTTTCATAAAAAATGATCCTTTTCAAGATTTAGTAAAATTACTAAATTCATAATAACATAGTTGGGGATCTTTGTAAATGTAAAAATAGTAATTTTACTAAATTGTTTTTAGGTTATTTTAGATTTAAAGTTCAAAAAAAGTTTAAAAAATTTTGGAGAAAAACTAGAAAAATAGAATCCGTTTACATTGTTGAATTGATAACTTTTTAGGAGTAGCTTAAAAAAGATAGATCACTTGCTATGTCATAAAAGCTAACATAAAAATCAAAAAAATAGCAGAAAATACTTGACAAGAAGATTCTGAAAATTTATACTATTCATGTAATTAAATTACTAAGGTAATTATTTGAAAGGAAACATTGATATGACAACAGGTAAAGAGTACGTTGCTAGCGTTTTTGAAAAAGTGAAAGCTCAAAATGGCCATGAGGCTGAGTTCCTTCAAGCAGTTGAAGAAGTTTTCGATTCACTTGTTCCTGTCTTCGACAAATATCCTAAATATATTGAAGAAAACCTTTTGGAACGTTTGGTTGAACCAGAACGTATCGTTTCATTCCGTGTGCCATGGGTTGACGATAAAGGACAAGTACAAGTAAACCGTGGTTTTCGTGTACAATTCTCATCAGCTATTGGTCCTTACAAAGGTGGTCTTCGTTTCCACCCATCAGTAAACCAATCAATCATTAAATTCCTTGGTTTCGAACAAATCTTTAAAAACTCATTGACTGGTCAACCAATCGGTGGTGGTAAAGGTGGATCAAACTTCGATCCTAAAGGTAAATCAGATAACGAAATCATGCGTTTCTGCCAAAGCTTCATGACTGAATTGAGCAAACACATTGGTGCAGATACAGACGTACCTGCAGGTGATATCGGTGTTGGTGGACGTGAAATTGGTTATCTCTATGGCCAATACAAACGTCTTCGTAATGAGTACACAGGTGTTCTTACTGGTAAAGGTTTGAACTGGGGTGGATCACTTGCTCGTACAGAAGCAACTGGTTACGGTGCTGTTTACTTTGCAGAACAAATGCTTAATGCACGTGGTGAAAACTTTAACGGTAAAACAGCAGTTGTTTCAGGTGCTGGTAACGTTGCCATCTACGCTATTGAAAAATTGCAAAGCCTAGGTGCTAAAGCGGTAACATGTTCTGACTCATCTGGTTTTGTTTATGATCCAGACGGAATCGACGTTGACTTGTTGAAAGAAATCAAAGAAGTTAAACGTGAACGTATCGTTAAATATGCAGAAGCTCGTCCAAATGCAACCTTCACACCTGCTGGTGGTGAAAAGACAGTTTGGTCTATCAAAGCTGACTTGGCATTCCCATGTGCAACTCAAAATGAATTGGATGAAACAGATGCAGAAACACTTGTAGCAAATGGTGTATTGGCTGTTTCAGAAGGTGCTAACATGCCTTCAACTTTGGGAGCTATTGATGTCTTCCTTAAAGCTGGTGTATCATTTGGTCCTGCCAAAGCTGCTAACGCTGGTGGTGTTGCTGTATCAGCTCTTGAAATGGCACAAAACAGCGGACGTACACAATGGACATTCGAAGAAGTTGATGCTAAACTTTACGATATCATGAAAGGTATCTACGAAAATGCCGCAGCAGCTGCTAAAGAATTTGGTCATGAAGGTAACCTTGTTGTGGGTGCCAACATCGCTGGATTCCTTAAAGTTGCAGACGCTATGTCAGCTCAAGGTATTGTTTAATTAACAGCCTTGACCTGATTAATAAGCCTCTCGATAAAATAAGAAAAGAAGCCTGCGGGTTTCTTTTTTTGTTTAGACAGACTTAGGAGGAAGAGGAGTTCCGTGCTTTTTTTGGTATAATGACCTTGTAAGAAATCTCTTTCTAGAGCAGATTTTTATGAATTAGAATATGAGAGGAATAATTTTGAGTGTTGGAAAGGGTCCCTGTGGGGTAAAAAAGAAGAAGTATACTAATCAGACAATCATTCTAATAAGTTTCTTAATCAGTATGGTGTCAATACTGCCTATGTTCTTTTTTAGGGACAAGCTTTATGGTGATGATATTGTCTTTCACATTAACCGACTCTTATCTTTGGATACTGTCTGGAAGAGTCCTATTAATTTTACGACTAACGGAGGGACCGGACAATTAATCAATACCTTTTATCCCTGGTTAACTTATTATCCTATTTTCATAATCTATAAGCTGACTCAGTCGGTCTTTGTAGCCTGGATGAGTTTTCAGTTTCTTGTTCGCTTTGTAACTTGTTTGCTTAGTTTTTACGGATTACGTTTATTGAAATATTCTGATAAACAGGTGATGATATTTTCTACCTTTTATCTCTTTTCGGGGTATTTCTTGCACAATTCTTATTACCGGGCGGCCGTTGGCGAAACGCTAGCGATGATTTTTCTACCTCTAGTTTTCGTTGGCGTTCGTTTGATAACTTTTGGAGATTACAAGAAATGGTGGATTTTGACTCTTGGGATGCTTGGTTTAGTTTATTCCCATGTCTTATCGGTCCTTTTGGCTTCTGTTGGGATTTTCTTTGCGGTGGTAACTAGTTTTTGGATTTGGGATAATAAAAAAGAACGTGTCCTAGGATTTCTTAAGGCCACCCTTGTCACTCTTAGTATGTCTCTAGCTTTCTTTGTTCCTATGATAGAGCAATTCAAGTATGTCACTCTACGAACGACTTTTAAACCGCTCCTATCAAAGACAGCTTTAAGTCTGGCAGACAACTGGGAGTTGATTCTAAAAAGTGATTTAAGGACTCCATCAGTAAATCTTCTCTATCTCCTGGGCTTATTGCTAAGCCTGATTTTTGCTAAGCGTTTTGTGAAGGATAAGGAAGCTAGAATTTACCTTTTTATTTCTTTTGTTTTGGCCTTTTTGACTTTGAATAGTTTTCCTTGGCAGTTCTTACAGGCAAGTCCAGTGTCCAACCTTCAATTTCCTTGGAGATTATGGAGTTTTGCTCTGCTTTTCTTCAGTTTAGCTTTGGCGAATATTTTAGAAAATATTTCTATAAAGGCATCGACAATACTTGTCTTGTTAGGTCTTTGTCTAAATATGTTTCAGATTGTTACTGTTCAAGATAAGATGACTAAAGCAAAGAATATATTGCCAAGCGATACCAAAGTCACGAGAGAAATGCTGGCCAAGGGAACTTATAAAAATATAAATGGGGATTATACCAATAAAGAAGAGCCTTTTGGCTTTGTCTTTGACAAACACCTTTTCTTGGATAATCAGGAAATCAAGCCATTCATCAGCCGTTCTCCCAACGAGCTAGTACTTACGGTGACCAACGAGTCTAAAGAATCTAAGGTCTTGTCGTTGCCAGTTTTCTACTACAAAGGACAAGAAGCAAGGATTGATGGGAAGCGAGTAACCACTTACTTAGCTAAGGAAAAGAATCCAACTAATCTAGTCTTACCACCAGGTAAACATGGTGTTGTTTTGACCTATAGCTATACTACAGTTGCTAAAGTGGCAATGAGTGTTTCAACTATTAGTCTTTTGGTTTTTATTGGTTATTTGTATAGAGTGAAGAAAGATGACTAAAAAGGAGCCTGCGGGTTTCTTTTTTTGTCTGTTTTACTAGAGGGTGGGCCTTTTGATATAATAGGTCAAGGTGATTTATTTGGAATGAAGACCTTTGGTTCCGATAAAAGAAGGATATATCATTTCATAGTTTAGATAAGAGAAGGGAGTAAATAGATGATAAAACCTATCGTAAAGGATATCTTTTTCCTTGGACAAAAATCGACAGAAGCGACTAAAGAAGACCTCTATTTGGCTAAAGATTTGCGTGATACATTGGAGTTTCATAAGGATGCCTGTGTGGGTATGGCTGCCAATATGATTGGAGTTAAAAAGCGTGTCATTATCGTAAATATCGGTTTTGTTAATCTAGTCATGTTTAATCCTGTTTTAGTCAGCAAATCCTCACCTTTTCAAACAGAGGAGTCTTGTTTATCTTTAGAAGGAAGTCGTCCAACCAGACGTTATGAGTCGATTGAGGTAGCTTATTTAGATGAACAATGGATGCCTAAACAGTTAAGTTTTTCTGGCATGCCAGCTCAAATTATTCAACATGAATTGGACCATTTGGAGGGTATTATTATTTAGATAGCCTAGCTCAAGCGTTGTTAGGTTTTAGAGTCCAAAGCCTTAATAATCACAGTTACGTGAGTGAGAGTGGAAAAAAATATTCTTTTTCACTCTTTTTTAGTTCTCATAGGAACTTTTTTCTTGACAATAGTTCTCATAGAAACTAAAATAGTTTTCATGAGAATTATTTAAGGAGGAGCTTGCAATGCATGGAAAAGATCCTTTTAGTGACTTCAGAGAATTCATCAATACCATGGAATCTCGCGTGCAAGAGTTAGGTAAAGCGTATGGCGTTGAGCATTTAGCTGGCCCGCAAGGATTTGCTGTCAAGTATTTGTCTGACAACCAAGATAAGGAAATTTTTATCAAAGATATCGAGAAAAGACTATCTATTTCCAAGTCAGTGGCTAGTAATTTGGTTAAACGTATGGAGAAAAATGGTTTTGTTGAATTGGTGACATCTGACAAGGACAAACGCTACAAGTATGTTCATCTGACAGATTTGGGTAAAAAGAAGGCCCAAGATGTCGGACATTTCCGAGAGGCTATCCATGAACAGTTGTTAGATGGTATTTCGAAAGAAGATGCTGAAACAGCTTTTCGAGTCTTTCACCAAATTCGCAAGAATTTAGAGAAAAATAAGGAGTAACTTATGTTTAAAATTTTTAAACGTTTGACGGCAAAAGAGTTAAGTATGATTGTCTTAGCTGTGATATTTGTTTGTTTGAACGTCTATCTAAACTTGAAAATTCCAGACTATATGTCTGACATTACAACCCTCTTATCAACCAAGGGGACTAAGGCGTCGGATATTTTTGCTTGGAATACGGATGCCCCAGGGATGCGAATGCTTTTAATGTCCTTTGCGGGTTTTATGGCCTCTGTAGTGGTTGGTTTTCTAGCTGCCAGAACAGCAGCTAGTTTTACCACTCGTCTTCGTGATGATATCTTCCATCAGGTTCTAGATTTTTCGGATGCCGAGATTAAGAAATTCTCTATTCCTAGTCTTTTGACCCGCACGACAAATGATATTACACAATTACAGATGGTACTGACCATGGGGTTACAGGTTATTACACAGGGACCTATTATGGCAATCTGGGCTATTACAAAGATTGCTGATAAAAATGGGAATTGGCTTCTTGCCTTGCTTGTCGCTGTGGCCGTAATTGCCATTCTCATGCTCTTCCTCTTGATTATGGTCATGCCTAAGCAACGCTTGATTCAAACGTTGACAGATAAACTCAATAGTGTGACGCGTGAATCTCTTACTGGAATTCGTGTGGTGCGTGCCTATAACGCTGAGAGTTATCAAGAGGATAAATTTGAAAAGGCCAATACTGATTTGACCCAAAACAATCTTTTCATCGGTCGTTCTTTTGCCTTACTGACGCCGGTGATGACTGCTGTATCAAGTGGTTTGACGCTAGCTATTTATTGGATTGGTGCGCATCTGATTGAAGATGTTAAGATTCCAACAGATCCAACTAAGATTGCTGCTGCCATGGAAAATAAAATCCATCTCTTCTCAGATATGGTGGTTTACTCATCTTATGCTATGCAGGTTGTTATGGGATTCATGATGATGATTGTTGTCTTCTTCCTTCTTCCACGAGCAGTTGTAGCAGCTGGACGTATCAATGAAGTTCTAGATACCCAATCTTCAGTCTCTTACCTTGAAAATAGTTCTGAAAAACCTAAAGACGTGGGCACTGTCGAATTCGATGATGTTTCTTTCCGTTATTCTGAAACTTCAGAGCCTGTTTTGGAGCATGTTAGCTTCAAAGCTAAAAAGGGTGACACGGTTGCCTTTATTGGTTCGACTGGATCTGGTAAATCAACGCTTGTCAACCTTATCCCACGATTTTATGATGCCACGCAAGGAACTATCAAGGTTGACGGTGTGGATGTACGACATTATGATCACGAAACCTTGCACAATATAGTCGGTTATATTCCACAAAAGGCTGTGCTTTTCTCAGGTAATATCACGTCAAATATGACAATGGGAATGAGCAATAATAGTCCTCTAGATGACGCTAAAATTTGGGAAGCTCTCGAATTGGCTCAAGGAAAAGACTTTGTTGAAAATAAAGAAGGCCAACTTAAGGCAGAAGTGGCTCAAGCGGGGTCTAACTTCTCAGGTGGCCAGAAGCAACGTTTGGCTATTGCGCGTGCACTTGCCCGTAAGCCTGAAATCTTGATTTTTGACGATTCCTTCTCAGCTTTGGACTATAAGACCGATCGTAAACTGCGTCAAGAATTGTCTGAAAAAACACAAGATATGACCAAGTTGATTGTTGCTCAACGTATCTCTACTATTATGGATGCTGATCAAATCTTGGTACTTGATCAAGGTAAAGTAGTCGGGCAAGGAACCCACAAGGAACTCTTGGCTAACAATGAGGTTTACCAAGAAATTGCTTATTCACAATTGTCTAAGGAGGAGTTAGAAAATGGAAAATAAGCCAAAAACATCGTCCTATAAACGCTTAAAACCCTATATTAAAGGTTTCCCAATTCCTTTTGTCCTTGCGATTGTTGGAGCAATTATTTCAGCAGTCATTACAGTTATTGGACCAGATAAGCTTAAAGAAATTACCAATACTATTACTGAAGGTATTACACCTACCAAAATGGGGACGATTCCAGGTATTGATTTGGATAAGGTGACAAGTATTGCTATGACCTTGGCTGTTCTCTATGCCATTTCAGCGATTGTGGGTTACTTACAAAGCTTTACGGTTGCGACGGTTACCCAACGCTTTTCCCAACGTTTCCGTACAGCTATCCAAAAGAAAATCAACAGTGTTCCCCTTAATTATTTTGACAGTCATTCTCAAGGGGACACCCTCTCTCGTGTGACTAATGATGTTGACCTTTTGGGACAATCTCTTAGTCAAGGTCTGGGTACCCTAATTACTTCAAGTGTTCTCTTGGTCGCAGTCATTATTATGATGTTTTACTCAAATGTCACTATGGCTTTCACTGCGATTGGTTCTGTCTTGATAGGATTTGTTCTAGTAGCCTTCATCATGGGTTTCTCACAACCCCTTTTCAAACGTCAACAAGAAAATTTGGCTAACATTAATGGATATATTGAAGAAATCTACACAGGTCAAGCAGTTGTAACGAGTTACAATGCATCTGAAGAAAGTAGTCAAGCTTTCAAGGAGCTTAATGATAAGCTCTATAAATCGATGTGGCAATCTCAGTTTATCTCAGGTATTATGATGCCACTTATGATTTTCATTGGGAACTTTGGTTACGTCATGGTCTGTCTTGTGGGAGCTATTAAGGTTATTGATGGTAGCTTGACTATTGGTGATGTGGTGGCTTTCATGACTTATGTTCGTATTTTCTCACAACCTCTTTCTCAAATTGCACAAGGGATTACACAGCTCCAGTCAGCCACTGCAGCTATTGGTCGTATCTTTGAATTTTTGGAAGAAAAAGATATGGATGACGAATCAAGTAAGACAGCTGAATTGACAGATACTAAAGGTCAAGTTGTCTTTGATCATGTTTCCTTTGGTTATACTCCTGAAAAGACTATTATTCATGATTTTTCAGCTCTTGCTAAGCCAGGTCAAAAGATTGCGATTGTTGGTCCAACAGGTGCTGGTAAGACGACTATTGTTAACTTGCTTATGAAGTTCTATAACATCGATCAAGGCCATATCACCATTGACGGTGTGGATACTGGCGATATGAAACGTGAAACTGTCCATGACCAATTCTCTATGGTGCTTCAGGACACTTGGCTCTTTGAAGGTACTATTCGTGATAATTTAATTTACAACCAAGAAAATATCTCTGACGAGCAAGTTATTGCTGCAGCCAAGGCTGTCGGTGTTCACCACTTTATCACCACACTTCCAAAAGGTTATGACACTTATTTGGATGATTCTGTGACATTATCAGTTGGTCAGAAACAGCTCTTGACCATTGCACGTGCCCTTCTGAAGGATGCCCCTCTTCTTATCTTGGATGAAGCGACATCATCTGTTGACACCAGAACAGAAGAATTAATTCAAAAAGCCATGGACAAACTTATGGAAGGTCGGACTTCCTTTGTCATTGCTCACCGCTTATCAACTATTAGAAATGCTGATCTTATCCTTGTGATGAAAGATGGGAATATTATTGAACAAGGAAATCATGATGAGCTCATGGCAGCAGATGGTTTCTATGCTGATCTTTATAATAGTCAATTTACAGAAGAAGTTGCCTAAACTTTTCTTATAAAATTATAAGATTTTACAAAAAACCATAGAACGTATGACTGTCAGTCATGCGTTTTGTGTTATACTGAAAAAAACAGACAGATTAGGAGATTAAGATGCAATATCGCAAAGCAAGACTAGACGAAGTTCAGGAAGTGGCACAAGTATGTGCAGATGCCTTTGAAGATTATCCCTATCTTTCAATGATTGCCAGTAATTTAAAGAAGCCTGAACAGTATGAGGAATTTGTCTTAGCCTTGCAGGAAATGTTGGTGCGTTTAGCTATAAAGATGGATTCGTGTTTGGTGGCTGAAAAGGATGGTCGCATTGTTGCGGCAGCTATTTTACAGCATCAGACGGTGTCTATGCTTAACTATCTCCAGAACGGAGCGACCAAGCTTTTCCGTTTCATAAGCATTACTAAGTTGTTCAAGTATTTTAACTTCGTTGAAGAGTCTGAAAGACATCTGGAAGATTCTGCAGAATACGACTGGTACTTGATGATGTTGGCGGTGACTCCAGATTATCAAAGAAAAGGGATAGGGAGTCGTTTCTTGCTTGAAGGGGTTGAACCTTTTGTGCGTAGTACAGGAGGTCACAGTCTTGGTTTGATTACCAATCGCGATTACAATGTACCTTTCTATGAGAAAAATGGCTACAAGCAATGTGGTTATAAGGCTTTGACTTATGAAACACACAAACTAGGTAACTGGCCTTTTGTCAAATCGCTTGATGAATAGCCTTGTGCTATTTAATTAAGATAAGCAAAATGAATCTGGCTTCGGCTGGATTTTTTTCTTAGCCTTAGAGTCCTTCTTGTCTGGCTCATTCCTTATTTTTAAGCCTAACTATGCTATAATTAGGAAACGCTATTAGAGGAGGTTTATATGTCAACTCCAAGTATTTATGGGGAATATGCTCAGTATCTCCCCAAGATTCTACAAGAAATAACAGACCCGATTATTGCGGCTAATATAACTAGCAAAAAAGAAACAGGCTTTAAACTCTATGAACATTTTATTTCACGAATCAAAGAAAGCGATTCTATGCGTGAAAAGTGTCGTAGGAAAAATTTACCTGAAACCAGCCAATCTGCTCTCAAGGAAATTCGTGACAGTATTGGGATTCGAATCGTTTGTGGCTTTGTCGATGATATTTACAAAACTATTGATGTTATCAAGGCTATCCCTGGCGTTTCTATCTATAACGAGAAAGATTACATTTTAAATGCTAAGCCCAATGGCTATCGTTCTTATCACCTCATTTTGGAAATCGAAACCGAGTTTCCAGATGTTCTAGGAAATGAGAGAGGAACCTATTTTGTTGAGGTTCAGTTACGGACCATTGCTCAGGATTCCTGGGCCAGTTTGGAGCATCAGATGAAGTACAAGCACGACATCAAGAATCCAGAAATGATTACCCGTGAGCTTAAGCGTTGTGCGGATGAATTAGCTTCATGTGATTTGACCATGCAGACCATCCGTAACTTAATTCAAGAAGGAGGGGACTAGAATGGCTTTGAAAATTCTACTAGCTGAGGATGAAGAGGCTCTTTCTCGAGTTTATAAGGCAGCCCTAGAGCATCAAGGTTATGAGGTGGATCAAGCATTCAATGGGCAAGAGGCAGTAGACCTAGCTGAACAGAATGCCTATCAAGTGATGATTATGGATATTATGATGCCCATTAAAACAGGTATTGAGGCCCTAAAAGAGATTCGCTCCTCTGGGGATAGGACGCATGTCATTATGTTGACAGCTATGGCTGAAATTGATGATCGCGTGACCGGTCTTGATGCTGGGGCAGACGATTACTTGACCAAGCCAATCTCCCTTAAGGAACTTTTGGCGCGTCTGCGCTCATTAGAACGTCGTGTGAGTGAGAGCTTCACTGCCAAAATTTTGACTCTTGGTTCTGTTCGATTGGACCAAGAGGAGCAGGAGTTGGTAGCTGGAAACGCTATTCGACTTTCAAGCAGAGAGACCAAGTTAATGGCCCACTTCATGCTCAATCCTGCCAAGAAATTAACGACTGAGCACCTTTTTAAGACTATTTGGGAGGATGAGGAAGATGTGGATGAGTCGATTGTCTGGGTCTATATTTCCTATCTGCGTCAGAAATTGCAAGCCATCCAGGCCGACATCAGCATTCTTGGTGAAAAAGGTGGCGACTTTTGCCTTCTCGCCAATTAGAGAGGAGTAGCCCATGTTTAGACGTTTACGACTTCAATTTATTACGATTGCTTCCTTGGCTATCCTCTTTATCTTGGTCTTTACGGTGGGAATCATCAATACTGTAAGGTCCTTTCAGACGGAGCAGGAAATTAGTAAGGTTCTCAACACACTTACAGAAAATAATGGTAGTTTCGGAAAAACGAAAAAAATTGAGACCAATCAAGGGCGTGAAATTCCATCAGATAGTTTTCGTTTTTTCAGCGTGACCTTGTCTGGTGATGAAGTGGTCAGTCAGGACACCAGTCATACTTCCTTGATAAATGATGAAGAGGCCGCTACTTATGCCCGAGAAGCTAGCCGAATGACGAGTACTCTTGGAACCATTAGAGAAAAAAATATTAATCTCAGTTATCAGGTTAGTAAAGTCAGCAAAAATAAGATCCTTGTGGTCTTTCTAGACACGACCTCTTATTATAATTCTTCCCAAGCCTTGTTAAGTCTTTCTATCCTTTTATCAATGTTTGGCTTTATCTTTTTTGTCATCATTGTCAGTGCTTTATCAGGAATTGTCATTCGTCCCTTCATTCGAAACTACGAAAAGCAACGACGTTTTATTACCAATGCTGGTCATGAATTAAAGACACCATTGGCCATTATTTCTGCCAATACGGAATTACAAGAACTCATGACTGGAGAGAACGAATGGACCAAGTCGACGAACGACCAGGTGGCACGTTTGACCACTCTAATCAATTCTCTGGTAGCCCTATCTCGTCTGGAGGAACAGCCGGATATTGTTCTTCAAGATGTCGATTTTTCCTATATTACTGAGGATGCAGCAGAGGACTTTAAGGGGCCTGTCGTCCGAGATGGTAAATCTTTCGTTATGGACATCACACCGGATATTCATGTGAAAGCAGAAGAGAAGTCTCTCTTTGAACTTGTAACCCTCCTTGTGGATAATGCTAACAAGTATTGTGATCCAGAAGGGACAGTAACCGTAAGGCTCCGTCAGATTGGAAGGACACGAAAACGGGCTCGTCTAGAAGTATCGAACACCTATAAAGATGGTAAGGCTGTTGACTATAATAAGTTTTTTGAGCGTTTTTATCGTATTGAAGAATCCCATAATAACAGAGAACACAAAGGTTTTGGTATTGGACTGTCCATGGCCCAAAGCATGGTCAAATTATTTAAGGGGCGTATCTTTGCCTCTTATAAAAATGACACCATCACCTTTACGGTTATCTTGTAAGGATATTTTTTAAATATTTGACTAGGTGAAAACCCTAATTTATGATAAAATAGTAAGGATGAAGATTTAGTGTTTCCTTTGCAAAAAAGAAACCATTTTCCTATCCTAATCATAAAAAGGAGATGCTCGAATGAGCCCCCCTTCACCACCTTAAAAGGCTGGTAATGGACGACTTAGGAAAGATAAATCTCAGCTAAGAATCAAATCATAAAACAAAATAGTTAATAGGGAGAAATCATGGCAGAACCAAAATACAAACGTGTCCTCATTAAGCTTTCAGGTGAAGCTCTAGCTGGTGAACGAGGTGTTGGGATTGATCTTCCAACTGTCCAAGCTATGGCTAAAGAAATTGCTGAAGTAGCGGATTCAGGTATTCAAATTGCTCTAGTTATCGGTGGTGGTAACCTTTGGCGTGGTGAACCTGCAGCTGAAGCAGGAATGGATCGTGTTCAAGCGGACTATACTGGAATGCTTGGAACAACTATGAATGCCCTTGTGATGGCAGATAGTTTGAAACAACTCGGTGTTGATACACGTGTTCAAACAGCGATTGATATGAAATCTGTGGCAGAGCCTTATATTCGTGGTCGTGCCCTTCGTCACCTTGAAAAAGGTCGTATTGTTATCTTTGCAGCAGGTATTGGTTCACCATACTTCTCAACAGACACAACAGCGGCTCTTCGTGCAGCTGAAATCGAAGCTGATGCTATTCTTATGGCTAAAAACGGTGTTGATGGTGTCTACAATGACGACCCTCGTAAAAACGCTGATGCTGTTAAATTTGATGAGTTGACACACGTGGAAGTGATTAAACGTGGTTTGAAAATTATGGATGCCACAGCTTCTACCCTTTCAATGGATAATGACATTGACCTTGTTGTCTTCAACATGAACGAACCAGGAAACATCAAACGTGTTATCTTTGGTGAACAAATTGGAACAACTGTATCTAACAAAGCAGAATCACACAAATAAGAAAGAGAGAATTTATGACAAACGCAATTATTGAAAAAGCAAAAGAACGTTTCGCCCACTCACATGAGTCATTGGCCCGTGAATTTGGATCTATCCGTGCAGGTCGTGCCAATGCATCACTTCTTGACCGTATCACTGTAGAATACTATGGTGCCCCAACACCACTTAACCAATTGGCTTCAATCACTGTTCCTGAAGCACGTGTCCTTTTGATTTCACCATTTGATAAAGGCTCAATCGCTGATATTGAACGTGCAATCAACGAATCTGATCTTGGTATTAACCCAGCTAACGATGGTTCTGTTGTGCGCTTGGTTATCCCAGCACTTACAGAAGAAACGCGTAAAGAGTTGGCTAAAGAAGTGAAAAAAGTCGGTGAAAATGCTAAAATCGCTATCCGTAACATCCGCCGTGATGCTATGGATGAAGCTAAGAAGCAAGAAAAAGACAAAGAAATCACAGAAGATCAATTGAAAGCTTTGGAAAAGGATATTCAAAAAGCAACTGATGATGCTGTTAAGAAGATTGACAGCATGACAGCAGAAAAGGAAAAAGAACTCCTTACTGTTTAATCAATAGAAAAATAAGGAGAGTGGGACAGAAGCAAAAGAGCATGGACTATGTTAGCTTCCTTGTCCGACTCTCTTTTTGAGGAAAAAAGATGAATACATTACTTGGAACAATTATTACTGCCCTAGTAACTGATGAAAATGACAAATTTTATTTTGTTCAAAAGGACGGTGTGACCTTTGCCTTGTCTAAAGAAGAAGGGGAACACGCCATTGGTGACATGGTGACAGGTTTCGCCTATACAGATAGCAAGCAAAAATCACGTCTGACTCAAAAAGAAATCAAAGCCACTCATGATTCTTACGATTGGGGAGAGGTCACTGAAGTTCGTAAGGATTTGGGTGTCTTTGTAGATGTGGGAATTCCAGATAAGGAGATTGTTGTCTCTCTTGATGTTTTGCCCGAACTCAAAGAGCTTTGGCCTAAGAAAGGCGACAAGCTTTATATCAAACTCGATGTTGATAAAAAAGACCGTATTTGGGGGCTTCCTGCTGAACCTGAGGTCTTTCAACGTATGGCTGGTCCTGCTTACGATAATATGCAAAACCAAAAATGGCCAGCCATTGCCTACCGTCTCAAACTCTCAGGAACCTTTGTTTATCTACCAGAGAATAACATGCTTGGTTTCATCCATCCATCAGAACGTTATGCAGAGCCACGCTTAGGTCAGGTCCTTGAAGCGCGTGTGATTGGGTTCAGAGAAGTTGACCGTACCCTCAATCTTTCACTTAAACCACGTTCTTTTGAAATGCTTGAAAATGATGCTCAGATGATTTTGACTTATTTAGAGAGCAATGGTGGCTTCATGACGCTTAATGACAAGTCATCACCAGCAGATATCAAGGCAACCTTCGGTATTTCTAAGGGACAATTTAAGAAAGCTTTAGGTGGTCTGATGAAGGCTAAAAAAATCAAACAAGACCAGTTTGGAACAGAATTAATCGGTTAGGAGAAGGCATGAGAAAATCCTTTTATACTTGGCTGATGGCCCAGCGTAATCCAAAGTCCAATGAACCAGTAGCAATCTTGGCTGACTTGGCTTTTGAAGATTCAACCTTCCCGAAGCATACTGATGACTTCGAAGAAGTCAGTCGTTACTTGGAAGATCAAGCTAGCTTTTCCTTTAATCTGGGGCAGTTTGACCAGATTTGGGAAGATTATCTGGCTCATTAATAGCGACTAAGTCTACGATAAGCATAATGACTTTTAGCATTTTCTTTAAAAAGTAATTACCATTTGAATTGGTATGAATTGTTACAATTTTTTACAAATATCTCAGCTGTTTTTCAATAAATTAGGCTTGTTACAACTAGTTAGTAATTGCTTTAAAGTGCAGTAAATCACCCCTTTTTTGACAAAAAGTGTGGTATTATTGTAGGTGTTAAAATTGTTAAAAAAGGAATGAATTATACATGTTATCAAAATCTAAAACAACAAAGGCACTTCTTTACTCGACCGCAGCACTTTCACTTTTTGCTGCAAGTCACGTACATGCCGATGAAACTTCAAACTGGGCAGCACGTTCAGTAGATCAAATCAAAGCAGATATCGCTGTAAGTGATAACCAACAAACTTATACAGTTCAATACGGTGATACTTTGGGAAGTATCGCTGAAGCAATGGGTATCGATGTGAATGTTTTGGCTAACATCAATCAAATCACAAACATTGATTTGATTTACCCTGGAACAGTCTTGACAGCAACTTACAATGCTGATAATCAAGCTGTCTCTGTTAAAGTTGAAGCTCCAGCTTCAGAAACATCAACTACACCTGTAGTTGCAGAAGCTAATTTGACAACTAACGAAGTGACTGTCAATGGTCAATCTGTAGTTGCAGCGGACTTGACAGCTCCAGTTGAAACAGTAAGCACAACAGCTACTCAAGCACCTGCTACAGAAGAATCAACTCAAGCTGTTTCAGAAGTAACAGAAGCTATCGCATCAGCATCAGAAGCACCAGCATACGCAGAAACTGAACAACCAGTTGCTGATGCTATTGATCATGTCACTGCGTCAGCAGAAGCTACACCTGAAGCAGAAACTACTCCAGCTGCTGAAACACCAGCACAGCCTGAAGTAAAAGAAGAAGCTCCAGCGGCAGAGCAACCAGCAGCAACATCAGAAGCGTCTTCAGAAGCACCAGCGACTTCTGAAGCGCCAGCAGAGCAACCAGCAGCAACATCAGAAGCTGTTTCAGAGGCACCAGCTGCTTCAGAAGCGCCAGCAGAACAACCAGCGGTAGAACCAGCAGCAACATCAGAAGTGGCATCAGAAGCACCAGTAGCTTCAGAGGCACCAGCAGCACAACCTGCATCAACGAATACACTTCCAACGGATCCACACCTTCAACCACAAGCTGAAGCTTTCCGTCAAGATGTAGCGGCACAATTTGGTCTTACTGATATCGGTGGTTACCGTGAAGGTGATCCACAAGACCATGGTAAAGGACTTGCCGTTGACGTTATGGTACCAGTTGGTTCAGAGGTTGGTAATCAAGTCGCTCAATATGCTGTAGACAATATCTCAAATGCAGGTATCTCATATGTCATCTACAGACAACAATTCTACGCACCAGTAGATAATATCTACGGACCAGCTAACACATGGAACCAAATGCCAGACCGTGGTAGCGTTACTGAAAACCACTATGACCACGTTCACGTGTCATTTAATGAATAAGTCAGAATAATAAAAAGTCACGCCTGGCGTGATTTTTTTGATATAATGGAGAAAAATACGAAAGAAAGAGGAACTCTATTTGCAAGAGTATTCTGTTGAAATTACCCTAAATCACCCAGATGATGTCTTGTCACTTTTTGGGACCAATGAGCGCCATCTAAAACTTATCGAGGAAAACCTAAATGTTATTATTCATGCTCGAACAGAGCGTGTGCAAATCCTTGGTGATGACGAGGAAAGTGTTGAATTGGCCCGTTTGACCATTCAAGCCCTCCTTGTTTTGGTGGAGCGTGGAATGCTAGTCAACACTTCAGATGTTGTCGCAGCCTTAACCATGGCTCAAGATGGTTCGATTGATAAGTTTGTTGCTTTATATGAAGAAGAGATTATCAAGGACAACAGTGGTAAGCCTATCCGAGTGAAGACTTTAGGACAAAAGGTCTATGTTGATAGTATCAAAAATCATGATGTGGTCTTTGGGATTGGTCCAGCTGGTACAGGGAAGACCTTTTTAGCGGTTACCCTTGCGGTTACAGCCCTTAAACGTGGTCAAGTTAAACGTATAGTTCTGACACGTCCAGCAGTTGAGGCAGGAGAGAGTCTTGGTTTCTTGCCTGGTGATCTCAAGGAAAAGGTGGATCCTTACCTTCGTCCTGTTTATGATGCCCTTTATCAAATTCTTGGTAAGGAGCAAACGACCCGCCTTATGGAACGTGAAATTATTGAGATTGCCCCCCTCGCTTATATGCGTGGTCGTACCCTAGAGGATGCCTTTGTTATCCTTGATGAGGCACAAAATACAACCATCATGCAAATGAAGATGTTCTTGACTCGTCTTGGTTTTAATTCTAAGATGATTGTCAATGGGGACATGAGTCAGATTGACTTGCCACGTCGTGTTAAATCAGGCCTTGTCGATGCCATGGAGAAATTGAAAGGAATCAAGGCTATTGATTTTGTTCACTTCTCTGCTAGCGATGTCGTACGTCACCCAGTTGTAGCTGATATCATTAATGCCTATGAAAAAGATGCACCTAAGCTTGACTTTGAGGGAAAATCAGAGGAAGCAAACAAGGTTGAAGAAGAAGTAGCGTCAGGATTGACTGAATACCCAGTTATTGGTGCTGAGGATCTTAAAAAATAAATAGCTAAAAAGAGGTTTGAGAATATGTGTTCTCAACCTCTTTTCCTTTGTAGTCATGTTATCAGCTTTTCCCCTATTTTTGGTAAAATAGTATTGAAGAATGGGGCAATAAGGAGGGAAAAAGTATGACTAGGGCAAAAAAATGGAAGATTGCTATCATTGTATTACTTGGACTTGTTGCGACAGTCTTGATAGCCATAGGAGAGGGAAGATTTTGGAAGTATCAAGAGAACTATATTCCAGACGGCACTTATCAGATGATAAAATACGAGGATAAATCGGCATATTCCAATGAATTGATAAATTGGACTGAGCGAGGAGAGAATAATGATAGCTTATATGAGGATTTTATAGTTGTTGAGAATATGAAATCTCAATTTTATTATGTTTTTGTGGGGGATGGGGAACCTTTTGTCTCACCATTTGAGCATGATGAAAAGCTCCCACAGACTTTTGACCCACGTACAGGGACTTTGAAACAGGATCTAACAGTCTCTGAATATGAAGCTCTAGTGATTTCTCATATAGATAAGATTTCTAAAAAGGGAGAGGAGTATTCAAGAGTAAAAGAAGTATCTGTTCAAAGGTGTGTAGACGATTATAAAAAAATGTTGAAGCAAAAAAGAACTTATGAAAAGCGCCCTAATGGTCTCGTTCTGACTGTTTATGCTAATGATGGACATATTGAGTCGCGTAGAACTTTTAAACGATTGAGCTCAGAGGAAGCCAAAGGGGTCAAAAGTGGTTATGATAGGGATTATGAGCATGCCTTGAAGTATTATAATTATTCAAGGCATGATGGGGATTATCTCATCTGGCGTTGAACCACTTACCGAGCAAGCAGCTCTTTTCTATCGAGAATCATAGCCTAATGATTTATTAAAAAACCTTACAGTCTTTATGATAATTGTCAAATACTATTTCACCATTTATTTTGGTACAATAGAACGGTAGACCAATAAAAAAGGAGATTATTATGAACCAGCAAGAGTGGATTGAGTACTTTGAATTAGTCAACGGTCGCAAACCAACTCCCGCAGAGTTAGCTCAAGCTCAAGCAGCAGGCGAGTTTATCCTTGAACGACCTAACCCTAACGTCTTTGGCTCAAATGGACAAGCGACGGAGCAAAGACCAATTAAGCCAGCTGAACCTGTGATAACGATGACACAGCAGCCACAGTTTGCCCAAACAACAGCAACCTTCCAACAAGTCGTACCTACTAAAAAAGGTATGTCTAAGAAAACTAAGATTATTTTGGCATCAGTCTTTGGTTCCTTGGCAGCGATTTTACTTATCGTTGGAGGCTACTCACTATGGCGTTACCAATCAGGTAAGATTGCAGATGGAACATATGAGGTAGTTTCTTTCTCTCGTTATGATGAAGACAAAGATAAAATGGTTGACGGCATAGATGAATACAAGAACGAGGATTTGGAGTTTCAGTCTTTTGTAGTTGTAAAGAATAATCAATCTAGAACCTACAATTTAGTAGAGAGTGACAATAAATCATATGTTAGTTTGATGGACTATGAGATAGATGTTCCTCAGGTATTTGATCCGTGGAATAAAACACAAAGTCAAGTTTTAAATGCGGATCAAGTCGAAGATGTCACAAAAGACTTCATGAAAAAGATGAGAAAAGACTATTCCTTCTATACCAAAGAGGCAGCTGACAAAGTCGTTAAAAAAACAACAAGAGAATATAAAGATACCTTGAAGGAAAAACGTACTTATGTCAAGCATGGTGATGAATACACTCTGACTACTTATGATAAAAAAGGGAAGCTTCAGTCACGTATTACTTATAAACGTATGAGTAAGGGAGACGCTGAGGAGCGCTGGGATGACTATAAGGATGCCATCAAAGATTATAAGAAAGATTTGAAGACTTATAGTGATCAGTATGATGACTTCAAGGATTACTATGATTATGGTTATGGCTACGATTACGGCTATGGCTATGGTAATGACTATGGTGATACCTATGGCGGATATAATGATGGTAAGAATAGTGGATCAAAATCAGATTCAAGCGATAGTAGTAAAAAATCTAGTGATAAAATTTAATCAGCCAATGATGTAAATGAGTAAAGTGGTACAAGAAGGAGAGCCAAAACTCCATCTTGGTACCGCTTTATTTTTATGAAAATAGTCAAATAGCTTTGGAGTATTTTTTCTGGTAGAATGGAAGTATCAATGAAAAAGGGGATTTTTATGAACGAAAAAGAGTGGTTAGATTATTTCGAAACAATCAATAATCGTAAGCCGACAGAGGAAGAAATCCAACAAGCAAAAGCTAATGGGGAATTTATTTCTCAAGAGTCTAAGGGCGAGGGTGTTAATCCACAGCAAGTTCAGTTGAGTGACCAAGTGACACAAGCCGTTTCACAAGTTGCTCCTGCTAAGACAGGCTTGTCTAAGAAAGCTAAAATTATTATTGCTTCTGTAGTGGGGGCGATTGTCCTAGTTGCGCTTTCATTTGGTGGCTATGCATTTATGCACCTACAAGGTGGTAAAATACCTGAAGAAACCTATCTGCTTGAAACTTATCGCTTTTACCATAAAGATAAGAAGAAAATGGTTGATGGTATGGAATCTTTCAAGGAAAGTGGTCTAGAGGCTCATGATTTTGTTAAAGTCAAAGGTAATAATGTTAAATTTTATTTTTATACCTTAGCTGGCGGGAACAATCTGGTTGACTTTACGGACTATGATACTGACGAAGCATACCGTCCAGATGCTTGGTCAGGAACGCTTAAACCAACCATGTCACTATCTGAATATACCAAAGTCATTGACCAAGCGGTAGATAATCAATACAAAATAAGTGAATATCGAACTCAGGCTGATAACGATGAAAGTAAAAAGATTTACGTTAAATCCTACAAAGAGTCTCTTGAAGAAACCGTTCGATACAAGGTTAAGGGTGATAGATTGATTGTTACAACTTATAATAAGAAAGGCAAACTTATTGAAGAAAGAAGTTTCAAACGCCTATCAGGGGATGACGTGAAGAAATTAGATTATGACTATGAACGTGATGTTAGAGTTGATAAAAAGCGCTTCCAAAACTAGTAATGTTTAAAACCAGCTTAGCTGGTTTTTTTAGTGTTCAAAACGTGCTATAATAAGATGTTATATCATCAGTGTTTGCCCATTTGTTAACACATGAAAGGAAATTAAAATGACAAAAACATTCTACATCACAACACCTATCTATTACCCATCTGGTAAATTACATATTGGTTCTGCCTATACGACCATTGCTTGTGACGTCTTAGCACGTTACAAACGTATGATGAACTATGATGTCTTCTACCTTACTGGGCTTGATGAACATGGCCAAAAGATTCAACAAAAGGCTGAAGAAGCAGGAATCACACCACAAGAGTATGTGGACGGTATGGCTGTTGGTGTTAAGGACCTCTGGCAACTTTTGGATATCTCATACGATAAATTCATCCGTACGACTGATGATTATCATGAAAAAGTTGTTGCTCAAGTTTTTGAGCGTCTCTTGGAACAAGGAGATATCTATCTTGGTGAATACTCAGGTTGGTACTCAGTTTCTGATGAAGAATTTTTCACTGAAAGTCAGTTGGCAGAAGTTTACCGTGATGAGCAAGGTAATGTCATTGGTGGGGTAGCTCCATCAGGACATGAAGTAGAGTTGGTTTCTGAAGAATCATATTTCTTTAAACTCAGCAACTACGCAGACCGTTTGACTGCCTTCTTTAAAGAACACCCAGAATTTATCCAACCTGATGGTCGTATGAATGAAATGCTGAAAAACTTCATCGAGCCAGGTTTGGAAGATTTGGCTGTATCACGTACAACCTTTACTTGGGGAGTAAAAGTACCATCAGATCCAAAACACGTGGTTTATGTGTGGATTGATGCTCTTATCAACTATATCACTGCCCTTGGTTATGGTCAGGATGAGCATGGTAACTTTGATTTATTCTGGCAAAATGATGAAAACCACGAAATCATCCACATGATTGGTAAGGATATCCTTCGTTTCCACTCAATCTACTGGCCAATCATCCTTATGGCTCTTGATTTGCCATTACCTACACGTCTTGTTGCCCACGGTTGGTTCGTCATGAAAGACGGTAAGATGTCTAAGTCTAAAGGAAACGTAATCTATCCAGAAATGTTGGTAGAGCGTTTTGGTCTTGATCCACTCCGTTACTACCTCATGCGTAGTCTTCCAGTCGGTTCAGATGGTACCTTCACACCAGAGGACTATGTGGCTCGTATCAACTACGAATTGGCTAACGACCTTGGAAACCTCCTCAACCGTACAGTTGCCATGATTAACAAGTATTTCGGTGGTCAAGTGCCTGCCTATGTTGAGAACGTTACAGACTTTGATGCTGATTTGGCTAAGGTTGTGGCTGAGAATATCGAAGAATTCCACAAACAAATGAATGCTGTAGATTTCCCACGTGCCTTGGACGCTGTTTGGAATATCATTTCACGTACCAATAAGTATATCGATGAAACAGCTCCTTGGGTCCTTGCCAAAGAAGATGGTGACAAGGAACAATTGGCAGCGGTTATGGCTCACTTGGCGGCTAGCCTTCGTGTGGTAGCCCACCTCATCCAACCATTCATGATGACAACTTCAAATGCCATTATGGAACAACTTGGATTGCCAGTAGTATTTGACCTTGAAAATCTTGAACTTTCTGGCTTCCCAGAAAATGTGACAGTCGTTTCAAAAGGAACTCCAATCTTCCCACGTCTGGACATGGACGAAGAGATTGTCTACATCCAATCTCAAATGAACTCAGGCAAACCTCAAGAGAAGGAATGGAACCCAGAAGAGGTCGAACTTAAGTCTGAAAAAGACCAAATTAAATTTGACGACTTTGACAAGGTTGAAATCCGTGTCGCTGAAGTTAAAGAAGTAGAAAAAGTCGAAGGTTCAGACAAATTGCTTCGCTTCCGTCTTGATGCTGGTGACGGTGAAGATCGTCAAATCCTCTCAGGTATCGCTAAATTCTATCCAAACGAACAAGAATTGGTCGGTAAGAAACTTCAAGTCGTGGCTAATCTCAAACCACGTAAGATGATGAAGAAATATGTCAGCCAAGGTATGATTCTTTCCGCAGAACATGACGGCAAACTCACAGTCTTGACAGTAGATCCATCGGTTCCAAACGGAAGTGTGATTGGGTAAAATATCATAAAAAATAGTTTTTCAATTTTTTGAATTGGGAAACTGTTTTTTACTAATCTTCAGTTGTGAGTAAAGCGCTTGAAACAGATCTTTGTTGAGTGCTCGAAAGTTTTGCTTCCTTAAAATCGGAATGATCTACTCTTAAGGAAAGTCTTAAGAGGACCTAGTGTATAAGAAAACGAGTTCAGTCGAACTCGTTTTTTTATACACTATATTTCAATAAATGCTTAATGCGTTCCACACTTTCATCAGGTCCATAAGCATTTGGGTATCGGTCTAGTTTACCGATAGCGTCAAGGTCTGCTTGGTCTAGGTGGAAGTCAAAGCTATTAAAGTTTTCCTTCATTCGTTCGATATGGGTAGTTTTAGGGATGGTCAGAATGCCTTGCTGGGTTTGCCATCTGAGGATGACCTGGGCAACTGTCTTGCCATGTTTTTCAGCAATAGCAGTCAGAGTTGGGTCCTCAAAAATACCATCCTCTCCTCTATGAAAAGGAGCCCAGGCTTGCGTTAGGGTGCCAAATTCCTTATCAGCTTTCTGGATCAGTTTGTGTTGTTTATAGGGATGCAACTCGATTTGATTGACTGCTGGAATGACCGGTGTCTGCAAGGCAAAATCCGCCAAACGCCCTGTTGAGAAGTTAGAAACACCAATGGCTCTAATAAGTTCTTCATGCTTAAGCTCAATCATAGCACGCCAGGCACCATGTAAGTCGCCAAAAGGTTGATGAATCAAATATAAATCAAGATAGTCAGTATCTAGTTTGCGAAGTGTTTCTTTTAGGGCTAATTTGGTGTCTTCATAGCCAAGCTGGCTAATCCAGGCCTTACTAGTCAGGAAAATCTCCTCGCGAGGGATACCAGATGCCTTAATGGCACGTCCCACGGCTTCCTCATTTCGATAAAGGCTAGCAGTATCAATCAATCGATAGCCTACAGAAAGAGCATCTTCAACGGCTTTTTGACATTCTTTTTGATCGAAAATTTGCCAGACACCAAAACCAAGCACGGGTATTTTGATGCCATTATTAAGTGTTTGAAATTCCATTTTCTTCTCCTTAGTGGTGGGGTAGTAAGCTATCCTGAATTTCCTCGATAAATGCTTGAATAATTGCGGATTGTTTCTGTTTATTATTGGTCACAAAACCCAAGGTGTGCTTTGGACTGTTCTTTAGTGGAAGTAAAACAATTTGGTCCTTAATGAAACTATTAACAATACCGAGGCCAGAAGCGTAACTATCTGAGGCACAGAGCAAATTCATGACACTGCCTCGGTCATTACTGTAAATCACTTGTTGGTCAGGCAGAACCTCGAGAGGATCTTCGTCAAAATGGATTCCAGAGCTTTCTTGACGAAAGCGGACCTGTGGGTATCCCTCTAAATCTTTGAGGTTAAGGGATTTTTTGTTAGCTAGGGGATGTTGGCGACCTAAGAAAATCTTAGTTTCAAACTCTCCGAGTGGGGTGAAAGTCAGATCCATGTGTTGGAAACTGCGTTCAAGGATATGGTCATTGTCTTCATCTAGATAAATAATCCCCAGATCACTTTCGAAGCTCTCAACGCTTTTGAGAATCTTCCTAGTCGTTGTTTCAATCAGTTGAAATTCTTGATAATCACTACGAAAACGTTGGGCAATGTGAGCCATGGGAAGTGATAAGAAATCGTAGTGGTGACTGGCAACAGTGAATGATTTCTTGAATGATTTACGGTAACGTCCTTCTAGGAGATCTAACTCTCCAAGAATACGTTTTGCGTATTTGAGAAAATCATGACCGTCATCAGTTAGTTTGGCTCCTGTATTGGAACGCTCAAAGAGTTGGACACCAAGTTCTTCCTCTAAGTCACGGATGGATGCTGAGAGATTGGGCTGAGTCAAAAAGAGTTTTTTAGCAGCCTTACTAAAAGACCCTGTTTCAGCGATAGTCTGAACATAGCGACATTGTTGAAAATTCATAAGCATCCCCTTTAAAAAATATGATTGTAGGTCATATTATAACAAAATGAGAAGTCTAAAATCAGCAAAATTCTGATAGGAATAGATGAAGACCTGATATGAAATTTCTATGAATAAATCGTTTTTAATTATGGAAATTGAGATAAGTCGTAAGAAAGCAGTTCTGACAAATGAAAAAACTGCATCCACAGGTTAGACACTGAAAATCTAACTTATGGGATGCAGTTTGAAATATTAATCATTAAGATATCTAATGGCTTTCAATTTTTTAGGACGAATAAGGAAGAGTCCTAGGGCAATTAAAGGTAGCCAGAAAATGAAATTCCAGATACTTGTAGCTGGTGCAGCCTGTGTTGATTGCGAGATAAGGACACTACCAAAATCAATCAAAAAGTGCAGAATAATAGTCCACCAGAGGCTACCGGTACGTAGGTAAATAGCAGCAAAGAATATGCCTATAGCTGTTGCATAATAAACTTGGAACAGGGTAGCGTTCAAGGGCTGGTGAGTAAGATTTCCGAGATGGGCCAATCCAAAAAATATGGCAGACAAGAAAACGACTCCTAAAACCTGTTTTGAAGATCTAATACCATCTTGAAAGGCGAGCTTAAGGAAAAGTCCACGAAAAAAATATTCCTCAAAAAAACCGGCTCCTAAGGCAATAATCAAGGCAGTTCCTATCATGTGAGGTGCTTTACTGATACCCAAAGCAACCGCAGAAAGAAAGAAAAAATCTGCCAAAAGAACCAACCAACAAACACTTAGGGTTTCAGACCAACTTATCTTTTTTGTCGATTTGATCTTTAATCCGAGGCGTCTCTGTACGATGAAATAGTACACACACATAAGGCCAAGCGTTTTAATGAGATAAGCTATATTCTCAGGCAGAGGCCTAAGAATCAAACGAAGTACAAGGTTCGCTAAAATAATACTAATCCCAAGAAGGATCAGCAATCTCATTTCTTTTTTTGTCATTGAAAAGTCCCCCAACTTTCTTAACATTTTTTTCAAGCATACGACGAAAAACGCTTAAAGTCAAGGTCTTGAAGGTGTTTTTTATGTGTTTTTAGTTATGAAGAGGCCAGTTCTTGATGACCTGCTTCTAATAGAAAGCCTATTCTATCGTTGAAACAGTTTATTATGAGAAATAAATGAACAGTTATAAGAAAGTATTAAGTAAAAACTCTGTAAAATCCTTACGAATTACTCTTTATTGTAAAGAAATGATTAAAATATAACAAAAGTGTGTCAAATTTTAAAAACATGTAGCAAATATATAATTTTTTTTTCAGAAAGCTATTGCCAAATTTTGAAAATCACGGTAGTATATTAAACGGTGAAGAAAATAGGTTAATAAAATGTTAACCAAGAAGGAGAAAGTGTAAATGAAAGTCAATCCATTTAAAACAACATTGTATTCAAGCGTATTGCTTGCAGGACTTGCAGCTACAAGTGTAGCAGCTGCAGATGAAGCTAAAGATGTAGCAACAACTACTGATACTGATGCAACTGTATCAAATACAGCTACAGAATCAAGTGCTAATCTTGTTAAAACAACAGGAGATGCAGCAGTTGTCACTACAGTACCTGGAACAGAAGAAAAAACTACTACTGAAACAGATACTACTGTAAAAACAACAACTAAAGCTATTGCTGAAGTTTCAAATCCTGACTTCAATAATGCTGTTGAAGCTGCAACAACGACATCAGCAGCATCAAAAGATTCTGCTGATGTTAAAGCTGTTCAAAATCAAGCAGCTAAAGATGCTCAAGAAGCTTCAAATACAGTTGTTTCTGAAAATAAATTGACTCGTGAAGAAGCTGATGCAGCTCTTACATCTGCTAAAGCAAATGTTGTTGCAACAGGGGGATTCACAGCTACAGAAGAAGCAGGTGTTAAACACACTAGCGTTGAAGCTGCTAACAATGACAATAAAGTTCAAACAACAGCTTTGACAACTGCGGTTTCAGAATATAAACAAAAACTTGCAGATTACAAGACACAATTGGATAAATACTACCAAGACGTTCTTGCTTATGCTGCTTGGGAAAAAGCTTATAAAGAATACACTGGTGGAACAACTGCTCGTCTTTTGACAAAAGGATTGGCTGAAAATGCTACTGGTTTAATCTATAAAACAGAATCTGATGCTACAATGACTGTTGAAAACTCAGCAGGTTCTGTTGACTACTTGGATAAAACAATCCAATCAGGTCACTCAGTAGATGACATTCTTGAACAATTCAATACATCTCGTTACATTCCAAGTGACTTCAGTGCCGCTAATGGTTCACAATACACTATCAATGCTGACGGTGAATATACTGAAGATGTATGGTTGAAGATGGCTACAGGTCAAACATTGACTGTAACATACAACAACCTAAACGGAACATCATTCAATGGTACTCCAGTTAAAAAAATCGTTGCAACTTACACTTTGGTAGAAACACCAAGTACAGATGGTTCAGCCATTGTTAAGTTGTACCACGATCCAACTAAGACACTTTTCATTGGTTCACAAACTGACGACACTAACAAAAAACTTCACGTTAAGATGAACTTGAACTTCTTTGATTCTGAGTCATCAGTGACACCACTTGATTTGTCTAAGAACGGATCAGTTTTGAGTATCTCATCACTTAACCACTGGAACACTGAGCTTGGAAACCACATCGAAAAAGTTGGTTTGAATGGTAATGAATACGTTCAAATTCCTGGTTCATCTATCACTTTGCATGAAGATGGTTATGCTTATGCAACAAACGATAACGAATTTGTGGCTAACGGTTCACGCTTTAACAGTGACCCAACAGTTGATCCAACAACTGGTGAAGTTACAGATGAAGGTTGGGATGCAATTAACCCAGATGGAACACCTCGTACGAAGAATGCCTACTATGGTGCTGCTGCAACAATCTTCAAGGGTGAACCAATGGACTTCATCGTAAGCGGAAATAATCTTAACGTTCCAACTGCTTACTGGTTCGCAACTAACTCAACAGTAGTTGTTCCTGAATTGCCAGAAGAACCAAACAAACCTGTTCTTCCAAATACTGTTTCAGCAAAAGTTACTTACCACAAAAACTTTGTATCTGTTGAAGAAACAACTGAGAAACCAAAACCTCAAGTACCAACAACTCCAACAGAACCTACACCAGGTAAACCTGTAACACCAACATCAGTACCTGTAAAAGAAGAAGCTCCAGCTCTTCCATCTACTGGTGAAAAATCAACAGCAGCTTCTGCAGCAGCAGGTGCAGCTATGGTGACATCAGCTTTGGCCTTGTTCGGTATCTCAACTTACAAACGTAAACACTAAGATAATACATAAAAAAGCTAGGAAATTTCCTAGTTTTTTTAGTTTGATAAATTGCAAGAATAAGTGCAACATTTACTCGAACTCATCCTCTAGAGCTTCACAAGCAGTTCTGTAAGCTAAA
>NZ_JACLQS010000008.1:0-76569 GCF_016648815.1 Streptococcus sp. 9.1 | reverse complement strand
AAAGGACTCAGTCCTGTACAATACAGAACTAAATCCTTTGCTTAAATTATTTGTCTAACTTTTTGGGGTCAGAACACACCCGGCTAGGCCTTTTTTCTTTTTCCATACTTTTGCTATAATAGAGTCATACCGTTTGAAAGGAACTCATAAAATGACTATAAATCAGCAACTTCTTTGCTACAAACGTTTACCAAACTGGACAGCTACAACACTTCCAGAAATGGTGACGCAAAAACACAATACTAAGGTAGGAACTTGGGCTAAATTAACCATTCTATCAGGATCTCTCCGCTTCTACGAATTAGATGAACAAGGACAGGTTACTGCAGAGCACCTTTTTACCCCCGAGACAGAGATTCCTTTTGTTGAACCACAAGCTTGGCATCGCATCGCTGCTGCATCAGATGATTTGGAATGCTATCTTTCTTTTTACTGTAAACCTGAGGACTACATGGCTAAAAAGTATGACACTAAAGCCCACTCCGAGGTTCTTGAAGCAGTCCAATCTGGTCATATCAAACCTGGTCGTACCCTTGACCTAGGCTGTGGTCACGGCCGTAACGCTCTTTATTTGGCATCTCTTGGGCATGATGTTACAGCCGTTGATGTTAATAACGAAGCTACACAACGCATCCAAATGATTGCAGATGAGGAAAATTACAATGTTAGAGCTGGCTACTACGATATCAATGCTGCTGCTCTTCCTGAGTCTGAAACCTTTGATTTCATCCTCTCAACAGTCGTCTTTATGTTCCTTGATCCCGATCAAATTCCGGCTATTATCAAGAATATGCAAGAGCGTACAGTCATTGGTGGTTACAACCTAATTGTTTGTGCCATGGACACTGAGGAGCACCCTTGTACCATGCCTTTCCCATTTACGTTTGAAGAAGGCGAGTTGAAAAACTACTATAGAGACTGGGAATTAATCAAGTACAATGAAAATCTTGGTCACCTTCACCGTTTAGATGAGCATGGCAATCCAATCGCCCTTCAATTTGCGACCATGTTAGCCAAGAAGGTTAAATAAGAGCGAATGGCTGTAGAAGAGCTGACCACAGTTTGACTTGTCTTCAAATTAAAAACTAGGATTCCAGTTGGAATCCTAGTTTTTAATTGTTTACAATATCTGCATATCCTGATTTAAGGTCAGCATTTTCCGTTTCTTTGACATAATACACGCCACCATTAGTAGTTGGTGAATAAAGAACAAAGGGAGTCCCATCTTTTTTAATGGTAAAGAAATAACGGTGAACAGATACATTTTCCCATCTCTCGTATACCGAAACAATGGTATACTCCGAATTGCTATTACCATTTGCAGCATAAGTAGCATCCACAGTCTGGTTATGATCCGACATCCAACGGATAGGCAAGGAAGAGGCTTCATTGGTAATTTCTTTGTATCCTGGCTGATTCATCTGATTGCCCCAAGAAACCATCAAACTAGCAAGGCGACTAGCTTTGTCATTGGTCCAACGTGGATTTTCAGTATAGGCTTCCTTAGCATGGTTAGCATCAGGTGTATCAATACTTGCACTGCTAGATTCACTCGTCTTCGCATTTTCGATTGATGACGTACTTGGCTTGGCATTAGCCTTATCTGTCGATGAGAATATCGAGCTAGCCACTGTGGCAGACGACTTAGTCTGTTTGACGTTCTTCATTGAACTAGAGACTAGAGTCAAGCCAATGCCAACGACGATCGCTACTAGAGCCCCCAGAAGAATATAGATATAATTATAATTTTTCGAGATTCCAATAAGGCCAGACTGATAAGCTAATTGTAGTTCATCGGGTTTCGGTTTACGCCCTTGAACTTGCTCAAAACGACTTATCCATTCTGCTTCTGACAGCTTTCGCATAATTTTCCTCTTCTCTTTATCAATTATCTTCCATCCTATCATAGAACAGTGATGATGACAATAGTAGAGAGAACTTGAGGTTTACCTTCAACCAATTATCCTTTATTTTCAAAATAACGACGAACAATTGGCGCCACTTCTTCACCATAAAGCTTAATAGCCTTTAGAACAGCCTCATGTGGCATAGAACCAATTGGGAGATGAAGCATGAAGCAATCTAGCTATAAATCCTCAATAATACGAATGATTTTTTGAGCGACGTGAGCGGGGTCCCCTACGAACATGGCTCCGTTTGGTCCAACACTAGCATAGTACTGCTTTTTAGTCATTTCAGACCAATGTGGGCGATCCTTAGCAATGTTATCCACCGTTTGTTTCGTTGGATAAAAATAATTTTCTATCGCTTGGAAATTATTTTCTTCAATCCATCCCCAAGAATGAGCAGCCACCTTAAGTTGTTCATCCGAATAACCATTTCGAGCACCGATTTCCTTATAAACTTCTACTAATTTAGTAAAGGCCTACGGATTTCCCCCAATTGTAGCATAGACAATTGGCAAACCTTTTTCCGCAATTTGAATGGTCGACTCAATGTGACCACCTGTCGCTACCCATACCGGAAAATCATCTTGGACTGCTCGCGGATACACAGGGCGATTGTCAACAGATTGAGTATGCTTACCTTGCCAAGTTAAACTCGTTTGCTTTTTCACTTCCAGAAGCATGTCTAGTTTTTCATTGAAAAGTTCATCATAGTCTGAAAGATCATAGCCAAAAAGTGGGAAACTCTCAACAAAGGAGCCTCTACCCGCCATGATTTCTGCACGACCACTTGACAGAGCATCAATGGTTGCATACTGCTGATAGACGCGAACCGGGTCAATAGATGACAAAATGGTTACTGCACTAGATAAACGAATCTTCTTGGTATTCACAGCACCTGCTGCAAGAACAATTTCCGGTGCCGACACTGCAAAATCTTCACGGTGATGCTCTCCAATCGCATAAATATCTAGTCCAACTTGATCCGCCAATTCAATTTCTTCAACGAGCTCTCGAATACGTTGGTCATGAGAGATAGATTTTCCAGTCGATTCTAGGAGGGTTGTTTCTCCAAAAGTTGAAATGCCAAGTTCAATCGACATAAATCTTTCCTCCAGTAATTCTTTTATTTGTTATGAAAATACACTATAACTAGTTAGTGATAATTACAAATAAAAAAACCTAAGACTCTATTTTCCAAGAAAGACTAATAGGGTTAGGCAGAAAAGGAGAACTAAAGCACCCATGACCACTAGGAGACTAATCTTATAGCCTAGGGGATTTTTGGGATTTAAACTAGTTCCAAGGCCATACCTACGGAGGACAAATAAGGGTTCTGAGGGAGATTGCTTAAGGTTGTAGCCTAAGAGAGACCTTAAGTAAAATAAAAAGAAGACACTCATCCCCGGAAAAATAACAAGAGGAAGCACTAGCCCCTGTGACCACCAAATCATGATTGTAAGAAAGACTTGTATCAACAAGAGACCCCAAAACAAGTAATAAATGTAGGATTGCTTTTTCATTAATATGTACCTCTCAATCTAAGATAAGTATACTCCTCCTAGCTTCCCTTATCAAACCCATAACTCGCCTGACACCTTATTTTCTGCTACAATAGAAAGGAAAGATTCAAAAAAGGAAACTGTACACATGAAATTAATTTCTTGGAATATTGATTCACTAAATGCCGCCCTTACTAGTGATTCTGCACGCGCTCAATTATCACGCGCTGTTATCGACACCTTGGTCGCTGAAAATGCAGACATCATTGCTATTCAAGAGACAAAACTGTCTGCTAAAGGTCCGACTAAAAAGCATTTGCAAATCTTGGAAGACTACTTCCCTGACTATGACAATACTTGGCGTTCATCTGTTGAACCTGCCCGTAAAGGTTATGCTGGAACCATGTTCTTGTATAAAAAAGAACTGAATCCAGTCATTACCTATCCTGAAATCGGAGCACCTTCAACCATGGACTGTGAAGGGCGTATCATCACTCTCGAATTTGACAATTTCTTTGTGACACAGGTCTACACACCAAATGCTGGTGATGGCCTCAAACGTCTGCTTGAACGTCAAATCTGGGACGAAAAATATGCGGATTACCTAGCTGAATTGGACGCTCAGAAACCAGTTCTTGCGACTGGTGACTACAATGTTGCCCACAAGGAAATCGACTTGGCTAATCCTTCAAGTAATCGTCGTTCACCAGGATTTACAGATGAAGAACGTACTGGTTTCACTAACCTCCTTGCAAAAGGTTTCACCGATACCTACCGTCACCTCAATGGCGACGTTACAGGAGCCTACACATGGTGGGCCCAACGTAGTAAAACATCTAAAATCAACAATACAGGCTGGAGAATCGACTACTGGTTGACTTCAAATCGTATTGCCGATAAGGTCACAAAATCAGACATGATTGACTCTGGTGATCGCCAAGACCACACACCTATTGTCTTAGAGATTGACTTATAAAATAACTCTAGACCTAAATCACAAAAAGAGTAGACCTGCTACTCTTTTACTATGCCCAATAATTAAGGAGAAATTATGAAAAATAAACTTAATCCCACTCAAAAACTCGTTCTATCAGCTATTATGATGGCCCTTTATATTGCTATCCTCTTTGTCTCACAAGCTATTTCCTTTGGTGCTGTTCAGATGCGTCTGGCCACTGCTTTATATGGACTAACCTACATCTTCCCATTTTTGGTATTCCCAATTAGTCTGGCTAATGCCATCGCAAACTCTTTTGGAGGTTTGGGATTGATTGACGTGGTTGGTGGTTTCTGTGCTAGCTTTTTAACAACTGGTAGCATCTACCTCATCCGTAAAGCCAAGTTATCTAGCTGGTTCATCATCTTTCCAATCCTACTCGTTCCTGCTTTAGTGGTACCAATCTGGCTTAGTGCCTTGCTCAAACTTCCTTATTTTGCTCTCGTTATTAATCTCCTCCTGGGACAATTAGTTCCTGCGATTTTGGGAGCAGTCCTGGTACGAGAATTAGCTAAACGAGGATATAAAGACTGACAAAAACAAAAATATCTCTGCAATGTGCAGAGATATTTTTTTAGTAATGATATGCTTTCTTGTAAGCTTCTCTTGGTGTCAATTTGTCACCAGAGATAAGCAAACGGTAGTCAACATTAGTAGGATCTTTTTGATACTCATCAACCCAATCTTGATTCATTTCAAGATAAAGATTATAAGTTCCCAACTCAGTCGAAACAGTACCTACCTTGTAAAAATCTTTATAACGCTTTTGGTTATCCGTTTTTTTCAATTTTTCATATCGATAATAGGTTCTGGCAAAGTCAGTGAACTGGTATTCTTTCTTATCTTTTCCAGAACCAGTTGTGACTGCAATGGTGCCCTTGTTATTTGTTAAATGCAAATCATAATCATAATCATTGTGACTATTCACTTGGAAAACACCTGAAGTGATATCACTGTCATCAGAGAATGTCTGAATGTCAGCGAACTTAGCAGCCTGCCAAGAAGTAGGGACTCCTTCATATTCACCATCACTCTGTAGACCTAGAAGTGACCAATAATGACCGAGATAGAAGGTATTAGACTTCTCACGATCTGTCACCAGTTCACCTACCATCTTAAGGTTTTCAGCACCCAGACGGTATGGGTTAGAGAGATAACCAAAGACTGGGAAGAAATAAATGATGACTGTAAAGGTCAAAAGAGTCTTCATATTAATCTTATTGATAGCCCAGAAGAAATAAGCAGCTGAGAACAAGAGAGCGTATGCTGCACCATAGCTAAACTTATGCGCATGGGCAATCAAAAGCAAAATGAAGAAAATAGGTTGGATAGGACGAATCTTATGATAGATGATAGAGAAAACGTCCTCTTTGTCTTCCTCAGATTTGAAAATCAAGGACAAGACAATGGTCAAGAGCACAAAGAAGGCGCCAAACCCGAAACCAACATCGTTTGGACGGAAGAAGTAAGCCAAGATGGACATGTCCATTACCAATAGCCAGACAGATGCAAATTTGATCATGTTGTTACCAAATTTTTCAGCTGTTTGACTAGGTGCCTTCAAAGGTACCTCAAAGGCTTGTGCAAGTGCTCTCTCTTTGGCCTGGCGTTCGGCCTCTATTGCCGCTTTCATCTCCTTAGTACTGCGTTCCTTTTGGAACAAATGGGCAACCTTGGTCGGTTCATCTTGTCTCGACTTGGTAATGCTCAAAAAGAGCAAATATTGCATAGCAAAGATGAGAGCTGTGTTCCCACCGTATTCTAGGAAGGAACCATCCCAAATACTAGAAACAACTGCAAAAACGATATAACCTCCAATTGAGATTAAAACCGTCAAAAGCAAATGAATCCAACGATAACGATAAGTGTATTTATCAGTTGTATCTCGTCTCAAAAACGTGTCACGTGGGTAAAGATACCAGATAACGAAGATAAGTTCAATGGCCTGAACTGCTGTTAGAAAACCAACATAGTTGAAGCCAAAAACGGCTGCTACCACATTGATGAGATAGGAAATAATAGCCAAAACTCGCAGACTGGTGCGCTTAGACAAGAGTCCAATACTCATCAGGGTGATAGTTGAGAAGGCAGAAAAACCAGCGCCCATCTTATTATCAAAGATAAACACATTGACAAAGGCAAAAATCAAGATTCCTAGAAGAGTTAAGACTTGTTTTTGCATTTCTTTTTTCTTTTCTTTCATATTTTCCCTCCTTATGAAAATGATAACGCTTCCGTATTCCTATTTTAACACAATTATACTATTTTTGTCAGATTTAAAAAGGCATTCGGATAACCGAAGGCCTTTTTCATTTGTTATCTAATGCTTCAATCTTGAGGAACACAAAATCCCCATCAAAGCGTTGAATGTACTTCTGAAAACCTAATAAACTAAAGGTTTCAATCTCATAACGGACCTGATCAACACCATCACTAGTGCTTTCCTCTAACAGTTTAAGTTTTGGAATATCGGATTCCAGGACATCACGGTAAAGTCCTTTATACTCAAAGGTAATTCGAGCCCACTCATTACCAGAAAGCATTGAGAAAGCCTGGTAACGCACCTGCTCATCTGTAATAAGACGGGCTTCTTGTTCTGGACTTAACGTGAAAGCCAAATCATTTTCAGATTTATGAATGGTCTGAAAACGATCGACACGGAAATAACGGATTTCAGAGAACTGATAATCACAAGTAAAGTTATCATCCAGTTTGTAAGAAATACAGTAGAAATAATGGTTATCAAAAATGACTGAAATCGGAAAGACCTTATATTCCTCCACTTTTTCTCCTGGCTTACGGTAACTAAAAGACAAAGGACGTTGGTCCACAATGGCATCGAAAATGGCTGAAATAGCTGGTAAGAGTGACTTATCTTGATCCTGATAAATCTTAAGTTCTTGATAACTATCTAGTTCTAGCTCAGTCAATCGCTTGATACGTCTGCGCTCCTTGTCGTCTACAGCCCTCTCAACAAAGATGTTGATAATTTCTGCTACTTCATCCTTTCGAAGGGCACGACTCTCTAAAAGAATCTTAGATAGGATAACTGCCTGATTGTATTTAAGGTTACCATAGCCCTGTTCATACTGGGCATGATAGGAACCGTATTTTCTGGAATACTTAACCTTCATATTTGGACGTAACTCAGTCAAATTTTCCTTGAGTTCACTCACGTCCTCTTTAAGTGTACGCTCACTTATGCCAAAGCGAGCTAGGTAGTCCATTTTTGAAATGTCATTTCCCTTTTCCAATTCGGACATAAAATACAAGAGACGTTTGGTTTTTGATGCTGTCATTATAAAATCCCCCTTTATAATCAAACCTCTTATTACTAAAAAATTGCTGTTTAGTTATTCATTATCATAGATAGTCATCCCTAGTAGCGACGAGCCACAGAATTATAGCTCAAATAATAGTCCTTTTTCTTTTCGTTATACTCAAAAGATAGTCTTAACAATTGTGCTTTCTCAATAGGACTATTCTGATCAGTGTAATCAAGATCAACTGACTTATGTATGATTCCTGATGAATGGACGTTGATACTTCTCCAGGACCTTTTTGCCTGAGAATGTTCCCTCACTACCTCAGACAAGGATGTTGCTGGACCCAGATAGTCTTGGTCTTTAGTACGTAAGCTACTTATCCGCTCTTCCGTCCAATTACTGCTATAATTATCAACCTCAGTGACGCCATCAAGGGGATAAGTCGCTATTCCACTATCATAGACAAAGCGTCCCTTTTCGTCCTTCACAAAAGAGAAATCACTATATTCATTGCCATCTCCACGGTCAGATCTCACCTTGAGACCACTAGACTCCATCTCGACATAATTGCCCTTACCATGACTTTTAATAATCGAACGTAAGGTATCAGCCTTGGGTTTCAGATTTTCAAAATCTTCTTCCGTCCAGTTATAAATCGCAGACTCATCTTCGTAATCTTTGGGATCATCGCTATCAGGTTTATCCTCATCAAGATCTGACTGAGACACCTACTGAATCAACCTGTATTTTTTCATAGCCCCTCGATAGACAGAACCACCTAAAGTGGCAAAGAAGGATAGTCCAATCAAGCCAACCACGATTGCGGTGAAGAGAAATCTACCTAGCTTCTGTCCCATTCTAAAGAGAATGATAACAAGGACAAAACATGCCACAATTACAGCCAGATACACAATTATCGGCTTATACTTCCAAGATAAGAAGACCGAGCCCCAGCTCACACTTAAGAGTATCAGTGGCAGAGCAAGAGTCAAAAAGAAATATCGCTTCTCAGCTTTTTCCTCCTGAAAAGCAGATTCAAACTCTGGCCCTTTATTACTAAAAGCCGACTCGAAAGCCTGATCACTATTCTTTAGATGATCATCACTTAAATAATGTTCATTCTCTTTATTAAACCTCTACTCCTCTAAATATTCTATATAACAATTTCCCAGTTTTTTCTATTGTAACAAATGAAAGCGTCATTTTCTACAAATATACTAAAAAAGCAACCTATCTTAGGTTGCTTAAAGGTTTAACATTAGTCATTCTCAATCTTTTCAGCTTCTGTACTGAATTTTTGTGCAATGGCTTCAAGAGCTAATTCATCTGTATCTGGAAGAGTGATGGCATCATCAGAAATCTCATCAATATTTGCATAAAATTCAATATGATTCTTCAGATTTTGGAGATGAATTGGTGCATCACCACCGTATTCGCCATCGAGGTTAATCATCATACGATCATCACTTAAAGGCTCAATATACAGCGAGCTCGTTTTGATATAGGAAATTCTCTTGTCATAGATGTGTTTACCACCTTGGAGAATTTGACGAATGAGGTCAACCAATTCAAAGAGGTTAGCTGTCTTAACCATGATTAGAGTAAATTTACCATCATCCAGTTTAGCATCTGGGGCAATCGTTTCAAAGCCACCAACTGAATTGGTCAAGGCAACGAAAATCATGGAAAGACCACCTTCAAAGACACCCTCGTCATGCGTAACACGAACAGGAACCTTCTTTACCTGTGGCAACAACTCTGCCCCCTTAACAAGGTAGGCCAAATAACCAAGTACTGTCTTTAAGCGACTAGGTACACTATAGGTTAGTTCGGTAAAGGAACCAGCAGCCGCAATATTGATGAAGTATTTGTCGTCATAGGCACGGCCAATATCCATCTGAAGGGTCTGATTTTTAGCGATAACCTTGGCTGCTTCAACAGGATTTCCTCTTGGAATCTTCAAGGCGCGTGCAAAGTCATTTGTCGTTCCCGTTGGAATAACCGCCATTTGTGGGCGTTTTTTAAGCGGGGCAACCCCAGAAACAACCTCATTGATTGTACCATCGCCACCAGCAGCAATAACTAAGTCAAAGCCTGCTTTGGCCGCACGAGTGGCCTCATTTTTTGCTGAGTTCTCATCTGGTGTTGTTTGAAAGGCTGACGCTTCAAAGCCAGCACCTTCCAGAATATCCAAGACCTCGGCAACATTTTTTTTCATAATTTCTTGTCCAGATGTTGGATTATAAATTAAGCGGGCACGTTTTTGTTTCATATTGAACTCCTATAAATCCAGCAACCAAGCCTCATCTTTTACTTCAATTCCTAGGCTTTGTGCTTTTTCCAACTTACTTCCGGCATCACTACCAGCAACTACTAAATCTGTTTTCTTAGAGACAGAACCTGTCACCTTAGCACCCAGAGCTTCTAGTTTTGCCTTTGCTTCACTACGTTTAAGATGCTCCAATTTTCCTGTCAAAACAACTGTCTTACCAGATAAGATAGCATCATCTGCCACCTTTTGTCCAAGATAGGACAAATTAACGCCATAGGATTCCAGTTCTTTCATAAGAACTTGAGCCTCCTCCTTAGCAAAATAGCGCTGGATGGACTTGGCAATAACCTCTCCTAAACCATCTACAGCAGCAATAGCCTCGACATCTGCACTGGCTAACTCTTGTATACTGCCAAAAGCTTCTAGCAACTGCTTACTAACTTTGGCGCCAACATGACGAATACCCAAGCCATAGAGCAATTTCTCTGCAGAATTTTCTTTTGATGCTTGAATGGCTGCGTAAAGTTTTTCAGCCGACTTTTCTTTGAAACCTTCCAATTGAAGGAAATCCTGACTGTTCAAGCCATAGATATCAGCCACATCTTTAACCAATTCAGCTTTAAAGAGCTTTTCAACCACTGAAGGTCCCATACCTGCGATGTTCATGGCATCTCGAGAGGCAAAATGAATCAGACCTTCCTTAATCTGAGCAGGGCAAGAAGGATTGATACAACGTAGGGCAACTTCATCTTCAAAATGTAAAAGACCACTGCCACAAGATGGACATTGAGTCGGTACTTCCATCGGCTCCTGTGTCGTACGCTTACTCTCTACTACACGAAGTACAGCAGGGATAATATCACCAGCTTTGTAGACAATTACGGTATCACCGATACGAATGTCTTTTTCGGCAATGTAATCTACATTATGAAGGGTGGCTCGACTAACCGTTGTCCCCGCTAATTGCACTGGAGTCAAATTAGCAGTCGGCGTTACTACACCCGTACGACCTACTTGCCAGTCCACTGAGAGAAGCTCTGCTTCCTTTTCCTCAGCCGGGAATTTATAAGCAATAGCCCAACGTGGCGCCTTAACTGTAAAACCGAGTTCTTCTTGCATAGCCAAACTATTGACTTTGATGACAACACCATCAATGTCATAGGCCAAGTGATCACGATCTTCTCCTACAGCTTGAATAAAGTCCCAAATCTCATCCATCGATGATGTGACAATGCGTCGTGGATTAACAGAGAAACCGAGTTCTGCCACTTCATTTAAGACATCATTTTGTGTTAGACGCTCCGTTGGACTAGCTTCCTGATAAAGGAAAGTCGCCAAACGACGCTCTGCAACTACTTTGGTATCTAATTGACGAAGAGTTCCTGCTGCAGCATTACGTGGATTGGCAAATTCGGCCTCACCATTTTCCTGGCGTTGGATGTTGATGCGTTCAAACTCAGCCCGAGGCAGGTAACACTCCCCACGCACCGTAATATTAAGAGGTTGGTCCAACTTCAGAGGAATATCTGAGATACGCTTGACATTTTCAGTGATATTCTCACCTACAGAACCATCACCACGTGTCGCACCTACCTGAAGAATACCATCCACATAGGTCAACGAGATAGAAAGCCCATCGATTTTGAGTTCAGCCATATAATCAGCATTAGGAAATTCGTCCTTAACCCTCTTATCAAAGGCATCTAGCTCTTCTCGTGAAAAAGCATCCTGCAAACTATAAAGCGGATACTCATGTTGATATTTTTCAAAACCATCAAGTACCAGCCCTCCCACACGATGTGTTGGACTATCTGCTTGAACAAGTTCTGGATGTTCAGCCTCCAAAGCTACAAGCTCACGATAAAGCTTATCATACTCGGCATCTGACACTGATGGATTATCTTCCGTATAATACTCTTTTGCATACTGGTTAAGTTTAACAACCAGCTCTTTCATTCGTTTTTCCATAGGAACATTTTAACATAAAAGCAGAAAAAAACGCCTTTACAGACGTTAATTTAGGAAACAAAATCAATAACTTTGGCCAATTTCTTAATAAGAATTGCACCAACTAAGAGAGAAGCCAATTCTCCCATAGCAACAGTGAACCAAGTTGCCCAAAATGGTGCCTGAGTAACCAAGGTCAACTCAGCCGCAATTGTCACCATGAAGAATGAGAAGTAAAAGGCAAAGTAAACATGAGCCTTGTCAAAAAGTCCACCTAAAATATCTTGGTTCTTAAATCGGTCGAAGAAATAAACACCTGAACCGACAAAGACCAGTGTCGAGAGACTTCCGACAACCACATCAATCATGTTAAAGCTAAAGAAATTAGCAATCACACAGCCCAAAGTCACGGCAATGATATACTTGCGATTATAAAATCCTAACAGATTGAACATTTCTGCAATTCGGAACTGGTAGGGACCATACGAAATTAAGTTAAAAGGTGGCACAACAGTCAAGACTACATAAAGAGCTGCCACAATAGCAATATGTGTTAAATCACGAACAGTTTGTTTTTTCATTTTTCCTCCATAATCATTATCTTTTTATTATCTACAAAGGATAATATTCCCGTCAAAAGAGCCTGGATCTCACCAAGCTCTCTTTATCATCTAGGAATCATCCTCATCTTTTTTGTGTTTTTTGCTGTCACTACCATCTCCAGAAAAGCTCTGAATAATAGTAATCACATCTCCTCTTCTACTTTTCAGTTCACCTTGTCTAAGCTCTTGATAGGTCGCATTAAAGACGGCCCCCAAAATCAAAATTCTGGCCAAGAAGATGAACCAAAGCATGAAGACGAAAATCATAATGGATCCAAATAACTTGATATCAACTAATCGACTCAAGGTACGAATCACATAAGTTCCAAACAAGTTGCTTAAATAGCCAATCACTAAAGTCGTAAAGATAGTCCCTGGCATAACATAGCGGATTTTTCGAATCTTCACATTCGGAAGCACAAAATAAAGCACCATCATTCCCAGAAAGACAACTGCAATACTCAGAGGCTGGATACTATTTAAAATAAACTGAGTCATCTTGGAACCAATAGGATAGGTCTGTGTAATAACTCTAAGGACCGACTGAATAATCGTAGACAGCATTAGTGCAAAGGTGAGCAGGAACAAGATGACCAGACTCATGAAACCACCAACAATGTGACTAATAAAGACATCACGGTGTTCTGAAGCACCATATACCTTGTTAATCGCCTTTTGAAGCGAAGACAAGGACTTAATCATTGTCCAGAATCCCGTCAAAGAGGCAACTCCCAACAACTGTCCAGAAGGTGTCGAGAAGATATCCTGAACAACGTTGGCTGCAGGTGCATAAAACTGCTTAGGAAGGTGCTCATTCATAAACTTCAAGAGATCAGTCGTATCAATATTCAGATAGGGAAAGACATTTGCCGCAATAACAATAAGCGGAAAAACCGTCAAAATGAGATAGTAAGCCACTGCGATAGTTGAAATATCTATCTCTGCACTACGATAATGCATAAGATAAACCTGCAAAGGGCGCCATTGGAGTTTATCCAATAGACGGGCCATTAAGCCTTGTCGTTTCATATTAGTAAGTTCTTTCTTCGCCTTGAGAAGTCAAAATTACTGGACCATCCTTAGTAATAACAAATTGGTGCTCATATTGACAAGAAAGTCCACCGTCAAGAGTTTTGTGAGCCCAACCCGTTTCAAGGTCAGTATCGATTTCCCAAGTACCAGTGTTAATCATTGGCTCGATAGTCAAAACCATTCCTTCTTTAAGACGGAGACCTCGTCCAGCCACCCCATAGTTTGGCACCATTGGTTCTTCGTGCATTGTTGGCCCAACTCCGTGTCCAACCAAATCACGAACAACACCGTAACCACGACTTTCAGCGTATTCTTGGATAGCTGCACCGATATCACCGATACGGTTACCGACTACCGCTTGTTCAATGCCAAGGTACATAGCCTCACGTGTTACTTCCATAAGTTTTTTAACTTCGTCAGATGGCGTTCCAATCGCATAAGCCCAACATGAGTCAGCCAAACCGCCAGAATATGATTCCGTGTATTTTTTAACCTGAGCAACATTGTCAAAATCCAATTTTGACACATCAAGGACCGACTTATCGATAGGTTCTGACAAGACCATATCAACCTTCAAGAGGTCACCATCTTTCAAAATATAGTGACGTGGAAAGGCATGTGCCACTTCGTCATTAAGGCCACAGCATGTCGCATAAGGGTAATCCATAATGCTTCCCTCAACCCCAATCTGAAGGGGAAGGACATTCTCTTCTTTACAACGACGACGCACATACTCTTCCACTTCCCACATGTCTACTCCTGGTTTCAAGAGGTCACGTAGACCAATGTGAATGCTAGCAAGAAAATCCCCTGCCCTATCCATTGCTTCAATTTCACGTGCTGATTTTAAAGTAATCATTGTTTTCTCCGTTTTCTTTATATCTTTTATTTTTGTTACTAAGTTTTCTTAACCACAACGACTGATTTGCAGACGGTATGATTTCCGTGAGTAACCATAAGGTCCAGATGGGCTCTACGTCTGGTTTCAGCAATAATACTTGGTGTAATCGTCACCTTGTCATCGATCTGAGCTGCCTGAAGAAAGTAAAACATCATTTCTTCAATCACAAGACCATTTTGTTCCTGCTTTTCCATGATACGATAGACAACCTCTTTAACCATCTCTGCAAGAACACCTTGAGTGAGGTTTCCAGAATTGTCAATCATAGTGGGCTCGACCTCAAAGCTGAAAGCATGCTTGTCCTGGTTTAGGTTAGCTATCATTTGATCGCTAAAGGTGTGCAAGTTGCCACGATTATTGTCCTGAAGTTCTTCCAAAACCTGACGACGGGTGATAACACCTAGATAGTGTTTTTCTTCATCCACAACAGGAATGATATCAAAGTCCTCAAAAATCATCTTTTGGGCCACAGTTGCCAGACTAGTCTCAAGTCGTGTCACCGTCGGCTTGGTCATTATTGCCTTGAGCATGGTCGTCGGTTGCTGATTAGACACATCTCGCATGGTCACAATCCCAATCACTTTTTCAGACTCAGACAGAATAGGAAAACGCACCAAGTTCGTCCGTTTCACCAAATTCTGAAAATCCCTGACTGTCATTTCTGGAGTCATGTAGTTGTAGTTTTCTCGTCTGGTATAGACTTGGGCTACAGTCTTGATGTCTGTTTTGATACGGACATTCGAAAGTGCCTGGTTAATCATGGTTGCCACGGTAAAAGTATCGTAAGTTGTTACCATGACTGGAAATTGCTTCAAACGTGAAAGCTCTTTAACCCTATCGGAAACCCGAAAGCCCCCCGTCACTAAAATAGCATTATTGTGTTCTAGGGCAAGCAATTGAATATCCTCACGGTCCCCAACAATAAGAAGATCTCCTTTGGTTAGATAACGGGTGATATTCTCAATAGTCATGGCTCCGATATAGAACTTACTGAAGACACGTTCCAGACCTTCATGACCAGAGATAACCTCAGACTCTGTAATCTCCGCAATCTCCGCAAAGGTCAGCTTATCAAGGCGAACCTGGACTTTCTTTTCAATTCGAACCGTCCCACTCCGAGGACGTGTCTCAACCAACCCTCGATTTTCAGCTTCTTTAATGGCTCGATAGGCAGTTCCATCAGAAACCTGTAAGTGATTCGAAATACTACGCACACTAACACGCTTACCGATAGGTAAGGCCTCTAGATAATCTAGAATTTCTTGATGTTTACTCACAGTTCTCCTCCTTCTCAAAGCGGAGATAATCACGCATGGTACGGGTGTATCGGTCTGCTCCCTTAAAGCGGGACACAAGTTTAAAGCCAGACTTCTCCGCTACACGAATCGATGCCTTATTTTCCAAGTGGGCAATAAGAATAATACGATCCATTCCCATAGCTGTCAAAGCCAAATTTGACAGACAAGTAACTGCCTCTGTCATTAAGCCTCTACCCCAGTATGAGGCATTCAAAAAATAGCCAAGCTCTGCAGTCCGTTTCTGGACATCTATCTTTTCAAAACGAACGACGCCAATCATCTTTTCTAACTCTTTATCTACAATAGCCCATACACCTAGAGGCTCCTTCATGAAGTAATGAACCAAAAGGCAATCCGTTTCATGCTGTGTTTGAGTAGCAGGAAAGAAAAATTGTAGATTCTGAGGATTTGATACAATTTCGTGTAAATCAAAACGATCCAAAAAGATGAGTGGTCTAAAAGAAAGGCGCTCCGACTCAAAGAAGGCAAAAGCACCCAGACTAGTCCAAATATCCATGGTAGTATTATAACACAGTTTTAGAAATGGAAAAAGGCTCAACCACTAGGGGTTGAACCTTAGACTTAATCTTCAATCAAACGAATATCTGCACCAAGGTCAGAAAGTTTCTCAATGATATTTGAATACCCACGAAGGATAAACTCAATATTGGTAATTTCAGTTTGACCTTCTGCCATAAGACCTGCCGTAACAAGCGCAGCACCTGCACGCAAATCACTGGCTTTTACTGGCGCACCTGAGAGTTGCGTTGGACCATTGTAAACAATTTGTCCACCGAGTACCTGAATATCAGCACCCATACGAGCCAATTCAGGAACGTGGTTCACACGCTTCTCATAAATCGTATCAATAATTTTTCCTCGACCACTTGCTTTCAGTAACAAAGGTGTCATCGGTTGTTGTAAATCCGTCGCAAAACCTGGATAAGGCGATGTCTTAATGTCAACAGGTTTTAAATCACCTTGCTCTTCAACAAAGATGGCATCTTCTTCAACTGTCATACGAACACCCATTGCTTCAAGTTTAGCGATAAAACTTTCAAGGTGTTCATAAAGAACATTTTTAACCTTAATTCCCTTACCGATAGCCGCGGCCATAGCAATGTAGGAACCCGCTTCAATACGGTCTGGAATAACCTGATGACGAGTGCCATGCAAGCTCTCTACACCTTCAATCGTGATGACTTCTGTACCAGCGCCACGAACACGTGCGCCCATATTGTTAAGAAGAGTTGCTACATCAATAATCTCAGGTTCACGCGCCGCATTCTCAATGACCGTACGACCGTCAGCCTTAGCTGCTGCCAACATGGTATTAATCGTTGCTCCAACACTGACCGTATCCATGTAGATATGAGCACCCTTAATGCGTTGACTAGCATCAGTCGCAATACGCATAGATTCGTCTTCATAGGAAATGCTAGCACCCATCGCTTCAAAAGCTTTAAGGTGAAGGTCAATAGGACGTGGTCCCAAATCACAACCACCAGGCAAACCTACTGTTGCTTGACCGTAACGTCCAAGCAAGCTACCGTAGAAATAATAAGAAGCACGAAGACTGTTAATCTTACCAAATGGCATTGGCATATCCTTAACGCCTCGTGGATCAATTTCGAGTGTTTCGCCATCACGCTTAACAGAACCACCCATTACTTCTATAATTTCAATTAGGTTATCGACGTCGCTGATTGCTGGGACCCCGTCAAGAGTAACCACTCCATCAGATAAAATGATGGCTGGAATCAATGCAACAACTGAATTTTTAGCACCTGATACTGTAACTTCTCCCTGAAGTTTCTTACCACCATTGATGATAATTTTACGCATACTGTTCAATCTTTCTTATACTGGAATATTAGCTTTTACATTCTACCATAGATTGAGGTGCATGACAAATTAAGAACTCTAACAATTATCGGACAGTTTCACTTGACCATTTAAACCAGCCCTTAAAACGGATGGCTCCGTCTTTATCTGTTCGTAAAATTTTAATGTGGCGTTGCTTAAAACGTTCTATTGTTTCATCATTTGGATGTTTATAACGATTGTTCTCACCAGCTGAAACAAGTGCAAGGGAGGGGTGCAGCTGGTCCAAAAAAGCTTCAGACGAAGAACCTTTTGAACCGTGGTGTCCAGCTTTGAGGACGCTTGCCCTTAAAGTTGGATAGCTAGCCATCAGTTCCTCCTCTCCTTCTTTTTCCAAATCACCGGTAAACAGAAAACTGCTTCCTAATAGCTTTCCGTAAAGAACTATCGAATCATTGTTACCACCATCACCAATTTTATTGGGATAAAGAACCTGTAGATTGCTTCCCATCATAGGTAATTTGTCGCCAGCCTTTAGAGTGTGAACTGGGCATTTTATAGTCCGAAGTCTTTTAACAAAGCTAGACTTAGTCAAAGCCCCCTGACTGACACAGATTTCCTTAATCTTAAAACACTTGGCCACTTCTTCCAAATCACCAATATGGTCTGTGTCCGTATGCGTCAGGACCAGATAATCAATTTGAGACACTCCTCTAGCCTCTAGATAGGGAATCAAGGTTTTCTCCGCATTGCTCGTCTGGCTAGACTCTTGCCATTTTTCCTTAGTCCCAAACGTCACCCTGCCACCCACATCAATTAGGATAGTCTCGCCTTTCATACTCCTCAGGAAAATACTATCTCCCTGACCCACGTCAACCACAGTCACCTCATTGGTTAAAGGATGTTTGACCCAGACCATCAAAAGTCCAAAAATCATCAAAAGGCAAATCCTAAACTGAGGCTTTTTCCAAAAATCAAAGAGCAAAATCAATACAGCTATCATCAAGCCAAACTGAAACAAACTAGGTTTCCCTAAAATCAAAGGTTGACCTATCCAGGATTGTATCCAAGTCAAAAAGGACTCCATCCATTCAAAAAGTGGGTTGATTTGAGAAAAGATTACCAGTCCTGAGAGGGCAAAGAATACTGTCAATACAGGCAAGAGAAAGCTATCAAATACTATGGAAAAAATCGCTGTTAGAATTAAACTAACTGGTTGAAAGGTTCCATAATAGTAAGTTAGAAAGGGCAAAATCCCAATACTCAATACCAAGCTCGTATAGATTGATTTCTTTAAAGATGACAAGTCCTCAAAATCAAACAAACACAACAAGAAGGCATAGGAACAACTTAATACACCTCCCACTGTTAAGAGAAAATGAGGTAACAAGAGAAACAATAGAAGCAAGGTTATTCCCATATTGTCCAGTTTTTTAATACCAAACTCAGCCAGCAAACTTTGAACCAAGGAACGTAGGACTGAAGCTGTCCATCCTGTCATTAGGCCATAACATAAGGAAAAAGGCAGCAAGACGATAAATAGATAATCTTTAGGAAGACCTAAGCGTAGGAGACCGTAGCGAAACCATCCCAGAAAAAAGCCCACTTGCATCCCCGAAAGTGCGAATAGATGAATAATACCTAAACTTGTGTAAAGCTGACTCTGCTCATCGAACTCCTTATCCAAATACCCAAAGAGCAGGCCTGTCATATAGTGTCTCATAGGACTAGGAAAGTGCGTCTGGATATGAACCAAAGCCCTCCTCCTCAGTTGATGGAAAAAAGCTAGGGGAGATAGAGATTTTTGAGGTACCACTTGGTCCAAGCGCTCAATCTGAGCGATTCGATAAATGCTTTGACTGGCTAGATAAGACTGATAATTAAACCCTTGAAAATTACGTTGACCAGTTGCTGGGGTTAACGTAATTTTCCCTTTTAATACTAGCGTTTGACTAGTAGTCTTGAAAAAATGCTGCTCCTTCTCAGATTTGAGTCGGTAAAAGACCTGATAGTTTTGTCCCTTGGCCTTACCGATAGCGGATAATTGCTCACCATTAACCGATAGCGTATCAGCAACCAGAGTCACCTGATTGATTTCAGCAGGGGCTTGTTTATCTTGTATGCTAGCTCTATGATGCAAGAATAAAAAGTAGACCAAAAAGAAACTACCTACAAGTCCCACCAACTTTAGGGCTGCCTTATTCTTCCAATGATGCTTCAAAAAACAGACCATAAGAAAGACAAAAGCACCAATAGCGTAAACATTAGTGACAAAAATCGTAAAATAAAGGGCAGCTATTAAAAGAGACAAGGAAAAAAGATTGATTGGCGCTTTTTTAAGCCACATAGATGGACTCTCTGATTTTATCTAACGTTTTATCACCAATTCCTGAAACATTTTTCAGGTCATCTACGGACTGAAAGCCGCCATGACTTTCGCGATAGGCGATGATATCCTCTGCTCGCTTAGCTCCAATTCCAGAAATGGTTTGCAATTCCTCTGCAGTCGCTGTATTTAAGTTAATTTTCCCATCCTTAGCATTAGTTTGTCCTCCTTTGTCAGACACCTGACTAGTTCCTGATTGACCAAGGACAGAAAGGTTTTCATCCTTAGTTGCTACATAGATAACCTCTTCGTCTGACAAGCTTGCGGCTAAATTAACACTCTTAGCATCCGCATCCTCGGTCATTCCCCCAGCTGCTTTGATGGCGTCAGTCACCCTAGCGCTTGCTTTTAAGGTATAAACACCTGGATTGGCCACAGCCCCCTTAACATCCACTGTTACTTTTGACTTATCCTTTTCACTTTCTTCAGTCTTTGACTGAGAAGACACTTCAGTAAGTGATTTTGACCCTTCTTTGGATGAGGAGGTTGACAATGTTGTCACATCTGTATAAGACGTCTCCGCCTCCATGCTGTTGCCGGCACCACAAGTCATCCATAGAAAGAAGCAAAAAATCACCATCAGTACAGCGATGACACTCACAAACAGACGATTATCTTTGACATAGGCTAGAATCTTTTCCTTCACGCTATTCTCCTTAATTGATATATTTTCTTTCTTATTCGTAAAAAATTTTAAAAATATATCAAAAAGTAAAAAACTCTATCAGATCTATGTCTGATAGAGTTTTTAGCTTATTTCTGAGTTTCTTTGGCACGGTGTTTTTCAGGATTCCAAACAAAGCTAGCTACATATGAGAAAGCCATGGTCAAAAGTACCGCAATGATAGCCACAATACCGAGAGGTACTCGGTAAACATAAGTCAAAGGATTGGGTTTCTTGCCTGTTTGATAACTCAAAGCTTCCTCATCAAGGCGATCAAATTCAGACTGGATACGACGAGCAACCTCTTGGATATTTTCGTCATTCAAACGCTTCAAATCTGAAATATCAATGGGATTACCATAGTTCATATCCACACGTTCACCTGTCAAGAGCCCCTTGAGTTCACGAGGTCCTTGATAGACAACCGGCATAATCTTAACCTTAGCCATCTTAGCGATAACTGCAACCCCACCCTTAACATCAGATGAATGGCGGCTACCACTTGGGAACATAATCAAACTACGGTTACTCTTCTTAAGCATGTTAACAGGGTACTTGATAGCTTCTTGACCAGGATTTTCACGGTCAATTGGGAAGGCTCCACACATACGGATCCACCAACCAAAGATACGACTCTTGAAGAGTTCTTTCTTAGCCATGAAAATAAACTGCTTAGGACGAGCTGAAAAAGCCATATAAACAGGGTCCCACCAAGTTCGGTGCGGAGCAACCAAGATATAGTTTTCGTCCTTGTTCAATAATTTATCGCGATTGTGGTAATGGGCATTCCCATTGATAATCCATAGAAGGAAGACAACAAGCCCACGTAAATAAGCGTAAAACACGTTTTTACCTCTTTTTCTACAAGTTTTTTACTATTATACCAAAAAAGGAGCGCTTTTTTCATCGAATTTCTTTGTAAACTATTGAAAATGGTGTGGCACTTTCTAATAGTTTGAGCTATAATGTAACTATGAAAAAAAGTATTGAGATTATAGGGAAAAATAGAAAGGCACTTAATCTTTGCCTTATTATTGCAAACTTGGCTATTCTGGCTATCCTAGGATTTGTCCTATTCCAACGCCATAACACGAAATCTGAACAAGTAGCCAAGGCTGAAAAGACTGAACAAGTCGCTAATAGCACAAGCTCATCTTCAGAAAAAGCTAAAAAAGAGGATAAAACAGAACTCAAAAAAGGAAGCAACCACAGCATTGAGGCGTCTGACTACGCCTATGATGTCACTGCCGTTAATAACACTATCCGAGGAAAATCAGATGATGTTAAGGGTAAGGTAGTCTTTTTAACCTTTGATGATGGGATTGATCCCACTTTGACACCACAAGTCATGGATATCCTGAAAGAGTATGGCGTTCACGCAACCTTCTTCCACATCGGCTATACCATCACACCTGAAAATGGGAACATCCTCAAACGCCAAATTACTGAAGGACATGCCATTGCCAACCACAGTCTTAGCCATAATTTCAATCTGCTTTATCCAGGACGTGTTCCTAACCAAAGTCAGATTGTTTCTGAGGTTAACCAAACCAATGCCAATTTCCAAGCTATCTTAGGCAAGGACTTCAAGACAAGAATTTTCCGTTATCCTGGTGGTCATATGTCATGGCAAGGTCTAGAAAGTACTGATCATGCTCTCGCCAAGGAAGATATCCAGTGGATTGACTGGAACATGCTCTGTGGAGATGCAGAACCACTCTCTGTTCGTCCAACCACATCTGAAAGCATGATGGCTTATATGGACGGTTCACAGAAATATTTCCCTGAAACTACTGTTAAAGTTGTACTAATGCACGATACAGCTGGTAAGGAGCTCACTGTTCAGACCCTTCCACAAATTATCGAATACTTCAAAAATCAAGGATATACCTTCGGTGTCCTAGAGTAATCACTCGCAACAGTTCCTTTGGGAGCTGTTTTTTGTTACAATAAAAACTATGACAAATCCAATTTTAAAAGATGGAGAACGCATTGACCAGCTCTTCTCCACAGATGTGAAAATCATTCAAAATAAGGAGGTCTTCAGCTACTCTATTGATAGTGTCCTCCTCTCGCGATTCCCAAAAATTCCAAAGAAGGGGTTAATCGTCGACCTCTGTTCCGGAAATGGTGCCGTGGGTCTCTTTGCCAGCACACGCACCGAGGCACCAATTACCTTGGTTGAGTTGCAAGAACGCCTAGCTGATATGGCCAAACGTTCCGTAACTCTTAATCAACTAGAGAATCAGGTGACTGTTGTCAATGATGACCTAAAAAATTTACTTGACCATGCCCCACGATCTCAGGTGGACCTTATCCTCTGTAACCCTCCCTACTTTAAGGCGACAGAAACGTCCAAGAAGAATCTGTCAGAGCACTACCTCTTGGCCCGTCACGAAATCACAACCAATCTAGAGGAAATCTGCCAGGTCGCACGTCATGCCCTCAAATCTAATGGACGCATTGCCATGGTGCATCGTCCTGATCGCTTTTTGGATATCATCGACACCATGCGCCAGTATAATCTAGCACCTAAACGCATCCAGTTTATCTATCCTAAGATGAGACGTGAGGCAAATATGCTCCTGATTGAAGCCATTAAAGACGGCTCGACAGATGGCTTGAAAATCCTTCCACCTCTCTTTGTGCATAAGGAAAATGGTGATTATACTGACGAAATCTTTGAGATTTACTTTGGAAAAAAGGCTGAAGGTGAGTCCTAAACGATGACAGCAAAGGATAGCAAGGCCTACATGTATGTGGTTGAGTGTGCCGATGGCACCCTCTATACAGGCTATACCACAGACGTCGAACGCCGCCTCAAAACCCATAATGCAGGCAAAGGCGCCAAGTACACCAGAGCCCGCCTACCAGTTAAACTCCTCTACTCAGAAGCCTTCGCCAGCAAACCAGAGGCCATGAGCGCCGAAGCACTCTTTAAGAGAAAAAGCCGAGAGAAAAAACTAGCCTATATCAAAGAACACACGGAAAAATAACCGTGTGCTTTTTGATATAGGAAAACGCTCTATTTTCATAGAGCGTTTTCATTGTTTATTTATCACCCTTGTTACGGATAACAAATCCGTTTTTCTTTTCGCTTGAGGTACGGTGTGGGCGTTTATTGCCACGGTTTTCGAAGTCACGGCTATTCTTCTTAGACTTGCGTTTGAAGTCACGACGGCCACCATCTCGATCATCGCGGTTACGGTCGCCACGGTATCCACCACGACGGTTGTTATCGCGACCACGGTTGCCACCACGGCCACCTTTGCCGCCTTTACCGCCAAAGCCACCACCTGATGGTTTGAATGGCAATGGTTTTTCACGGGCAATTTCCACTTCTGGCATTGTCTCTGGGTCTTGAACGGTCAAGCTCAAGATGTAAAGTGCCAATTCTTCAGGAGTGAATTCTTGAGCCAATTTAACCGCGTCACCTTTGAACTTGTCAAAGTTAGAACGGATAGCTTCATCCGCAAAGTCGCGTTCGATCTTCTTAAGGGCAACTTTCTTCTTAGCTTGGAAGGCTTCTTGAGCTGTTGGTGGCTTAAGACCTTTCATGCGTTTCTTAGTCAAGTTTTCGATGATTCCCAAGTAACCCATTTCGTTTGGAGCAACGAAAGTAATCGATTGACCTGATTGGCCTGCACGGCCTGTACGTCCAATACGGTGAACGTAGCTTTCTGGGTCTTGTGGGATATCGTAGTTGTAGACGTGAGTGACACCTGAAATGTCAAGACCACGCGCTGCAACGTCTGTGGCAACCAAGATATCGATTTGGTCGTTCTTGAAGTCACGGATAACACGAAGACGTTTGTTTTGGTCAAGGTCACCGTGGATACCTTCTGCACGGAAACCACGAAGTTTCAAACCACGTGTCAACTCGTCCACACGACGTTTGGTACGTCCAAAGACGATTGACAACTCTGGTTGGTCAACGTCCATAAGGCGAGTCATGGTATCGAACTTCTCTTGTTCCTTGACTCGGATAAAGTATTGGTCAACGTTAACATTGGTCAATTCTTTAGCCTTGATTTTCACATGCTCAGGATCTTTCATGAACTGAACGCCAATACGTTTGATGGCATCAGGCATAGTTGCTGAGAAGAGAAGGGTTTGACGTTCTTCTGGTACTCGGCTAATGATAGCTTCAATGTCTTCAAGGAAGCCCATGTTAAGCATTTCATCAGCTTCATCCAAAATCAAAGTCTCGATATTATTGAGTTTAAGAGCCTTACGTTTGATAAGGTCAAGGAGACGACCTGGTGTCCCTACTACAATGTGGGCACCTGAACGGAGGGCCTTGATTTGTTTCTCAATGCTAGAGCCACCGTAGACTGAGCGAACCTTAACGCCCTTATCACGGCCAAAACGGAAAAGCTCTTCTTGAGATTGCACTGCCAACTCACGTGTTGGGGCAATCACAAGGGCTTGGATTGTATTTTCTTCTGTACGAATTTTATCTAGGGTAGGCAAACCAAAGGCAGCTGTTTTACCAGTACCAGTTTGGGCCTGACCGATAACATCCTTACCTTCAAGAGCGAGTGGTATCGTCAACTCTTGGATAGGTGATGGCTTTTCAAAACCGGCAGCTACAACAGCTGATTGGATGTCTTCTGATAGGTTTAAATCTGTAAATTTCAAAGTATTCTTCTTTCTATTTGAAGGCGGTGCGAAGCCACCTTATGAGACTTGGTTGTGTAGTATGTTAACTACCTGTATTTAATAGTCGTTTATTTTAACAACTCATCTAGTCTATCATATTTAAGAATAAAAAGACAGTGAATAACGTTTTAAAACCGCCTCCAATTTGAGAAGACGGTTTCACTCACTAATTATTATTTATGGACCAACCAACGCAAGTAGCGGGCCAAGACCAAACAAAGGATCGCACTACCGATAATGATGAAAATCCAGGCTGGACTGACAGTCATAAACGGTAGAGGAACATTCATCCCAAAGAAACCAGTAATAACGGCAAGCACTCCTAAAAGTACCTCAATAATGGACAGATTGCTCAAGTTGTTGTTCAAGTTGTTGTTTAGGATATTGTTATAAGAACCTGATAGGTGCTGTAAGACCTTAGAAATAAGATCCGTCATGGCAACCAACTGCCTGGCTTCAATCATGGCATCATCAAACTGCTCTTTTTCGACCTCATTGAGACGACGATAAATGGCGTGCCCCTTGATGTGTTCCAATAGAAGACGGTTTTGTGTGGCTGCAGCCACCAAATAGACCATGCCTATTTCCAAATCTGAAAGATCGTAAAGATTCTTACTCGTCGTTGTCTGTCTTAGGCGTCGACTAACCTCATCTTTTTGCTGATCCAAACATTCAATGACGGGATAGTAGGCATTTGAAATCATCTCAAGTCCTGCAAAGAGCAATTTGTAGATAGACAAATCCTCATGGTTATCCACATAATCTTGCATCTTGCTTATCACATAAGCGTTATCCTCGTTACTAATGGTCACCAAACGCGTATCTTGAACAATAAAGGTCAGAGGAATGGTTTCATAGTATTCCTTGTCCTTTTCAAGTGCCAGAACGTTATAGATAAAGGTGATTGTCCCATTCTCACGATTGTAGTCCATGTGGGCTCGTTCATTTTTATCCAAGGCATACTCTATGGTTTCCTGGTCAATATCATACTTGGTATAAAGGTAGGATTGCTCAGAAATAATATCTGAGTCAATATTAATCCAGTGACGCTTATAACCCAGTTCTTTTTCAATAAACATTTTTCTTCCTCATTACTTTAGCACTGCTGCTGCCAAAGCTTGTTGAATTTCAAAGACATTATTATCACTCTTAAATTGAAGGACCTCTGCGGGCTCCAGTGCTGATGAAATCCAAATCTTAAGTTCAGCATCTAGGTCAAAGTGCCCTGAACTTTCTACAGTAAAACGAGAAATCGAGTGATAAGGGATAGACTTGTAGGAAGTCTTCTTCCCGGTAACACCTTGCTTATCGACTAAAATCAAGCGCTTCTCTGTAAAGACAATCAAGTCACGAACTAAAACATAGGCTAACTCCACCTGTTCACCTGGAATTAAGATCCCCTCCAATTGGCGCTCAACCTTATCATTATCTTTTTTAGATGCGTTGCCAAGCAGTCCTGAAAAAAGTCCCATAGTTGTTTCTCCTTTTTTATTGTAAAGATAATCCTTGCTTTAACTATACCACAATTTTAGGATTTCAGACACTTGCAGAAATGGGTTTCTAGTAGTACAATTAAAGAGTCACAAGAGGAGCAATTGCTGAGAATGGCTAGCTTGATTTTTTCTTCAAGACTTGCCTAAACTCTTACCACCTGATCAGGTTAGGACCTGCGTAGGGATGTGTCTCAAAATAGATTGAAATAGAGGAACTTCTATGACGTCGTTTTGATGTGGCAAAAAACAGCCAATCAAGACGATTGGTATAGGAGGTTTTTTTATGTCGAAAACAAATATTCGACCAATGATTGAGGTTGCCCTTTTTGCAACCATTGCTTATATTCTGGACTTAGTTACTCAGCCCATGTCACTAGGCCCTTGGATTTCCCTTTCCTTTAAGATGGTACCTATCTTTCTCCTCAGTTTTCGCTGGGGCTTAAAAGCTGGTGCTATGGGCGGTCTTATCTGGGGGCTACTTCAAGTGGTGACAGGACAGGCAGCCGGTGGTTGGCTGACCTTGACACAAGGGTTTCTGGAGTACTTTGTCGCCTTTAGTCTGATTGGTATCAGTGGTGTGGTCAAACCAGCCCTTGATAAAGCCATTAAACAAGGCAATAAAGTCAAGTCTCTGATGGTGATTACTGAGGGGATTCTTCTTGGTAGCTTCGCTCGTTACCTCATTCACTTTATAGCCGGTGTCATCTTTTGGGGAAGCTATGCCCCTAAAGGACAAAGCCCTTATCTCTATTCATTTATTGTCAATAGCTCATCCTTCCTTGGAGAAACATTGGCCAGCCTCATCGTTTTCTTCGCCCTACAACGATTCCTAGGCAGGTTACTAAATACGGAAAAATAAAAGAAACCATAGGACAGTCTTAATTGACAGTCCTATGGTTTTTCTTGTTTTCATAACATATTACGACACGAAGTCAGACGGCTAGCTAGACACAAGATAGGGGCTAGCGTCAGAAGATGAACGATTTACATAAACTATACATAGTATTACGACATGAGAAAACGGAAACGATTTTTTTCCGTTTTCGAGTTAGTAAGGGACTTAGCCACGGTCTCATAGTATGTAGTGTAGATATCATTATTAAGATTTTTCGACGCGAAGTCAGACGAATCGATATTATTCGTCTGACGCAGTTAGTGAGACGGCTAGCTAGACACAAGATAGTGGCTAGCGTCAAAAGATGAACGATTTAAAATCGTCATCTTTTGTGCCGTATTACATCTTCTCTTCCAATGTTACATCTGGATATTTGTCCGCAAACCAACGAAGGGCAAAGTCATTTTCAAAGAGGAAGACTGGTTGGTCAAAGCGGTCTTTGGCCAAGATATTTCGGCTTGATGACATGCGTTCATCGAGGTCCTCAGGTTGAATCCAACGCACAGTCTTTTTACCCATTGGTGTCATAACGACTTCGGCATTGTATTCATTTTCCATACGGTGTTTGAAAACTTCAAACTGAAGTTGACCAACGGCACCAAGCATGTATTCACCTGTTTGGTAATTGGTGTAGAGCTGGATGGCTCCTTCTTGCACCAATTGTTCAATTCCTTTATGGAAGGACTTCTGCTTCATGACGTTTTTAGCAGAAACTTTCATGAACAACTCGGGCGTAAAGGTTGGTAGGGGCTCAAATTCAAATTTGTTTTTACCTACAGTAAGGGTATCACCAACCTGGTAAGTTCCTGTATCGTAAACCCCGATAATATCTCCAGCCACGGCATTTTCGACATTTTCACGGGATTCAGCCATAAACTGAGTGACGTTAGAGAGCTTAGCTCCTTTACCAGTACGTGTTAGATTAACACTCATACCACGCTCGAATTCACCAGACACGATACGAACAAAGGCAATACGGTCACGGTGACGTGGGTCCATGTTGGCTTGGATTTTGAAAACAAAACCAGAGAAATCCTTGTTAAGAGGATCAATCTCATCGCCATCCACTGTCTTGTGACCATGTGGTTCTGGTGCAAATTTGAGGAAGGTATCGAGGAAGGTTTGAACCCCAAAGTTAGTAAGGGCAGAACCGAAGAAGACCGGTGTCAATTCACCAGCTAAAATAGCTTCTTCAGAGAATTCATTACCCGCTTCTGTCAAGAGTTCGATATCTTCCTTAGCTTGCTCATAGAATGGGTTGTTGGCAAAAAGAGTATCCCCATCTTCAATCTTGGCAAAGCGCTCGTCACCTTTATAGAGCTCCAAGCGTTCGTTATAGAGGTCATAAAGTCCTTCGAAGGCTTTACCCATACCGATAGGCCAGTTCATTGGGTAGCTGGCAATACCAAGCACTTCTTCCAACTCTTCCAAGAGGTCAAGTGGCTCACGTCCATCACGGTCCAATTTGTTCATGAAGGTGAAGACAGGAATCCCACGGTGTTTGACAACTTCGAAAAGTTTTTTGGTTTGGGCCTCGATACCTTTGGCTGAGTCAACAACCATGACGGCAGCATCAACCGCCATAAGGGTACGGTAGGTATCTTCTGAGAAGTCCTCGTGCCCTGGGGTATCAAGGATATTGACACGTTTACCCGCATAGTCAAACTGCATCACAGATGAGGTTACTGAGATACCACGTTGTTTCTCAATATCCATCCAGTCTGATTTGGCAAAATTTCCGGTTTTCTTACCTTTTACGGTACCAGCTTCACGGATTTCACCCCCAAAGTAAAGCAATTGTTCAGTGATTGTTGTTTTACCGGCATCGGGGTGAGAGATGATGGCAAAAGTACGGCGTTTTTTGATTTCGTCTTGGATACTCATAATTTTCTTTCTTCTTTAAAAATAATCTTTTTGATACTTTTCCTTAGCGGTATCGGACGTCAGTAGCTTCCTTAAAAATTGCAAAATGTCTATGCTCCATAGCTACTGAGTTTTACCAGATTGAAAAGTAAGATAGTTGTAGCACTTCTTTCAGAAAATTTCTGTCTTTTGAAAGCTACATTTGTTGTCGAGGCTTGCGATAATTCTCGCAGGCACAGCACTTTTATTATATCCAAATTACAGTGTGAAAGCAATTCTGAAAGCGTTTTGTGTTAGAATAAAACTAGAATAAAACAAATAAATTGACAAAGCACGCTATCAACTTTCTGATAGCGTGTTTCTTCATTTATTTAATATTTCTCTTCAAAATGCTCCAGACCTTTTTTCATGATTATCATGAGAATAATCAGAGACCCTGAAACAGCAAGGTATTTGACAAATAAGGGAGCTCCCATAATAAATGGTGTGTGTTTAAGCATGCCATAGTTTCCACCAATAGTCTGATTAACTATTACCAAAGCTAGATTCAGTAATAAGGTGGCCACGACAATCAGCCGCTTACTGATTGGATGAGTTTTATAACTATTAAAAATTACATTCAGGCTATTGACCAGTAGGGCATAGTGGCCAATTAGGAAAGAAAAGCCTGTGATATGAGGAAACTCATAGGGATCAAATACTGGATAAATCAATGCACAGTAAGTCCCGACAACTCCCATAATAGCGAAATAGCTCTTTATTCTACTATTTTTCAGGAGGAGAACAGCAAACATGGCCATGCGACAATGGTAAAGGGGCAGACTAATGTAAAGTGGAAAGCCCTGCCAGAGGTACCAGGTATAAAGGGCAAAGAGTTGAATGGCTTGGATAGTGAGAAAGGTCCAACGCCATATCTTATTCTTATACCAACGCCAACTCAAGTAACTCAAAAGTACCATCGCCAAAAGCATAAGCAAATAATAGGGCAAAGGTATCTGAGGTGGATGAGTTTGGGTGGTTGTCAAAAAATTCTTCATTCTCTTCTCCTGCTGAAATTACTATGCCTGCTATTATATCAAATTTCAGGGTAAAGCAAAAACCTGCTTTAGAGAGCAGGTTAGAGAACTTAATTCTTAGCTTGTAATTCTTCCACGACCTTGGCTAGGTTCATAGAGTTAGAGCCCTTGAGCAAGATTTGATCGTGCTCACCTAGGCTTTCTTTGATTTGTTTGACCATAGCGTCAAATTGGTCTTCGTCAGCTGTTTTCTTGAAATAATAAACATGACCAAGAGGGAACATTTGGCTAGCAAGTTGCGACAATTCTGCAATATCCTCACCGTAGAAAATCACCGTATCAATAGCATCTGGTGTCAGACTTAGTATCATCTGCGTGTGAAGTTGCACAGACTGTTCACCGAGTTCTTTCATATCAGCTAGGACAGCAATTTTCTTGCCTCCTTCATTCTTAGGAATGGCTGAGAAGGTCTCCAAAATGAGCTTCATAGCTGTTGGATTGGCATTGTAGACGTCGGAAAGAATATCAGCACCATTGGCTGCTTTTTTCCATTCGGTACGGTTCTTTGTAAGCTGCAAGTTAGCAAGAGCTGAGAGGATATTTTCCTCAGTTACACCCAAGTGTTTAGCGACATAGGCAGCAACCATGGCATTTGTGGCATTGTATTTTCCAGTGACTGGCAAGGTAACTTGTCCGTCTAGGAAGTTTGTTGAGAAGGTGAGGTGGTCTTTGAACTCTGTCAACTCAGAGACCGTAAGCTCCGCACCATCCCCAAAGCGTACCACTTCAAGATTGCTTGGCAAGAATGGATCGACGATAGGATCACTAGGTACAAGCAAGAGGCTACCATCAGGCATACCGTCTTGCATTTGCATTTTACCTTGAGCAATCTTGTCACGGCTACCAAAGAATTCCAAATGAGCCTCTCCGATTAAGGTAACAACAGCTGTTTTTGGCTTCGCCAAGGTTGACAAGAGGTGAATGTCTCCCATGTGGTCTTGCCCCATCTCCAGGACGATTTTCTCCGTATCATCAGGCATGTGTAGGGCAGTATAAGGAAGACCAATCTCATTGTTGTAATTACCTTGGGTCTTGTAAGTACGATAGGTTGTGGCCAAGATATCATGAATCATGTCCTTGGTCGTTGTCTTACCGTTAGAACCAGTCACCGCAATAACGTCAACACCAGTCTTTTCAAGATAGTAGGCAGCCAGTTTTTGGAAGGCTTCAAGAGCATCATCAACTAGGATATGGGCTTGATCAGCCGATAATTCTTTTTCTGTGAATGTCGCTAGAGCACCATTGTCAAAGGCTGTTTGGATAAAATCATGTCCATCACGCGCACCTTTGAGTGGCAAAAAGAGGTCGCCCGCTGTAATCTTACGGCTATCAAACTCAATCTGGTTAATGGCAACATCTTCATAGGCTGTGACATCATTTTTAGCGCCAACAACCTTGGCAATTTCATGGAGTGTCAGTTTCATCTTAAAATCCTCTGTTTTATTTTTACAAGTCTAGCAAGAAATAAGATTTTCTTGCCCGCAATCACTCCCAATTATATCACAAATCAGGCTAGCTTTTGCTTGGGAGATGAATTTGTTACAATGGTTGATGAGAGGATTAGGCATGACAAAGAAAAAATTAATCACTCTCTCTAAAGGAGAGGAAAATATAAATAGCGACTGCCAAAGTATTGAAGAACCCAAAGGATGGCGCTTTGATTGGAGAAAGATAATCCCACTAGAGCCAACAGCTGAATTGATTATCTTAGTGCTGCTTGCACTGCTGTATGGTGGTTTTTATTATTACAAGCACTATACGGTCAATGAAAGCAATATCTACGGACTTTGGCAATCCGAAAACCACACGCTAGCCATTTCCTATGAACACATCCGAAGACATGGTGATACGAATTGGCAAGTCGTCCAGGATGGCAAAACGATAATCAATGTTGCAGATACTCGTACTATCAAAAAAATGAATGACGAAACACTCCATATTGAGGTCTATGCTCCAGAAAATATCCTCTCAAAACTTCCTCAAAAAGGCGGTTACAATTACTTGGAAATGTATGTACGAAAAGGGAATCTCCTAACTTATGATGGCGAGTCCTACAAGCGTATCAATTCTGGAAACAAGACTATCACTTGGAAAGATGGTTCTACCAGCCCTTATGGTGAACGGAAAACCAACCTATCTACAATTGTTCAAACTATCTATCGTGGAATTCTGGGACTGGGCTTCTTTCTTGTTATTTTAGAGGCTCGGCAAAAGAGGAGAGAAAAACTCAATGAGACACCAAACAAACAGAAAATACGCTGACCGAAAGAAATTCAATCGAAAGTATCATTCACAAAAAGCATATCGAAAAGAACAAAAACGCAAAACTGAATGGCGAGCACGTTGGGATAAATTTACAGACCGTTTAGCCAACATTGTTGGGATAGGTTTCCTAATCCTCTTACCTATACTCATTATTTATGGTATTTTCTTTGATGATGGGGTTTCTAAAGATGGTATCTACGGTCTGTGGCAATCTGAAAATCATCAGCTTGCCATATCATATAAAGATGGTTCAAAGGGAAGTAAGCGTGATTGGGATATTGTTCAAGATGGAAATATCCTCATTAAAGATGCACGCATTGATGATATTAAACGCTTAGAGGATGGGACCCTCTACATTGAAGTTTATGCCAAGGAAAGTCTGTTTTCAGACCTTCCCACAAAGAACGGCTACAACTATTTAAATATGTATGTCCGTAAAGACAATTACTTGACCTATGATGGCGAATCCTACAAACGGATTGATGATGAAAACAAGAGCATTACCTGGAAAGATGGTTCAAAATCCCTTTATGGTCAACGAATAACCTTGTTTGATCGTCTGAAACCTTATATCGTATTTGGATTTATTGGTTCTATGATTTTGTATGCCATTTTTGTCGATTGGAGAATAAAAAGAAATCTAAAAAGGAAAAATAGGCTAAATGAGGCATCAACTAAAGAGAAAATACGCTGACCGACAGAAAATTAATATAAGTGACCATTCACAAAATGAATATCGAAGAACACAAAAGTACAAAACTGGATGGCGAGCACGTTGGGGTAAATTCAAAGACCGTTTAGTCAACATTTTGAGGATTTGTTTTCTAATCATGGTACCTATAGTCAACATCTATATTAGATTCTTTTATGATGGTATCAGTGAAAATAGTATCTACGGGCTATGGCAGTCTGAAAACCACAAGCTTGCTATTTCCTATAACGAAGGAGGAAGAAGTCGTAAGTACGATTGGGAGATTGTACAAGATGGAAAACTCCTTATCAAAAATGCTCGAATTCAGAAAATTAAAGGTCTTAAAGATGGAACCATCTACATTGAAGTTTACGCCAAGGAAAGTCTGTTTTCAGACCTTCCCACAAAGCACGGCTATAACTATTTGAATATGTATGTACGGAAGGATCATTATTTGACTTATAATGGTGAGTCCTACAAAAGGATTGATGATAGGGACAAAACCATTACTTGGAAAGATGGCTCTACCTCGGTCTATGGTGAACGCAAAACTTTTTTTGATTATATTGAACCATTTCTTTTTTGGGGAATGATGGGAGCCCTTTTCTTGTCATGTATTGTCATTTGTTGGAGAAACATAAAAAGCAAAAAGTGAGAAAAAAATCACCCTAAAACAAGAAAAACCATCCCTGCTTCTAGCTAAGCTAAATAGCCACGGGGTGGGTTTTTATTCTTATTAAGCAAGACTCGCCTCTTACGAAGGCTGTCAGTCTTATTTCACTTCGCCACCTTCAACCACGAGGTCATCAGCTTTAGCTGCATCACCGTAAGTTGGACGAAGTGTTTTTTCATAATCTTTGTGGAAGAAATTCTCTTTACCAAGTTTCTTAATGTCTTTATTGATAAAGTCAAGGAGTTCTTTGTTACCTTTTTGAACGGCTGGGGCAATGGTATCTGGGTTACCAAGTGATGTGATTCCTACTTCATAACCTTTATTTTCTAGAGCCCAAGCAAGAACTTCTGTATTATCAGTTGAGAAGGCATCGCCACGACCATCAAGGAGGGCTTGGTAAGCATCGCTATATTGGTCATACTTTTGCAATTTGATATTTGGGTAGTTCTTTTCAAAGTAAGTTTCAGCAGTTGTTCCCTTAGTAACAATCAAAGTCTTACCTTCAAGCTCTTTAACGTCCTTAATGACCTTGTCTTTAGGTGACACCACACCGATTGAGACTTTCATGTAAGGAAGGGCGAAGTCCACTTGTTTCTTACGTTCATCAGTTACTGTAAAGTTGGCAAGGGTAATATCTACCTTATTTGAAATCAAGAATTCTGCACGGTTGGCCGCATCTACTGAGACGTATTTAGGTTTAACACCCAAATCTTTGGCCAAACGGTTCCCAAGTTCAATATCGTAACCTTGGTAAGCACCCTTGTTATCTACATAACCGAAAGGTTTCTTGTCCGCAAAGACGGCGATACGGAGTTCACCACTCTTCTTAATTTCTTCGATGGTACGTGCTTTGGCTGTTGATTTACCAGAGCTACTGTTACTTGAGCAAGCAGTCACTGCCACCAAGGCAAAGACGAGGGCTAATAGGGCAAAAATTTTCTTTGTTAATTTCATAAATATCTCCTAAAATATTATATTTTCACTAAAAACAATGGGTTACAAATAGGCACCAAACTTACTGAAGTCAAAGACATTGAGGAACTCTTGAGCTCGCTGTGTCTTTGGATGATTGAAGAATTCTTCAGCAGTTCCTTCCTCAGCGATGACTCCCTTATCCATAAAGATAATACGGTCAGCGATAGCACGCGCAAACTGAAGCTCATGGGTCACGATCAACATGGTCCGTCCTTCTTGAGCGAGGTCGTTAATCAATTCCAGAACCTCACGAACCATCTCAGGGTCAAGCGAAGCCGTCACCTCGTCAAAGAGGATAACTTCAGGATGCATGAGCAGGGAACGAACAATGGCCACACGCTGCTTTTGACCACCTGACAGTTGTCGTGCGAAGCTATGCTTCTTGTCCAGAAGTCCCACACGATTCAAAAGTTTCTCAGCCTCCGCAATGACTTCTTCCTTATTACGCCCTTGAGCTTTGACCGGCCCCAAAATCAGATTTTGCAGGATGTCCAAGTGTGGAAAGAGGTCATAACTTTGAAAGACCATTCCGATTTTCTGGCGAATCAAGTGGAAATCCTTCTTACTGCCAGTGATAGACTTGCCATCAAGGAGAATGTCGCCTCCTTGAATCGTCTCCAAGCCATTGATGCAACGTAGCAAGGTCGATTTCCCACAACCTGAGGAACCCAGGATAACAACGACTTCACCTTGTTTAACATCCAAGGAGATGCCTTTGAGAATCTCATTGTCCCCAAAGGACTTTTTCAAATCCTTGATTTGTAAAATGCTTTCTGTCATCTTAATTCCTCCAACGATTTTCAAGATAAGTAGACAGCTTAGATACTGGGTAACAAATGGCAAAATAAAGAATCAAAATCGTGCCATAAATCCAGAAAGAAGCTGTTGGAATAGTCAGGCGGTTACTGTCGATAATCTGCTGACCAACCTTGGTCACCTCAACCACGCCAATCAAAACCACCAAGGACGTCGTCTTAATCATCCGTGTCACCAGGTTAATAGCCTGAGGCAACAAGCGACGCAAGACTTGTGGAATAATCACATAGGTATAGAGTTGCCCATTGGTCAAGCCAAGGGCCCTTCCGCTCTCAAACTGGTGTCTAGGTAGCGACGTGATTGACCCACGCACCAAATCACCCATCTCAGCCGTTCCCCAAAGGGTAAAGACGATAATAGCCGATAGCTCGCCTGAGATATTGATGTTAAAGTTCCTAGCCAGACCAAAATAAACAATAAAGAGCAAGACCAACTGGGGCATGATACGAATAAATTCCAGATAAATACGTGACAAGAAACGAATAATCTTAGACTTCGAAGTCATGACAATCCCAAAAAGTGTTCCTAGTAAAAGGGACAGAAGAACCGAGACGATGGAAATTCCAATAGTTACGCCTAAACCTTGTAAGATACGTAGGAAATTATTCCCCTGAAGAAGAACCTGAAAGCCCGAATCCTGCATAGCGTAACCTCCTTTCAATCCAACTAAAGACTAGAGAAATCGGCAGCAACATCAAGAGATAAGCCACCACCAACATACCTAGAGCTACATCGGTTTCGTAGTAAAGACCAATCAAATCCTTGGCCACATACATCAAATCCGCCAAGGCTACCGCTGAGAATACTGACGTTTCCTTGATAAGGAAGATGACGTTAGCACTAAATGACGGAAGCGCCACAGCCACTGCCTGAGGAAGGACCACATAGCGAAAGACTTGGAATGGCGTCAAACCAATAGACAACCCCACTTCATGCTGGGTCTCACTAACAGCCTCTAGGCCACTTCGGAAGGACTCCGCCATATAGGAACCACCCAAGAAAATCAAACCTACCACAGCACAAGCCTCTGACGATAGAACCAAACCTATACGAGGCAAGCCAAAGTAGAGAAAGAAAAGCTGAATCAAGAGCGGCGTATTACGAGATAACTCAATATAAGCCGTCGAAAGCTGACTCAAAATCGGCACTCGGTAATGACGAATAACACTCACCACCAAGCCCAAAAGGAAGGAACCAAGAATCCCCAGAACGGCAATATGTAAAGTTAAAAAGAATGCCTTCTGATAAAAGGGCAAATACTGTTGAACAATGGACCAGTCCAAAACTTACCTCCTCATTTAAGATACAAAAGGCGTGTAAAATTCCGTAAAACAAATAGGAAACTGACGACGTGTGCTGGCACACTAGGAAGTCTATCTTTTGTTCTAGGAATTTAGCCTATGTTCAATTCTACAAGATACAAAGGGCGTGTAAAATTTCGTCAACACTTGCTGACTGCCATCTACTTCTAGCCCTTTGACCTTCACTCGCCTCTGATAATCATCGCGATACGCAAATCTTCATCAAACACGAACGAATTGCTTTATTTCATTTGAAACGTTAGATTTATTCTACCACCTGTTAGATTATTTGGATAATATGTATTTTTTATCGAGGTGATAAAGAAAAGATATAAATAAAATCTAGATTTCTGTAAAGAAAAAACACCTCAGTCTCAGAAATTTCTCCGAGACTAAGATGTCTGTGTTCTAAATCATATTTCTTAAATCAAATGGCTTTCACGTTTATCAAACATTTCTTGTCCCAAGGTTACCAATTCCTTGATAAGGTCTGAGTAAGAAAGTCCCATATTTTCCCAAAGAAGTGGATACATAGACCATTGAGTGAAACCTGGCATAGTGTTGAGCTCGTTAAGGTAGATGGCTCCATCCTCTGTCAGGAAGAAATCACAGCGGGCAAGACCACAACCACCGAGGGCACGGAAGGCCTTAGCCGCATAGGAACGCATTTGCGTCATGACTTCTGCAGGCACGTGAGCTGGGATGTCCATGGTAATCTTATTGTCAATGTACTTGGCTTGATAGTCATAGAAAGCCACATCTTTGACTACTTCACCTGGATCAGTCGTTTTGACATTTGCATTGCCAAGGATACCAACCTCGATTTCTCGGGCAACCACACCTTGCTCAATCAAGATACGACTATCATATTTGAGAGCCAGATCAATCGCTGCACGAAGCTCTGCTTCATTTTCAGCTTTAGAAATCCCAACAGATGACCCCATGTTAGCAGGTTTGACAAACACTGGGAAGGTTAATTTTTCAAGCGTCTCTGCTACTGCTGCTTCCAAATCTTCACCCTCGATGAAGACTGTGTAGGCAACCTGAGGCACACCAGCAACTTCAAGAATATGCTTGGTCATAATCTTGTCCATAGCCACACTTGATGAAAGAACATTGGTACCCACATATGGCAATTTGAGGGTTTCGAGGAAACCTTGGATAGAACCATCCTCACCCATAGGACCATGAAGAACTGGGAATATCACAGCGCCTTCTTCATAAATATCGCTTGGTTTGATAGCCTGACTAGCCACAACTGTGTCATTAGTCATGAGCTTCTCGTCATCACCTGGTGTTTCTGTAAATTCTTGTGTTTTGATAAAATCACCAGACTGAGTGATAAAGTAGGTTTTAACCTCAAATGCGCTGTAATCCACCGCACGCATAACACTCTCAGCTGAGAGCACAGACACTTCACGTTCTGCTGAACGTCCACCGTAGAGAAGGATAAGGGTTTGTTTAGACATAGGTATACCGTTTTCTTTTCTTGATTTTCTAGTCTCAATTTTGAGAACATAATTACTTTAATCATATCACAAAAGGAAGGGATTTTCAAAAAGATTATGGGTAGAAAAAAACAGCCTGATAGCTGTTTTTTCTTGTCTTAAATTTCGTCACCAAGTTCGAACTTAGTGCCTTTGAGGGCACGCTTGAGAGACCACTTCCATGGTTTACCTTCGATAGTGACTTGTTTGTTTTCGAGGTCAACTTTAACATTCTCAACGCCTTTGACAGCAGAGAGTTTTTCGGTAACGGTGTTGACACAACCTTGGCATTTCATTCCTGTAATATTATATGTTTTTGTCATTTTTCTTTCTTCCTTTTCTTTAATTGTTTTTTGATATACGTCTTAAGTGATGGGGGGCAAAAGCAATCGACACTTAGACTTTGCGACGTTTGAGGCGCAGAGCATTGAGGACAACTGAGACAGAGCTAAAGCTCATGGCCAGTCCTGCTATCATTGGGTCAAGCAGGGGACCTCCAAAGAGGTGGAGGACACCCATGGCCACTGGGATAGACAAGATATTGTAGATAAAGGCCCAAAAGAGGTTCTCTTTAATCGTTGTGATTGTCGCCTGACTAATTTTCAGAGCCTTAACGACATCCATGAGGCTTGGTTTCATAAGGACCATATCGGCACTTTCCATGGCAATATCTGTCCCTGAACCCATGGCAATACCGATATCAGCAGTCGCAAGGGCTGGGGCATCATTGATACCATCACCAACCATGATGACTGATTTTCCTTCTGCTTGAAGGTCGCTAATCACCCTAGATTTTTCTTGCGGAAGCACTTGACTGATAACACGCTTGATACCAACCTTTTGAGCGATGGCTTGGGCTGTTTGGTCATTATCACCAGTCAACATGATCACTTCCTTGCCCATTTGATGAAGGGCCGCCACCATATCGGCGCTATCCGCTTTAACCTGATCAGCTACACCAAAGAGTCCGATTAACTTACCATCTTCAGACAAGAAAATCGGTGTCTGACCATCAGCTGTCAAGTTTTGGAAATCAGCTTGTGCTGAAGTCAAGTCGACTTTTTCCTCTGCCATAAGGGTTTGATTCCCAGCTAGATAAGTTTTTCCTGCATAGCTAGCAGTTAGTCCTCGTCCAGTCAAACTTGAGAAATTATCCATTTCTAACAAGTCCAAGTTAGCATTCTCTGCCGCCACAAGGATAGCTTGACCCAAAGGGTGTTCAGACTTGGCTTCCAAGGATGCCAAAAGTTGCAAGGCTGCTCCGCTATTGCCATAAGTATAGCTAGAAACTAGCTGAGGTTTGCCCTGAGTAATGGTTCCTGTCTTGTCAAAGACGAGGACATCAGCCTTGTGAGCTAACTCGAGCACATCCCCACGCTTGTAGAGAATACCGTGTTCTGCACCAAGCCCTGTACCAACCATGATAGCCGTCGGTGTCGCAAGTCCCAATGCACATGGACAAGCAATAACCAAGATGCTAACTGCTACTGTCATAGCGAAGGTAAAGGTTTGTCCCATGACAAAGTACCAGAAGAGACCTGAAACAAGGGCGATAGCCATGACAACAGGAACAAAGACCGCTGACACCTGATCGGCTATCTTGGCAATAGGAGCCTTGGTTTGTTGGGCATCCTCAACCAATTTGATGATTTGGGAAAGCAAGGTGTCCTTACCAATCTTTTCCGCCTCATAAATCAGACTACCTTGACCATTAATAGAACCTGCAAATACTGGTTTACCAGCTGATTTTTCAATAGGAAGCGACTCACCTGTAAGCATACTCTCATCAATGGCAGAGCTACCAGAAATCACTCGCCCATCCACGGCTATCTTTTCCCCAGGTTTGACCACAATATAGTCACCAAGAACAACCTTATCCACAGGAAGCTTGACTTCCTTACCATCACGAAGGACAGTTGCTTCCTTGGCTGACAAGTGCATGAGTTTCTTGATAGCTTCTGAAGTTCGACCCTTAGAGAGGGTTTCAAAGTACTTACCTAGAGTAATCAGGGTCAAGATAACAGCCACTGACTCAAAATAAAGTTGGTGGGCGTGATGTGCATGCCCCAATGAAATGTGGTAAGTACCATAGAGACTATAAAGAAAGGCTGCCGACGTTGCCAAGGCTACCAAGGCATCCATGTTTGGGTGACCTTTGAGCAAGGTACGAAAACCATTACTATAGAAAGAACGGCCCAACCACATGACGGGCACTGTCAAAACTAGTAGCACCAAGGCATAAGTCAAAGCTGCATGATGAGGAGACAAGAAGTTTGGCACAGGTAGACCAACCATTGGCCCCATAGCTAGATAAAAGAGAGGAATGGTGAAGACTGATGACCAAATGAGACGCTCACGCACCTTGTGAATCTTGTCTTCTTCACGTTCTTCCTGACTTTTGGCTGTATCTGGATTGTAGACTTCGGCTTCATAACCAGCGTCAGCCACAGCCTTTTCAATAGCTTCTGGACTGACCTTATCCCCAGCATAATCCACAGACATTTTTTCGGTGGTTAGGTTAACCACAGCCTTGTCCACACCATCCAACTTATTAACAGCATTTTCAACGTTGGCTACACAGGATGCACAGGTCATCCCATTAACCACAAAGGTTTCTTTTGCCATTTCCTATATCACCTCCATATGATGCCCACAAGCACATTGGCCAGGCACACAGTCACACACCACCTGATCCACAGGTTCTTTTGCTAGAAGCAAGGCCTGCAGCTTATCCACATCAGCTTGAGTCATCGGCGTCTTCTCGATGAGTTGACCCAACAAGTCGCTGTGTTTGGTCAGGCAAATCTTATCAAAAACAGCTTCTAAAGCCTGAAAATTCGCCTCATCTTCCCCCAAGCTAGCTTGATAGATAAACCCTCGTCCTTGACGCTGACTAGTTAGGTACCCCTTGTCCGCTAAACGTCCAAGCAAGGTCTTAACTGTCGAAGCCGACCAGTCTAGCTTCTTAGATAGAATCGCTATAATCTCTGAAGAAGTCGCCTGCCCCTTAGCCCAGAGCACTCGCATGACTTCCCATTCCGCAGATGAAATTGTCAGCATGATAGTTCCTTTCTGAATGTTATTATTTGTTTACGTTTGTAGATTTATTTTAACACTATCGCGAAAGTGTGTCAAGAGTTTTTGTCTACATTTGTAGATTTATCGCGAAAAAATAAGCACCTCCTAAGAGGTGCTACACTTTACTAAGATAAGATTGAGTTGACGAGGCTACGGCCAAAATCCCTGCCTTCAACATACAAAAATTTAAACATGCCTGGGTAAATAACAGCCAAACAAATAATCATAAAGAGTATTGCTAGAGCTTTCTTATTTGATACAAAGAATGAAAAAATATGATCAATCATGTTCTGTGATGCCTTCTCTCCCTTTCTTTTTAGTTATAAGATCATTCTATAGTTTCCAAAAAGAAAAAAATAGTGACATAAATGTCACTAAAAAGGCTTATTCATTCGATACGAGATATACGAAAGTTCATTACGAGATTTAACCCTCAGCTTAAACCCTTATAAAGATACAAGGCACCAACCACAAGGAAAATCAGTGCATAGTGATTCTCTCCACGATAGAAAAATAGTAATGCTCCTATTAAGAAACAGACTCCTAGTATTACCCTTAATGATACTTTCATTTGTCTACCTTCTTTCTATAAGTGAGATGAAAATAAGAACAAGAGATAAATGTAATTGCCACTCCTCACTCATAGTATAATACTGGAAAATAAGAAAATCAAAATATCCCAAAGAATGATTTTGATGAAAAAACACTCCCCATTTCTGGAGAGCATCGTCTTCTATTTTTCAAAATGTGAACCGAATGTAACAAATTCAGCGACTTCTTTTTCCTTACCGTCGTGGAGGTCACGGACGATTTTTGATCCTACGATAACACCGTCTGATACAGCGTTAAAGCGTTTGATATCTTCCTCTGTTGACACACCAAAACCTGTGAGAACTGGAATGTCTGCATGGGCAGTCAAGTTAGCCAAGTGTTTGTCAAGGTCATCACGGTAATTACCAGTCTTACCTGTAACACCATTGATGGCAACGGCGTAGATAAAGCCTTCTGCACCATCAACCAACTGCTTCTGACGGTCAAGTCCTGTAGTCAAGCTCACCAGAGGTACGAGAGCAATATCACTGTCTTTCAAATAAGGAGTGATAAAGTCAGCGTGTTCATCTGGCAAGTCAGGAATAATAAGTCCCTTAACAGATGTCTCAGCTAGGTCCCTAACAAAGGCTTCAATACCATATTGATAAACTGGGTTGATGTAGGTCATGATAACCAAAGGCACCTGTGTTTTTTGTTCTTGAAGCTTCTTGATGATAGCTGTCAAAGTCACATCTTTAGCCAAACTACGTTGTCCTGCTAGTTCAATAACGGGACCATCAGCCACAGGGTCTGACCATGGAATACCCACCTCAATAGCTGAGACACCACTATTTTCCAAGAGAGCAATAGTCTCAAAGAGTCCATCTAGGCCTTTAGCGTGGTCACCCGCCATGATATAAGGTACGAAAATACCGCGTTTACTGTCTTTGATAGCTTGTAGGTGTTTTGTTAGTGTTTTTGTCATGGTTTATTTCCCTTCTGCTTCAGCTTCGAAACGTTCTTTAACCTGCATAACGTCCTTGTCCCCACGACCTGAGAGGCAGACGATAAGGCTTTGGTCTGGCGACATCTTAGCTGCCACTTTTTGCGCAAGGGCAATAGCATGGCTAGACTCAAGAGCTGGGATAATTCCTTCCAAACGTGACAGAAGTTTGAAGCCTTCGAGAGCTTCTTCATCCGTAATAGAGTCGTAAGTCGCACGGCCGATTTCGTTGAAATAACAGTGCTCAGGACCAACCCCTGGGTAGTCCAGACCAGCCGAGATAGAGAAGGCTTCCATGATTTGACCATGAGCATCTTGGAGGACATCCATAAGCGCTCCATGAAGAATACCTGGACGACCTTTGGCAAAGGTTGCGGCATGTTTTTCAGTATCAAGACCCAAACCAGAAGCCTCAGCACCATACATAGCTACTGATTTATCATTAACAAATGGGTAGAACATACCGATAGCATTTGAACCACCACCGATACAAGCCATGACGGCATCAGGCAGTTTACCGCCAGAAATCTCTGCGTATTGACGTTTGGCTTCACGACCGATGACAGATTGGAAGTCACGAACAATTTCTGGGAATGGTGCGGGACCAAGGGCAGATCCCATGATGTAGTGAGTATCCTCGATACCTGCTACCCAAGCACGAAGGGCTGCATTTACAGCGTCCTTAAGCACGCGCGAACCATCTGTAACACTGAAAACTTTGGCACCAAGCAACTCCATACGGAAAACATTAAGCGCCTGACGTTTAACATCTTCCTCACCCATATAGATTGTACAGTCCATGTCGAAAAGGGCTGCGGCTGTCGCTGTTGCAACACCGTGTTGACCTGCACCAGTTTCGGCGATGATTTTCTTCTTGCCCATACGTTTGGCAAGTAAAACTTGACCAAGGGCATTGTTAATCTTGTGGGCACCTGTGTGGTTAAGGTCCTCACGTTTAAGATAAATTTGCGCTCCACCAATATGATCAGTCAAACGTTTGGCGTGGTAAAGAGGCGTCTCACGGCCCACATAGTTTTTGAGGAGATCATCCAATTCCGCTTGGAAACTTGGATCTTCCTTGGCCTCACGATAGGCCTTGTCCAATTCAATAACGGCTGTCATCAGCGTTTCTGGAACGAACTGACCACCGAATTTTCCGTAAAATCCTTTTGCATCAGGTTGTTGATATGTCATGCTTTCACTCTTTCTATAAATGCTTTAATCTTATCTAAATCTTTGTGACCATCTGTCTCGACACCTGAGGACACATCTAAGGCATAGGGCTGGAAAGTTTCCTTGGCCTCTGCCACATTGTCCACAGTCAAGCCACCAGCGATGAAATAGTCCTGTTCAATCTGTTTGTCCGCCAAGAGTTGCCAGTCAAAGGTCTGACCACTGCCAGCAATAGGAGCATCAAAAAGAAGATAATCCGCCTGGCTCTTGACTTGAGACTCACTATCCGAAATCTGAATAGCTCTAATAACTGGTACTGATATCTTTGGAATCAGAGCTTCATCAAAAGTTCCATGAATCTGAACGATATCTAAGGGAACCTGACTAATCGCTTCTCCCAGTTCTTCAAGACTAGGTGAAACAAAGACACCGACGATTTTTGTCTGGCCTGTCACCCCTTTAGCCAGCCCGTGAGCTTGTTCAAGACTCACTTGACGCTTGCTTTTGGCGAACACAAAGCCAATGTAGTCAGCACCTGCTTCAACTGCAGTTGCTACTGCTTCTGGTGTCGACAGTCCACAAATTTTAACATTTGTCAATTTGCAACTCCTTGACCTTTTCAGCCACATTGTCAGCCGTCATAAGGGCAGTTCCTACCAGAATCCCATTAAAATATGGGGTAACAAGGGCAGCATCCTGACCTGTGAAAATAGCTGACTCAGAAATATAAACCGGCTTGTCCTTGAAATGCGTTGATAACTCAAGACTGGTATTGATATCTGTCTCAAAAGTGACCAAATTACGGTTGTTAACGCCAATAATCTCAGCACCAATACGATGAGCCACTTCCAATTCTGGCAGATTATGCGTTTCAACCAAGACTTCCAAGCCAAGGCTAGTCGCAAAATCATAGAGCTCCTTGAGACGAGCTTCTGGCAAGGCCGCTACAATCAAGAGAATGACTGTCGCTCCCGCATTACGGCTACGCACAATCTGTTTCTCATCAATAATGAAGTCCTTAGCCAAGGTTGGAATAGCCACCTGTGACGAAATTTCTTTCAAATAGGAAATATCACCCTTGAAGAAAACCTCGTCCGTCAAAACAGAAATCATGGCTGCCCCATTTTCCTCATAGGTCTTGGCTTGAGCCACAATATCCACATCCAGGTTAATATCACCCATACTTGGACTAGCTTTTTTCACTTCAGAAATAATTTGCAGCTTGTTTTGATTTGACTTGAGAAACTCATAAAGACGATAGGTCTGACGCAAGGGCTGCAAGTCTTCCATGACCAACTGGGCCACTTCTTTTTCTTTTTGTTCTAAGATTGTTGGGAGAAAGGCTTTACTCATACTTGTACCTCTTGGAGTTGGTGAAGTTTCTCTAGGGCTGATCCGTCCGCAATCAATTGGCGAGCAAGCTCAACACCTTCTTTAATGGTCGCAACCTTACCATTGGCAAAGAAGCCAAGACCAGCATTAAGCACTGTTGTTTCAAGATAAGGACTGGCTTCATTTTTCAAGACACTAAGGAGAATCTCTGCATTTTCCTTAGCATCACCACCTGTGATATCAGACAACTCAACCTTTTCCATACCCAAATCTTCATAAGTGAAAGTGTGTTGGCTGATGTGGCCATCTTCCAAAAGAGTGTAGGTGTTAGTGCCATAGAGAGCAGCTTCGTCCATATTGTCAGGACCTGTGATAATAACCGCACGTTTACGTCCCAACTGTTGGATCGCATTAGCAACAATCTCTTGCAATTCCACACGGTAGAGGCCCATAAGTTGTGTCTCAAGGTCAAGCGGATTAGCCAGTGGTCCGACCAAGTTCATAATCGTTGGAATCCCAAGAGCTTGGCGAGCTGGACCGATAAAACGCATGGCTGGGTGCATGGTTTGGGCAAAGATAAAGGCCAAACCAACCTCATCAAGTGCTTTAGATAGGGTTTCTGGTGACGCCGAAACGTTGATTCCAAGGGCTTCAAGGACATCTGCCGAACCAGATTTAGAGGAAATCGAACGGTTACCAGCCTTGGCCATACGAATACCACCTGCTGCTAAGACAAAGCAAACCGTTGTTGAAATGTTAAAGCTATAAGACTGGTCCCCACCAGTTCCACAGTTACACATAGCATCTGTGAAGGTCTCAGGCAAGACCGTCGCATGTGATTTGAGGGCACGCACGATACCTGTGATTTCATCTGCTGTTTCTCCCTTAGTTTTGAGCCCCATAAGGAAGGCAGCGATTTGGCTTTCTGAGACTTCATTTTTGAGAATGCGGTCAAAGACTGCTTGGACTTGGTCTTGAGACAAGTCTTGTCGATTTGAGATTTGTAGGAATATTTCTTTCATATTTGTTTTCCTTTTCAAAAACGGTTCAATGTTTTCGGATGCACGAGGAGATGTTCTGAGCGTAGACCAATCTAGTCAAAAGACTGTCTAACTAGTCTGCAACAATTTTCACGAAATTTTCAACCATCTTGAGCCCATCTGGACTTCCGATGCTTTCTGGGTGATATTGCAAACCATAAATTGGTAGCTCCTTATGTTGAATGGCCATGATTTCTTGATCATCAGTTGTGATAGCTGTCACATCAAAGCCCTCTGGCATTTGGTCAACAACGATGGAATGGTAACGCATGATTGGGACATCATTGTCAATATCCTTGAAAATTGGCGATGGCGTTTCAAAAGTAATATTGCTTTGTTTGCCATGCATGACATTCTTAGCCAAGCCAAGTTTACCACCAAAAGTTTCCGCAATAGCCTGGTGCCCCAAGCAAATTCCCATCATCGGTTTTTTACCAGCGAAATCCTTAATCAAGGCTTCCATTTTACCCGCATCAGCTGGCCAACCTGGACCCGGTGAAAAGACTAGCCCGTCAGCTTTTTCTGCCTCTTCATAGAGGGTCTCATCATCGTTACGCAAGACCTTTACCTCTGTAAATGTCCCTAGGTATTGTGCCAAATTATAGGTAAAAGAATCATAGTTATCAACTAATAAAATCATTGGACATCTCCTATTCTTGTCATAGCTTTCGCCTTGTTAATCGTTTCGTAAAATTCATTTTCAGGAACACTGTCATAGACAACACCTGCACCTGCCTGAACATAGGCTTTTTGATTTTTGAGAATCATAGTACGGATAGCAATGGCAAAGTCCATATCTCCTGTCGCAGACAGATAACCAATAGCTCCCGCATAAATACCACGTTTTTCCTGTTCAAGCTCATAGATACGACGCATAGCACGAATCTTAGGCGCTCCTGACACGGTTCCAGCTGGTAGGGTTGATTTAAGAGCATCAAGGGCTGTCAATTCAGGCAAGAGTTGCCCTTTGACCACACTGGTAAGATGCATCACATAGCGGAAATACTCAACCTCCATATACTTAGTCACCTTGACCGCACCATTTTTAGCAATCTTACCAATATCATTACGTCCCAAGTCAACCAACATACGGTGTTCCGCAGTTTCTTTGATATCATGTGAAAGTTCATCTGCCAAAGCAGCGTCTTCAGCCTCATTGGCACCACGAGGGCGTGTTCCAGCAATCGGATTGGTTACCACCTCTCCATTTTTCACTGAAACCAAACTTTCTGGGCTGGCACCAATCACCTGATAATCTCCAAAATCATAGAAATAAAGGTAGTTTGATGGGTTGGTCACGCGCAAGTTACGGTAGTAATCCAAAGGATCTCCCTCAAAGTCCGCTGAAAAGCGTTGACTAAGCACACATTGGAACATATCTCCCTCACGAATGAGTTTCTTAGCCTTAGCCACCATGTCCATGAAGACCTCTTTTTCGATATGATTTGAAAATTGCAAGGCTTGCAAGGCCTGAGGTGTAAACTCATTTGGCGCCTGAGTCTGTAGGCTAGTTACCACCTTCCCCAGAGCTTGACGCACCGCATCGTTATCACGACCTGAGTAGATATTATCCTCAACCACATAAACCTTTTCCTTCTTGTGGTCAAAAATCAAATAAGACTCATAGATGAAGAAATGCATATCAGGCGTTCCAATCGTATCTTCAGGAATGTCCCCGATATTTTCATAGAGACCAATCATATCATAGCCTGCAAACCCGATAGCACCACCTGCGAAAGGTAGGTCAGACTTTATGCCCTTGACTGTTACTTGGTCCAAGTATTCGAAAGGATCCTGATCAATCGCCTTACCATTTTCATAAAGCACACCATCCTTGAAGGTTACTTCAAAGACCGGATTGTAGGCAACAATAGAAAAACGTGCATTTTCTTTCTCACGAGGAATGGATTCAAGGATAACCTTGTGTTCCCCCTGAACACGCATATAAGCCAAGATTGGTGTTAAGGTATCGGCTGGTAAAATTTTTCTCATAGTATTTCCTTTCAAACTGGTTTATCGAGAGTAATAAGACTGATACAAGACTCCTTTATAGGATGTATCGGCACCGTTATTGTTCTTTATTCACTTTCTCTTCCAAAGCAATAAAGGCTTGAATCATGCTTCGCCAAACACTTTCAGCCACATCTGGTGACAGGCCAAGCTCTAGTGCCTCCTTACGACGGTTAGCTATCACTTGGGCAACACGATTATTCGCCCGGACTGCGGACTTATCTCCTTTGGGCTTCAGCCGCCCTGCCTTTTCCACAAGTATTTGACGTTGGGCCAGGAGTCGAATTAACTGACTGTCAATATTATCAATATCACTTCGAATATCGTTTAATGCATCCATAATACCCAACCTTTCATTGAATAATGAAATAATACTCCTTTAAGGTAAATAGACCTTTAAAGATAAAAGTAAACAAAAAACCTCACAGAGAAAAACTCTGTGAGGGCATTAAATCTAGTTTAACACGGTACCACCTCAGTTAATGGTCTCAAAAAAACGACCATCATCTCTATCTCCTCTAACAAGGAGTTGCACGGTAAGGGGTGCCAACCGAGAAGAATATGTGTTACCTTCTCATTATCATCCAATCAGCCCAATGTTCGCTCATCTCGATTACCTACTCACAATCACCGCAGGCTCCCTGAAAATCTAAGACCAGTTACTTTCTGATTTACTAACTATTGTACTCCTTTTTAAAAAGATGTCAAGAATTTTCTGTTAATTTTGACAATTCCCCTCCTATAAGATTCGTCTATACCTAATCCAGAAAGTGAGATAGTCTTGTCCCTAAGCTACACAAAATAAAAAAGCCCCCAAAGGGACTTCTTGGGTTGATAAACAACGGCAGGGTGACAGTCCTGCATCTCTTTCAGACCCGAAGGTGCGGCGGCTGCCTCTTCCGCCCTCGTTGTTACTTCTTAATTATATTATATCACATTTTCTTAGCTCTACCAGCATTTAGATAGTTTTTCAGCTTAGAATCTTTAATCACAAACATGGTACGGACATTAAGTTTATCACATAATCTGACCGCTACCAAAGCATTACCATCAATACGTTTGATGTATTCCAAGGACTGGCCATTAGGATGGCGACCGATATAGTCCGGATGAGCAATAATCTCTGGAATACGTTCATAGGTGGCATCAAAATCACTGAATTCCTGGCGATGTTTTTCCATATGCTTCTTACGTTGTGCAGACAGCGTGATTTCTTCACCAGGCTTGTAGTCCAAATCAAAAGTTTTAATGACTTTTGGCGTCAAGTGACCTACTATTTTCATGCTTCTATTGTACCACACCTCATACACATCAAGGCTTTTCCTACTGTTCAGCTATCAAAAAACTCAAGCCTGTTACCAAGCTCGAGTTTTGCTTTATGCTTTTTGGAAAGCACCTTGTTTATAGCTAATCCAGAAGAAAAGTGGTGTACAGATAGCCATTGCGACCAGATAGATTGGTAAGGTATAGCTATTAAGTGTCGAAATCTCAATCACATCTCGAAGATAGTAAGAGCTAATCAAGAAGCCAAAGACTGAGTAGATAATCAAGGCCACACGCCCCTTATTCAACGGAATACAAGCACGAATAACGGCAAGGACACCCGTTGATCCCATCATATAGTAAGACAGCGTCAGCATATCCGTATTGCTCATGCCAAGATAGACCTGAGACAGATGAAAAATAAGAACACTGATAACCAACATCAAGGCATTAGGAATAGACAACTGGAGCGAACGTCTGAGGAAATGTTTCTCAACAGGACGAATATTACGTTCGAAGGTTAAAATAAACGGTGGAAAACCTTCGATAAATTGACCCGCCAAAGTCATCTGAACTTGAATAAAAGGAAAGACCAAGAGGTACTCTGCCTTACCAAAAACAATACTGGCAATACAGATAAGCCCCAAAAGGAAGGAATAAACAGTTTTAATGAGGAAAATCGGTGCAATGTGGGCAATATTATTAACCACACGGCGTCCCTCAAATAGAATTTCAGGAATGTCCTTAAACTCAGAATCCATAAGCACCAAGTTGGCAATCTGACGTGTTGCAGGATCTCCCTCTGCCATAACAATCGAACAATCCGCTTCACGCAGTGCCAAGATATCATTGACACCATCACCAGTCATAGCTGTCGTATGCCCATTGGCATTAAGGGTTTGGATTAACAACTTTTTCTGGTGCGGAGATACACGACCAAAAATCGCAGTATCCTCAACCAAAGCCTCTAACTCCTCATCGCTGACCTTAGAACAGTCAATATAGCTTTGATAGTCGGCAAAACCAGCTTGATGAGCAATATGAGACACCGTCACTGGATTGTCACCAGAAATAATCTTAAGCGTCACATCTTCTGAACGCAGGTATTCCAGAGTTTCTGCAGCATCCTCACGAATAGGATCGGCAATTTCAAGTAAAGTCAAAGCCTCGACGTCATTCGGCAAAATCATGGTCTCTGTATCAACACCAGACTGACTCCAAGCCAAAATCAAAACACGAGACCCTCGTGCCTGAGCCTGATCGACTGCCTTGGGATTTTCCTTAAGAAGCATCTCAGGTGCTCCCAAAAAGAGAGTTCCAAGCCCATTAACGCTCACAGCACCCCATTTACGATCGCTTGAAAATGGAATAACGTCACCTACCTGATAATGATGTTCCAGACCCTCATAAGCATTTCGAATAGCCTGAGCTGTTGCATTTTTATCCTTGCTATGTTGCATATAAGCTGCAAGCAAACGCTCCAACTCCTCTTTCGTAAAACGCTCTGACAGTAGTTCCAGACCTTTAACTGTCATCTTTCCTTGTGTAATCGTCCCTGTCTTATCTAAACAAAGCACGTCTACACGGGCCAAGGTTTCAACAGAGTACATCTCTTGCACCAAGATATGTTTCATCCCAAGTTTAATGACAGCCGTCAAAAGTGATGTAATAGTCAAAAGGGCAATTCCCTTAGGCAACATTCCCAGAAGGGCTGTCGAACTGGTAACTACCGACTCTTGAAGGGAGAGCTGTTTAATCAAGTAAGCCTCAAAAAAGAGCGCAAGCCCAAACGGTATGACAATCTTTCCCGTAAACTTAGCAATCTTGTCCATATTATAAAGAATACGGGACACGATTGGCTTATGATTCTTGGCCTCTAGCATAAGCTTGTTAGCGTAATTGTCCTCGGCTACATGAATGACTCTGGCATAGACCTGACCACTCACAAGATAAGAACCGGAGAGCAACTCCTTCCCATCTTTCTTTAGAATGTGATCACTCTCACCAGTCAGCATGGCCTCGTTAAGCTCGGCTATCCCATCAACAACCACGGCATCACTAGGAACCTGCTCACCCGCAGACAAGAGCATGACATCATCCAAGACAATATCCTTAGGATCAATAGAAACAAGCTGTCCATCACGCACCACACGAATCTGATCCTTATTCATGAGATTGAGCTTATCAATCATGCGACGGGCACGCAACTCCGTCATCATCCCCGTAAAGGCATTAAGCACAATAATCCCAAAGAAAAAAAGATTAGACCAAGCCTGAACAGCAATCAAGGCCACAAAGATTGCAAAATTGAGCACATTAAAGGAGTTAAAGACATTACGCCTAAAAATCTCCCAATTGCTGGAGCCAGTTTTTGCTTTAAAATGATTTGTTTTACCGGCATCTATCCGCCGCTTGACCTCCACCTGCGTCAAGCCTTGTAACTGTTTTTTCATAACTTTCATAGTAGCATAAAAATGAGGTGTTTTCAAAGGTTAGCCGTCATGAATAGCAAGGAAATAGACCTACTATATCGAATCACTATCCCCACCTTTTTCTATCAAATTAAGCTACTTTCAAATAGCAAAGGCAGAAGTCTCTACAAAACACTTCTATGCTATCCTTTTCTCTAATTAAATCTACTTTGGTAAACTAAATTAAACAACCATTGAAGATTGATAAAGGGTTTTGGTTGAGCATCAATCACAGGTTGAACGGTCTCTCTAATTTCTTTTAGGACTTTTCGTTGATTATACTTAATATTGTGATAATGTTCATCAAAAGCATGTTGGAGAGTAAAATTACGATTAAAAATATAACTTTCACCTGAGTCCGGGTAAAAGACTAGAGTACCATCTGAAAAACCTAATACAGACGATTCTGTTCCTTTTTCTCTAGTTATAGCGTACGTCCCGTCCTCATCATAGCTAATACCATCTATTTCCGGTGTATAAATCCAGCCATTATTCTCCATCAGCATAACAATATCCGGCTCTGTCCCCTCCTTATGAGGAATATGCTGAGCATAATAAACAGAGTGGTATTTTAAATTAAAAAAACTAAATAGGCTCATTCCTAAAATTGTAACCAGCCCTATAAATAGTCCTACAAAAATCCCTAAAATATTGCTTTTTTTCATTGTCATCTTCTCTTTCTTTTTCTCTAATTAAACCTACTTTGATAAATTAAATTAAACAACCACTGAAGATTGATTAATGGTTTTGGTTGAACCTTCATAATTGGGGAAAAATCTTTCCTGATCTCTCGTTTAATTTTTGATTCATTAACTTTAGTTCTTTTTGCTTCTTCTGAAAAATAACTGACGTCCTCAAATCTAAACGTACTGTCAAAACCGATAGTCATATTATCTTTATCATATAAAAAACTTCCTGAACTTTTTGTTAAAAAAGATTTGCTTTTAGTATTTATAATAGCATTTGTTCCATCATCGACGTATCGAATACCATCAATCTCCGGTGTATAAATCCATCCCATATTCTCTACCAACATAACGATATCTGGCTCTGTCCCTTCCTTATGAGGAATATGCTGAGCATAATAAACAGAGTTAGATTTTAAATTAATAAAGATAAATAGGCTCATTCCTAAGACTGTAACCAACCCTATAAATAATCCTACAAAAATCCCTAAAATATTGCTTATTTTCATTGTCATCTTCTCCTTCCTCTTCTACGACCAAACTTTAATTAAACCTACTTTGATAAATTAAATTAAACAACCATTGAAGATTGATGAAGGGTTTTGGTTGAACATCAATCACAGGTTGAACGCTCTCTCTAATTTCTTTTTGAACTTTTCGTTGATTATATTTAATAGTATGATAACGTTTGTCAAGAGCAGTTTGGATAGAAAAATCATGATTTAAAAGATAGCCATCACCCGATGCCGAACTAAAATATAGAGTATCACCTGAAAGACCTAATATAGACGTTTTCGTTCCTTTTTCTCTAGTTATAGCGTACATTCCATCATCATCATAGCTAATACCTTCTATTTCCGGTGTATAGGCCCAACCCATATTCTCCATCAGCATAATGACATCCGGATCTGTCCCTTCCTTATGAGGAATATGCTGAGCATAATAAACAGAGTTAAATTTTAAATTAATAAAGGTAAATAGGCTCATTCCCATGACTGTAACCAACCCTAAAAATAGTCCTATAAAAATCGCTAAAATATTTCTTTTTTGCATTGTCATCTTCTCTTTCTTTTTCTACGACCAAACAATTTCTTGATCGGATTAACAACAAACCATTGTACACTATTTTTAACAAGTCTCATAATTTAAGGATTCGTGGCTTTGTAACTGATCTAACATTTTTATGAACAAGAAAAAATCAAGTCTTAACAAATTCCTCCAATACTTCTCCTCACTTTGTTAATCAAGCTAAACATGGTATAATAGTTAAGATTTTTATACTACTTATTTCTGGACAGAAGTGGGCAGTAAAATTTAAGAAACAGGGGCTAAACCCTTGATATGAAAGGAATCTAGAAAATATTATGATGAACATGCAAAACATGATGAAGCAAGCTCAAAAGCTTCAGAAACAAATGGAAAAAAGTCAAGCTGAATTGGCTGCTACAACTTTCACTGGAAAATCAGCCCAAGACTTGGTCGTTGCTGAATTAACTGGTGACAAAAAAGTAGTTAACATCACTTTCGCTGATGCTGTCGTAGATCCTGATGATGTGGAAACACTCCAAGATATGACTGTTCAAGCACTTAACAATGCTCTTGAACAAATTGACGAAGCGACTAAAAAATCAATGGGTGCCTTTGCAGGTAAATTGCCATTCTAAAAAATGAAAAGGAATCTCGCGGTTCCTTTTTCTATATACTCATCTAGCAACTCAGTCATAACATACAAAAGACTTGGACAAGAAGTCCAAGTCTTTTTGTGTTAGTCATATAAAAATTTTATTCTTCAACCAAGGCAAGACCTGACTGTGCGTCTTCTTCGTTTGCCAATTTATAACGATTCTTTTGACCTAAGTAAATACTTGCTGAATCCAATGAACTTTCTAAAGTAGGGTAATTCACATCCTCATTCGCTGTTTGGGAAGGTACAGGCCCTGAGATCAATAGTTCATCATCATTCTTGACATAAATCTGGTATTCTCCAACCTCGCTAGTTTGAGCTAAAATCTCATTCAACAAGTCTGGGTCAAGCGTTTGAGCTACTCCATCAACCACTTGATTAGAGTCTTGCTTATGCTCCGACGAATCCACTACCTCGGTGATAACGATGTAGTCAGGAGTTTCCTCATCTGTAGTCTTAGATTCCTCAGTTTCTGGCTGTTTTTGTCCAGGTGTTTCTTGCTTCTTCGTATCCTGAGCTTGCCCATCATGATTCTTCAAGTCCTCATCACTAACGGTTTGAACCATAGTCTTATTGGCATCTAAATCAAGTTTAGGAGTTTCTTTGACGTCAGCCGAAGCCCCGCTGGTACCCATGAATAAAGCCAGAGTCCCCAAAGTAGCAATCAAGCTGATTATTGCTTTGCCGATAAAACCATTATCTTTGTTCTTAATCATAAATCCCTCACTATTTATTTGGTTAGCTCTAACTGGCTAACAAGGCGTCCTATTTACTGCTGTAGGAGGCAAAAGGTTGGTTGAGCTGTTTGACCACCCCTTCACCCAGATAACAATATTAGCATGCAATCCCCTTGATTTCAAGCGTTTCTTTAATTTTTAAGCATTTTAAACAAATGACAACTTCATGTCTTAAAATTGGTGCTAATCTATTATCAGATTAGCTTTTTTACGCTATGCAAATGGTAATTTCTTTAAGTAGTACTTAGGGAAATAATAGTTGTTTTTTAGACAGATTCTTCAGAAAGCACTTTTGCTGACTTATCTCCAAAAAAATTTTATCGGATAGCAAAATTCTGTCCAAACACTTTAAATGTAACTATAAAAAAGAATTCTTGAGACAGGAAGTCGAATTCTAAACATCCTAAAATAAGATTAGGAACTAGAATTCCTCTATTAGTCAAAAGAATGCCACAACAAAAGGATTTAAGGGTAACTTTATGGAATGCCTCATAATAAATAACTAATCTTAAAGATGCATATCTCTCATTTAGATATATATTTTTAAGGTGTTTACAACTTCTTTAAAAATAACTAACACAAAAAAAATCATTACGAAAAGCCCTCTATTTCCCCATAAATAACTTTCCCCATATAGAAAATGTATCCTCCAAATTCAAAAAAAATGTCCGTATTCTGGATACGTCATTGCTAGAAACTATGAAAAAACTCTTTATCTATCATCAACTTTGACGGAAAACTAAATCCCCTTTGGCACCCCTATGATGAAGTATTTACCGACCTAAACTCTCCGATAATTATAGAAATTGAAAAAAATAGTATATCCACTCCGTAAAAGACTAAAAATAACCTAACTTTATAACTATTTCACCAAATCTTCACCTTACTCAAAGCTCATTTGAAATAGTATATTCTCATATGTAAGCGCTTCGTCCACATTTCTGTCACATGTAAGAAGAACCTCTCCACTTTTAACCCTTTTTTTGCCTCAAAACCTAGATATTCCAAGGAAAATCCGTTACAATAGAGTACGGAAAGATAGGTAATTATCAGCATCATTATTTTCGTATGAAAGGGAAATTCATGGCTTATATTCAAATGAAGCATAGCTATAAACGCTATAAAACCGGTGATCTGGAAATTATCGCAAACAACGACGTAAGCTTTGATATCGAAAAAGGGGAGCTTGTCGTTATTCTTGGTGCCTCTGGCGCTGGGAAATCAACCGTTCTTAACATCTTGGGTGGTATGGACACCAATGACGAAGGCCGCGTCATTATTGATGGTAAGCATATCTCTGAATACACAGCCAAAGAACTTACAACCTATCGTCGTGAGGACGTTGGCTTTGTGTTCCAATTTTACAACTTAGTTTCTAACCTTACGGCCAGGGAAAACGTCGAACTAGCATCTGAAATCGTTCCAAACGCTAAAGATGCTACTCAAACACTAGTCGAAGTCAGTTTGGGAGACCGCTTAGACAACTTCCCATCACAACTATCTGGTGGGGAGCAACAACGTGTCGCTATTGCACGCGCCGTTGCCAAAAATCCAAAGATTCTTCTTTGTGATGAACCAACAGGGGCTCTGGATTATCAAACAGGGAAACAAATCCTGACCCTCCTTCAAGAAATGGCTCGCAAACAGGGAACAACTGTTATTATCGTTACCCATAATGCTTCTCTAGCTCCAATTGCCGATCGTGTCATTCGAATGCACGATGCCAAGATTAAGAGTGTGGAACTTAATCCTAATCCACAAAAAATCGAGGACTTGGAATACTAGAAAGGAGCAACGTCATGAAAAAAACAACTTATTGGAAAGATGTTTGGCGAACCTTTGTAGCTTCTAAAGGGCGTATGCTCTCTATTGCCTTACTTATGGCACTGGGATCCTTTGCCTTGATTGGTCTTAAAGTAACTTCTCCTAATATGAAGAAAACTGGGGAACACTTCTTCAAGACGCATCAAACAGCTGACTTGAGCTTAATCAGTACTTACAGTATCAACCAAACCGATCAGGACCTTCTCAATACAATAAAAAAGAAGAATGTAGACATCGAGTATGGTTATTTCAAAGATGCTGTCGTCAAGGGGACGAATACGGCATTTCGTATCTTCTCTAAACCTAAGAAAATCTCCACTTACGACCTTATTGAGGGGAAACTTCCTACCAAGGACGGGGAAATCGCTCTTTCCTCAACTTATAAAGAAGAATATAGCGTTGGAGATAAGATTAACTTTTCTGAGCCAGTAGATAGCTCAGGGCAAAAACAGTTAAAGGAACAAACATATACCATTACTGGTTTTGTTAATTCCTCTGAACTTCTCTCTAGGAACCGTCTTGGTAATGCCAGCGCTGGTACGGGGAAACTAGATGGCTACGCCATTGTTCCAGAGACGGACTTCACCTCTAACGATTACATGATTGCCCGCATCCGCTACAAGGATTTGGAAAATGTTAGTCCTTTTAGTGAAGAATACGCAAATAAGATTTCTGAACGAAAGGCTGAACTCAAGAAACTCTTTAAAGATGAACCTGAGAAACGCCTAACTGAGATCAAGTCTCAGTCTCAAGCTCAAATTACTCAAGCTAAACAAGAACTTGAAACAGCCCTCGCACAGACCCAGCAAATGGCTACAAGCAACGCTGCTGAAGCTGCTAATGTCAAAGAAGCTACTAACAAGATTGAAGCCAAGCAAAAAGAACTCGAAGAAAGTCAAGCAATGGTCGATAATTTACCAGCGCCTAGCTATCAATTCTACTCTCGTCGAGAGATTCCGGGTTCTGAGGGATATGTTGCTTATGAAAGTAATATTAACATCATTCACGATGTGAGTAACATCTTCCCTGTCGCCCTCTACTTTATGGCAGCTTTGGTTACCTTTGTAACCATGGGACGCTTTGTTGAAGAAGAGCGTGGTAAGGCTGGTATTTTCAACGCCCTAGGCTACAGTAATTCGCGAATTATCCATAAATTCGTCATTTATGGTTTGATAACGAGTATTACTGGTACAACCGCAGGTGTTATTACCGGTCATACACTACTTCCGATTCTAATTCACAACACTTATAAGAGCGATTTGCAGCTTCCTGCTTTTGAATTGCACTTCTACTTAGGACTTACCCTTGTGGCCTTCCTTTTAGGTCTCTTATCTGCTGTGCTACCTGCCTTTGTGGTTGCCAAAAAAGAGCTCTGGGAAAAGCCTTCCCAACTCCTCCTTCCAAAACCACCTCGAGCAGGAGCTAAGATTGTCCTAGAGCGCATCACACCGCTTTGGAAACGTCTCAGCTTTACGGAAAAAGTTACCATGCGTAATATTTTCCGCTATAAGCAACGGATGTTTATGACCCTCTTTGGTGTCGCAGGTTCTATTGCACTTCTCTTTGCAGGTTTAGGAATTCGATCTTCTGTATCTAACCTTAACCAGCAACAGTTTGAAGACATCATTCACTATGATATGATTGTTGCCAAGCAACCAAATGCGTCAAGTGCTCTGGATGAGGAACTCACTAAACTCCTCGATAGCAAAGACGTCAAAGAATACTTGAATGTCCATTTTGAAACCTTGCAAAAAATTGCCGGTACCAATAAGGACACTCAAGAAATCTCAACCCTTGTCTTTAACGACCGTGACGAAAAACTCATTGACAGTTACGTTAGCTTACATGACCGAGACCGCAATAAGACTCTCAAGCTATCTAATGAGGGAGCAATTATCTCTGAAAAAATGGCAAAACTTCTAAACCTCAAGGTCGGAGATACCATTACTGTGCAAAACAGTCAGGATGAATCTGTCAAGATTAAGATAGCTGGTATCACTGAAATGTACATGGGGCATTTCCTCTTTATGAATGCTAGCTACTACCAAAAAGCTTTTGGAACACCTTCAGTGAATAATGCCAACCTTGTTACTCTCGCTGAACCAACTAAGCAAAATGTTGAAAATATGGCAGCCAAATTCATCAACTTACCAAATGTTTACGGTGTTGTTCAAAACAACAACCTTAAACTGCAAATCAGCACTATGGTCAATTCATTGACACAGGTTATTGGTATTTTGATTACGGTTTCCATTCTCCTTGCTGTGGTTGTTCTCTATAACCTAACTAACATCAACGTTTCAGAACGTATCCACGAACTTTCAACCGTTAAGGTTCTTGGTTTCTACAATAATGAAGTATCCCTCTACATCTATCGTGAAACTATTTACCTGTCTATCATCGGTATCTTCGTAGGGTTTGGTCTTGGACAAGCACTCCACCAATATATGGTAAGCATCATTCCACCAGATCGTATCATGTTTGATCCATCTATCGGATTGGCTACTTACCTTCTACCAGCTGTTCTTATCGGCTTCATTCTTATTATCCTTGGCTTCGTCGTTAACAAACGCCTTGCCAAACTAAATATGCTTGAAGCCCTAAGTTCAGTTGAATAAGCTAAAAACGCCTGAGAAGCAATTCTCAAGCGTTTTTTATGTTCAATAATTTATTTCGTTTTAGTCTTAGCCAACTCTAGACAGTAGGTCTTCACATGACAATGAGGACAAGTCAGTTTACGAGTCCTAGGAGTATGCCCTGCAAGAGCAAAGTCTTTAAAACTAGGGTCAAAAGCCTTATGACAATTAGGACAGAGGTATTCGAACTGCTTTCTATAGTGAAACACCACTAAATTTGTGGCTATGATAAATGCGGGGCAGACAACAAACAAACCTCTAGGATCCTTAAAATAATAAATGACTATCAGTAGACTTACCAGATAAAGAAGGGAGATTAGAACAATACTCCCATACATTCTCAACTGCAAATTTCGCCATGATTTTTGATTTTCCATAAGACGTGAAATGTCTGACAAATCTTCTAGTGAAAGTTGACGCCACTTAGCAGTTTCTTTTTGCAAGTGATGGGCACGTTTTAGTTTGACCTCTATTTCCTTCGAAGACTTTTCCAAGCTCTCGATTTGATCTGTCAACAAAAGCTCTAAAACCTGTTCCCTATTCTCCTCTTGCAAGAGTTTTTTGATTTGATTAATTGAGAAATCCAAATCTCTTAAGAAACAAATGACTTGCAGGCGTTCCAAGTCTGATTCGTAATAGATTCTCCGACCACCTTCTGTGACTTCAGACGGCGTCAAGATACCTCGTTGATCATAGTACTGGACAGTCCTAACAGACACTTCTGCTGCCTTAGCCAACTCCCCTGTTGAAAACTGCGACATCTCAGTCACCTCCTTTTAAGATTTTCTATCAAAGGAGGACCTTGGCCACCCTTGATACCTAGATTCCACCTTATAACGCAAGGTAATATGCAAGCCCTAACCCTAGAGGATTTTCTTTTCTTACAGAAAAAGTTAGCTATCACTCTTTACACCCTTTACAGCTTCTGTAAAGCCCTAGTCGAAAAGGCCACCCAAACCTAAGGCAGCAAAAGGATTGTTACTGACTTCTTCCTGTTGCTCCAAAAGTTTGGCATTCTCATCTAATTCGAGAAACTTCTCGTAAATCTGTGCGGTCATACGAGCATCCTCCAAGCTGTTATGACCGTGTCCCTTGATTCCAAAGAAATCTGCCACACTAGTCAACTTGAGGTTAACAATACCGTTCAAATCAGAAGCACGACGGTCAAAGGCCTCATCGAAAACATCTAAAGCATATTGCTCTTCCAAGTCCAAACCATTTTCAGCTAGAATAGGCAAATCTGATTTAAGAGCATTGTAGCCAATAAGTGGAGTGTCACCAACAAATGATTTAAAATCCGCCAGAACAGACTCTAGCTTTGGTGCCTTGGCAATCTTATCCGCTGTAATTCCAGTCAAACCATTGATAAAGGACTGCAAAGGAACATCCGAATAGACAAAAGAGTCAAACTGGTCCACTTCCTTATGCTGGTCCATCTTAACCGCCGACACTTGGATGATATGGCTAACGCCATCCACCGTATTGAACTCCAAATCAAAGGCAATATATGTTTCTAAATTTTCCATCTTTATCTCCTACAATAGTTAAAGCTGAGACTGAGTCCCAGCTTCTTTTTTATTTTCCAAATAGACGTCCAAAAAAACCTTTTTTAGAAGCTTCTTCTTGTTTGGTCTGGATTTCTTCCACTTGGGCCTTGGCTTCGTCAACCTCAACCTTAGCCTCATCAAGTTCCAGTTTAAGCTCTTCCTTGTCCTTCATAGCAGTCAAGGTCAATTGCTGCTGTTGATCAATTTGCTTGTCCTTTTCGGCGATTTGAACGTCTTTGACACGCAATTGGTCATCCATGTTAGACAACTGCTCGTCCTTAGCCTTCAACTGAGCATAGAGACGGGCAATCTCAGAGTTTTTCTCGTCTACAAGAATCTCCAACAACTCACGTTGTTTTGTTTCTTCATCGATTGGCTCATCGTCAAAGATGGTTTTCTTGTAGATTTCCTCCAACTTAATCAAGCCACTGCGTTTAACGACAGTAACTCCTTTAGCATTTTTTTCTAGATCTTCTTCTGGAAGTTGTTTGACACGATTATTGACTGCTTGACGACTAACGCCAAGGATTTCAGCAATCTCGCTGACTGTCTTTTCAATACTCATAATAGCCTCATTTTCTCTTGAAATGTCTTACTATGAGAATATCACAATCACTCCTTTCTGTCAATTTGACTAGTTATTCTGGATATCTGAAGGACTTTTTTTCCTTTCACTCTTCAAACAATTTACTTGATAGGAAGCTAAGCTTTTGGTAAACTATGTGTGGGTATAAATGTATATAGAAGGAAAGTCTTTAACTTAAACAATCGGTACTTCCAAATTGAGTTTGGTCGGTATCAGATCTGTTGTATCTAGGAATGGTGGGAACAATTCCACAAGGTTTGGGATTTTCATTCTTGCTCCAATTTTTGATGGTATTCGAGCAACCTTGGTTGCAAAACGACTTGATATTGAAGCATAAATCACATTATCTTCAACGGTTTGACTGTTGGAGTTTTTTTTATTGTTACTTTACTCGCTTACTAAAGCCTCATATTGCCATCCGAGATTGAAAAAAGCCCTAAATTATGCCATAATAAACAAAAGCAAAATAGAAAGAATGAGTCCTATGAAAAACTTCCGTGATGATATTAAGGTCAATGATTTGGCCCAGCCCTTCTTAGAGCCAATCGTCGAACAAATGACCACTGTATTCGACCCTGAGATTGAGCTAGACATTTACAACCTTGGTTTGATTTATGAAATCACTGTCGATGAAAATGGCCACTGCTACTTCCTTATGACCTTTACTGATACTGGTTGTGGCTGTGAAGAGACTATGCCTTATGAAATCGCTGAAAAGCTAAAATCCATTGACGGTATTAACTCTGTCAAGGTGGAAACCACTTATTCACCGGTCTGGAAGATGACACGCATCAGTCGTTATGGACGTATCGCTCTTGGTATCTCACCTCGAGGCGGAAAATAAAAGGAAAACCGGTTGGACATTTCCAACCGGTTTTTTACTAGAGTAACAACAGACAAACCATTACTTGTCATCACACTGCCAACAACTGTCTTAGAAATTAATATCAAAAAATCACATCGAACAAATGTCCGGTGTGATTTTGTTGATATCATTTCATTAGGCTTTACCTGATTTATCCATATTCCAGAAGTCGGTAACGGCACCACGTGACGCTGAAGAAACGATGTGAGCGTATTTACCGAGGACACCACGGCTATAAAGTGGTGGCAACTCAGTTTCCGCTTTACGTTTCGCCAACTCTTCGTCTGAAACGTGCATCGTAATTTCTTTGGTATCTTGGTCAACTGTAACCATATCACCTGTACGGAGGTAGGCAATAGGTCCACCAACCTGAGCTTCAGGAGCAATGTGACCAACAACGAGTCCGTAAGTACCACCTGAGAAACGTCCATCTGTCAAGAGGGCAACCTTGTCCCCTTGACCTTTACCAACGATCATTGAAGACAATGACAACATTTCTGGCATACCAGGACCACCCTTAGGACCTACAAAACGTACAACAACTACGTCGCCATCAACGATTTCATCAGAAAGAACTGCTTCGATGGCATCTTCTTCTGAGTCAAATACTTTAGCAGGACCAGTGATGTTACGAACTTTAACCCCTGATACTTTGGCAACCGCACCTTCTGGAGCCAAGTTACCTTTCAAGATAATCAATGGACCATCAGCACGTTTAGGATTTTCAAGCGGCATGATGACTTTTTGACCTGGTGTCAAATCATCGAAGGCCTCCAAGTTTTCTGCAACAGTCTTACCAGTACATGTGATACGATCACCGTGAAGGAAACCATTCTTAAGAAGGTATTTCATAACGGCTGGTACACCACCAACATTGTAAAGATCTTGGAAGACATATTGACCTGAAGGTTTCAAGTCAGCCAAGTGAGGCACACGCTCTTGGAAATCGTTGAAATCTTCAAGTGTCAAATCAACGTTAGCTGCATGAGCAATAGCAAGCAAGTGAAGTGTCGCATTTGTTGAACCACCAAGTGCCATTGTGACAGTGATGGCATCTTCAAAGGCTTCACGTGTCAAGATATCTGATGGCTTAAGACCTAGTTCAAGCATCTTAACAACTGCACGACCTGCTTCTTCGATATCTGCTTTCTTCTCAGCTGATTCTGCAGGGTGAGATGATGATCCTGGAAGGCTCATCCCCATTACTTCGATTGCTGTCGCCATTGTGTTGGCAGTATACATACCACCACAACCACCAGGGCCAGGGCAGGCATTACATTCAAGATTTTTAACCTCTTCTGCGGTCATATCACCGTGGTTCCATTTACCGATACCTTCGAAAACAGAAACCAAGTCGATATCCTTACCGTTAAGATTACCTGGTGCAATGGTACCACCATAGGCAAAAATCGCTGGAATATCCATGTTAGCAATGGCAATCATAGAACCAGGCATGTTCTTATCACAACCACCGATTGCAACAAAGGCATCGACGTTGTGACCACCCATAGCTGCTTCGATTGAGTCAGCAATGATATCACGAGATGTCAATGAGAAACGCATCCCTGGTGTCCCCATGGCAATACCATCGGCAACGGTAATCGTACCAAATTGAACCGGCCAAGCACCCGCGTCTTTAACACCCTCTTTGGCAATTTGACCAAAACCGTGCAAGTGGATATTACATGGTGTGTTCTCAGCCCAAGTTGAGATAACCCCAACAATAGGCTTTTCAAAACTATCATCCGTCATCCCAGTCGCACGAAGCATGGCACGGTTAGGTGATTTAACCATGCTATCGTAGACAGATGAACGGTGTTTCATGTTATTTTCAGACACGATATTTTCCTCCATAGTTAATAACTATTCTAATTTAAACTTCTACTCCTATTCTAACATAAATTGTCTAAAAAAACTGACCATTTACCAACTATTCTCCCTTTTTAAATTATGCTAAAATAAAGGCATGAAACATTTTGATACTATCGTTATTGGTGGAGGGCCTGCTGGCATGATGGCAACCATTGCCTCAGCCTTCTATGGCCAACAAACCCTCCTAATTGAAAAAAACAAACGTCTCGGAAAGAAGCTGTCTGGTACTGGTGGTGGACGTTGTAATGTTACTAACAACGGGACTTTAGACGACCTTCTAGCAGGCATTCCTGGTAATGGACGTTTCCTCTATAGCGTCTTTTCACAATTTGATAACCACGATATCATTGCTTTTTTCGAGGACAATGGTGTCAAACTCAAGGTTGAGGATCACGGACGTGTCTTCCCTAAGACAGATAAATCACGGACCATCATCCAAGCTCTGGAAAATAAAATTCAAGAACTGGGCGCTAGTATCCTTACCAATACAGAAGTTGTCTCCGTCAAAAAAGTTGATAAGCAATTCCAAGTTAAGTCTTCAGACCAGACTTTTACCAGTGATAAACTCATCGTCACAACTGGAGGAAAATCCTACCCATCGACTGGTTCAACTGGTTTTGGACATGATATTGCCCGCCATTTTAAGCTCCATGTCACTGAACTTGAAGCTGCGGAAAGTCCACTCCTAACCGACTTTCCTCACAAGGCTTTACAGGGAATTTCTCTTGACGATGTCACTCTGTCCTATGGCAAACACAAGATTACTCACGACCTTCTCTTCACCCATTTTGGCCTATCTGGACCAGCCGCCCTACGTCTTTCCAGTTTTGTCAAGGGTGGTGAGATAGCTCATCTGGACTTTCTTCCCAACCAAAGCCAAGAAAATCTCAAGGCTTACTTTGAGGAAAATCGCGAGAAATCTGTCAAAAACACCCTCAAAGCTCTTGTACCTGAGCGTGTCGCTGAATTCCTAGCAGAAGACAAGGCTGATAGCAAGGTTAAACAACTGCATCCAAAAGACTTGGAAAACATTATCAGTCAGCTTAAGGGCATGGAAATTCCAATCACAGGTAAAATGTCACTTGCCAAATCCTTTGTGACTAAAGGTGGCGTTGACCTTAAGGAAATTAATCCCAAGACTCTAGAAAGTAAAAAAGTCCCTCACCTACACTTTGCAGGAGAGGTACTTGACATCAATGCCCATACTGGTGGCTTTAACATTACTAGCGCCCTCTGTACCGGTTGGGTAGCAGGGATTCAGAGCCCTTGGGACTAAGGATTGAGTCCTCCTATCATAAAAAGCTGTTAAAACCATCTTCTTTTTAATTACTATACCTAAAAAGTGTCCCTTCTAAAACGGCTCTATAATTTCTGTAGTGGGTAAAACCACTGTAGAGATTATGGAGCTTTTTGAGTGTAAACAAAAAGTCCCATAAGAACTATAATGAAAAGCGACCAAACCATCATTAGGAAGAACTCATGAGACTTATTAAGAATACCACAGAATTAATTGGAATTAAAGACCCTAACATCATTATTTCACTTGTTTTTGAAACTAACACTCATATCGAGATTCATGCAAAACTTGATTACCCTGCACCATCATGTCCTCATTGCCATGGAAAGATGATCAAGTACGACTTTCAAAAGACTTCTAAAATCCCTCTTCTTGAACAAGCTGGAACTCCAACACTACTACGTCTGAAGAAACGTCGCTTCCAGTGTAAAGTGTGTAGGAGAGTCACGGTAGCTAAGACATCAATCGTTGAGAAAAACTGCCAAATCTCCAATCTTGTTCGACAAAAGGTTGCACAACTTCTAACTGAGAAGGTATCACTAACGGATATTGCCAGAAGACTTCGTGTATCGACGTCCACTGTCTATCGTAAACTTGACCAGTTTACTTTCAAGGAACATTATGACAAACTCCCAGCTGTTATGTCCTGGGATGAGTTTGGGTTCAAGAAAGGTGAACTCGCTTTTGTGGCTCAAAACTATGAGACAAACAAACTCATAACCATCCTTGATAATCGCCGTCAAACCACTATTCGAAACTACTTTTTGAAGTATCCATTGAAAGTACGACAAAAGGTACGGTTTATCACGATGGACATGTCAGGAGCCTATATGCCACTAGCTCGAAGACTTTTTCCAAATGCCGAAATCATTATTGATCGTTTCCACATCATCCAGCACCTTGGACGTGCCTTTTTAAAGACAAGAATTGCGATTATGAACCAGTTTGATAAGAAGTCACTACCTTATCGAGCTTTAAAAAATCACTGGAGACTCTTCCAAAAGGACAGCCGTAAGTTATCTCTCAACCCTTTTTACTCAAAGACCTTCCATCAAACATTATGCCCACATGAAGTCGTTGAGAAGACACTGAATTTCTCAGAAGAACTCACCAATTATTATAACCTCTATCAGCTTTTGCTTTTTCACTTTCAGGAGAAGAGGGGGGATGAGTTTTTTGAACTCATAGAGGAGAATATAAGCAAGGTCAATCATTACTTCAAAACAGTCTTTAGGACTTTTCGTAAACATAAACAATACATCAAAAATGCACTAGAAACACATTACTCAAATGCAAAATTGGAGGGGACCAATAAGCTTATCAAAGATATTAAACGTCTGGGCTTCGGTTTTAGAAACTTTATTAACTTTAGGAAGCGTGTTTTCATCACTCTGAACATACAAAAAGAGAAAACCTATCAGGTTCTCTCTAGATGTTAGCTTTTCGTCACCCACTACAGTTGACAAAGAGCCTCTAAAACGGAAGGGACACTTTGTCTATTTCTCAAAGGAGAGGAGGGGATTCGAACCCCCGAGCCCCGTTAAGGACTACACACTTTCCAAGCGTGCGCACTCGGCCTCTATGCGACCTCTCCACATCAAACGATTAGCCATCAATAGGCTAATCGTTATTTTTAATCAAGTTTTCAATAATTAATCTTTAAACTGAGCCTCTACTCGGTAGATGACCTGACCTTTTTCTGAGAACTTACGCTCGTACTCAGTCATGACATTGCCCTCATAATCACTTGCATGAAGGTCCAACCAAACTTTGTTGAGAACCATTCCATACTGTGAAAAGCTCGCCAAACTGTATTCGAAAAGTCCACGATTGTCTGTCTTAAAGTGAATCTCTCCGTTTTTAGGCAGAATTTGCTTATAAGTATCTAGGAAAGTCTTGTAAGTTAGACGACGTTTCTCATGACGGCTCTTAGGCCATGGATCTGAGAAATTCAGATACATCATATCCACTTCACCATCTTCGAAATAGTTGGTCAAGGAAGATCCATCCACACGCAAGAGTTTGACATTTTCAGCACCAGAAGCCAAGACCTTATCCAAGGCATAGCTCAAAACAGACAACTGAATATCAATACCAATGTAGTTGATGTCAGGGTTTTGTTGGGCCATACCAGTAATGAAGGCCCCTTTACCAGATCCTACCTCGATATGGATAGGATTATCATTACCAAAAAGCTCATGCCACTTACCTTTAGCAGCTTCCGGCTCAAGAATAACGTACTGAGGATGGTTAGCTAGGTGTTCCTCTGCACCTTTACGTTTTCTAACTCGCATGTCTACTTTCTAATATCTGTGCAAGGTCTCTCTGAATTTACGAAGTTCATAAATCTCTCGGTTGGCATGTTCCATATCACGACTATCAAAGAATTTTGAAATCTGTGTCAAGTATGAAAATTGCCCATACCAGTAAATCTTGTCCATCACAAGGTCATTGTTCTTATAGCCATAGTATGACAACCACTGGGGCCAATGTGCCAATGGAATGTAATGGCTGAGGATTTGTGCCACATCATACATACGATCTGTTAGACGTACAGAATCCCAATCAACCAAATAAATCAATCCTGAGGTTGTGATGACAAAGTTACTATGACGAGCATCTCCGTGAACAATTGTTGCAATCTCCGCACGAAACTCTGGAAGATGACGTTTCAAATCTCTAACAACGTCTTGAAGGAAGCCATTTTCACGCAATTGATAAGCGGCATTTTCTTCCCACTCGTGTAGAAGATCAAAAGGATTTTCAATATGATAATCCAACTGCAAAAGTTGATTAACCAAGTGTTTAGAGCGGTGCAAATTACCAAGAATTTGGATAATCTGTTTACTGTTCATGTCATGTTTGGTCAAAATACGACCATCAAGCCACTCCTGTGCACTCATCATGTCACCATTTCCCAGACGCTTAGCCCACAAGAGCTGTGGTGCAATCTGTTCCTTGGCAAGAGCTGCCAAGATTGGTGTTGTATTCATCTTCACAAAGACGCGATCTCCGTTTGGGTAAGTTCCCATATAGGCCTTACCACTATTTCCTTTGAGAGGAGTCAGGCTCAAATCTTTATCTGTTGATGTCACCTAGGCATCTCCTTTTTCTTTAGTCATTCGTTTCTATTTTAACTTATTTAATAGGTGTTAGTCAATCATCTTCTTAAGCTTGGCTGGTAGGTAAACAAGGCTCAAAACTAGCATAATTCCAACCAAGATCAGGCTAAATTTAAGATCGAAGAGGCAAATAGCCTGGACCAGAGTCAGCACAAGTACAATCTGAGTAATCAAGCGCTTAAGATTGCTCACCTGCATGTCTTTTCCAACTGGCATAAGGTTAGCCATTCTCTGATAAGCAAAGTGCGATTTAAGCGCCGTGAGCTGGAAGAGCAAAAGGTAGTCAAAAACAACCACAAGAACCATAGCCAGCCATTTTTCAGGAACCAAAAAGATAACTAAAAGCGTTAGGGCAAAAAGGCGTAGGCTAAGGGCAAAGTAATCTCCAGAACGCAAGAAGGCTCTTAGGTAAAGATTATACCAGGTATTTTCCTTGTCTTTCTTTGTACGTTTGAGAACACCATCCAAATAGGCACGACGTTTAACACTCGACGTAATCCCTTTAACATTGGTAAAGAGTGAAAAGAACTTCAAGATCGATTGTTGACGCTTATTTTCTCCTGCAATAGCTTCAGTCCAATTCAGTCCAGACTGCTTATAAAAAGGTTGAGCCTTTTTCTGGAAAATAACATACTTAAGAATAGCCATAGCCACAGCTACAAGGATAACTCCCCAAACTGGAAGTCTCAAGGCTAAAAAGAGAGGAATAACCAAAATAAAAATCAGGGTTTGTACTATTACCCAAAATCTAAAAGCACGTCCTGTTGCCTTCTTAACATGGTCTAGCACCTCTTCTTCCTTAACCAAAAGGTAGTGCTTGTCCGCAGGTTCTAGATAAGTCGCAATATTCCCCCAGAAAGGTAATAACAGACAAAGCATAAGCAAGCCAAGAATAATTGCCCACGGATTCTTTGGAAAATGTCGAAGCAACTGGCTATACTGAACCAAGACAAAACCTAGCAGAAAGAGAAGAACCAAGATAAAATGATCATTAAACACGTAGCGACTATACTTAGCACAGCGGGCATTGAATCGCTTGCTACGCTCCTTAAATAGCTTAGCTATCATGACAATTCTCCCTTAGTTAACTGCATGTAAATATCGTTAAGACTGGCACTATCGTCGCCAAAAGTCTGACGGAGCTCCTCGAGAGTCCCCTGTGCTAAGACCTGTCCATGGTGCAAAATCACAAAGCGATCACACATCTTCTCGGCTGAATCCAAAACGTGGGTAGACATGAGAATCGCCTTGCCCTTAGCTTTTTCCTCAGCTAAAAGCTCAATCAAGTCCGAAATCGCCAAGGGATCCAAACCTAGGAAGGGCTCATCAACAATGAGAAGACTTGGACCAACAATAAAGGCACAGATAATCATAACCTTCTGCTTCATTCCCTTTGAAAACTGAGTCGGGAACCAATCTAACTTTTCATCTAAGCGAAAGAGTTTGAGGTACTTGTCCGCACGTGCCATCCCCTCAGTCACATCAAGACCATAGGCCATCAACACCGTTTCCAAATGTTCACGAAGCGTCAACTCTTCATAGAGACTTGGCGTTTCAGGAATATAGCCAATCTTCTGACGATAGCTAGCTGGATCTTGTTGAATAGTTAACCCATCAATGGCAATCTGTCCCCCATAAGGTGTTAAGAGACCAATAATCTCGTTAATTGTTGTTGATTTTCCAGCACCATTAAGACCAATGAGACCAACCAATTCACCATCAGCCACCTCAAAAGTCACATCTTTTAGGACGGGAATATTAGCGTAACCACCCGTCACCTTTTCTAATTTAAGCATTATCTTTTCTCTCTTTGGTATGATATAATCTATTATAACAAAAACTCATGGAAAGGTCGTTATTATGGATAATTGTATTTTCTGTAAAATTATATCTGGAGAAATCCCTTCATCAAAAGTCTACGAGGACGACAAGGTTCTAGCCTTCCTCGATATTTCACAAGCTACAAAAGGACATACCTTGGTTATTCCTAAAGAGCACGTTCGTAACATCTTAGAAATGTCTGCTGAGACCGCTGAGACTGTCTTTAGCCGTGTTCCAAAAATTGCTCGTGCCGTGCAAAAAGCAACTGGAGCAATCGGCATGAATATCCTTAATAACAACGAAGAAGTTGCTGGACAAACCGTCTTCCACGCTCATATTCATCTCGTTCCTCGTTACGGTGCAGACGATGGTATCCACATGGGATTTGACGAACACGAACCAGACTTCGCTGCCCTGGCCGACCTTGCTGACAGCATCGCTAAAGAGGTAACAGAATGAAAATCGGACGCTTTCTAGCTCTTGGAGCTCTTGCCTACGGTGCCTACTACGCCTATAAACGACGTGAAGACATCAAAGAGGAAATCCTAGACCTCAACCAATCACGAGAAAATATCTCTCACGATCTGGACAATATCAAACGCAACCTTGACATCATCAAGGAACAAAACCTTGTTCTTGCTGACATCAAACAAGACCTCAACTATAAAACACGCGTCTTCAAAAAAGACCTCGAACCCCGACTCAACATCATCCAAGAACGCTTGCAAAAGTATCAAGGTGATGATAAAGAATAAAGGTAAGTAGCATCGGCTACTTACCTTTTTTATCAATGATGAAAACTTATAAAAAGTTTATGGATAGTGTAATAGTCACTCAATGTTCCTTTTTTTCACAACAGAAAGTATCATTCAATAATAAAAGGCACCACTAATCAGATTAAAGAGAACACTACTAAACCTATTTTCATATAATTACTATTTCTTTTTTAAAGCATTAATAATAGAACGTGTTGCTGATTTCGTTAAGCCTTGATTTTTAGGATGTGTCCTTAAATAGGAATGGACTTTGGTACCAGTATCTGAACGTGTGTAACCATTTGTATTAACAATCTTATTACTTAACAGTTTATCCAATAAATCCATTCTGCATCTCCTCACAATTAGTAATTAAAATTTATACTAAATGAATTCATTGTATCATAGTTACCATTCTGTATATTAGCAGTCCACCCAATATTTTCACCGCTCTTCATTTTATGCTTATAGTAGTTTGCTTTTTTTGCTTTTTCGTCTGATTCCTCAACTTTCTGTCCTGGATTAACTGCAACAAATTCTGATATAGATACTGACTGCTCTCCTTTCGGATCGATACTAGATTGTGACGAACTAAATGGTGTTGCTTCAATACTATTGTTAATTACAAAAGTTGATTTTATATTAATTTCTTTATCCGTTAAGTTATCAATAATAATATTTCCACCAGTTCTTGTTATTTTAATATTTTTATCACTATATAGTTCTTCCGTTTTTGCTTCGGAAGATTTGAGACCTACGCTCAAATCTTAGGAATGGAATTCCGTTAGGAAGTCGCTTCCGTCCGTAGCACCCAAGGAAAGTCTTAAATAAAAAAGAAAAAAACAGAGATGTCTACTAACATCTCTGCTTCATAATAGGATTAGGAGGTTTTATGCTTTTTATTTAGCATCTTTTTCTTTGATAACCAAGACACCATCTTCCATATCAGCTTCTAGGTGTTTAGCATCAAGGTTATCCAAGTGGAAGTCTGTGACTTTGTCACGGATTTGTTGTTCAACCACACGGCGGAGTGGACGAACACCCATGACTTCATCGTAGCCTTCTTCAGTCATGTATTCTTTAGCAGCTTCGCTAACTGCCAAGTCAATGTCTTTCTTAGAAAGCGTCTTGTTAACTTCAACCAACATAAGGTCTACAATCTTAGAAAGATCTTCTTTGCTCAAGTGTGAGAATTCGATGACAGCATTGAAACGGTTAAGGAATTCTGGACGGAAATAAGGTTTCAAACGATCCATAAGTTCTGGTTTATCAGCATCTTCTGTCAAGTTAGCTTCGTAACCAAAGCCTGCGTTTGAAGTTGCGATAATCACAGTATTCTTGAAGTTTACAGTGTTACCTTGACCATCTGTCAAACGACCATCGTCCAAAACTTGGAGGAGAAGGGTGATGACTTGAGGGTCAGCCTTTTCAATTTCGTCGAGAAGAACGATTGAGTATGGGTTACGGCGAACACGTTCTGTCAAAGTATTGCTATTGTCATCATAACCAACATAACCAGCTGTCGTACCAATCAATTTAGAAACGGCTGTGCGGTCGCTGTATTCTGACATGTCCAAACGGATAATGGCATCTTTGGTTCCGAACATATCAAGAGCCAATTGTTTAGCCAACTCAGTTTTACCAACACCAGTAGGTCCTACAAAGAGGAAGCTACCGATTGGACGGTTACCTTCGTCAAATCCTGCACGGTTACGACGGATGGCACGTGCCACTGCTTCAACGGCCTTATCTTGACCGATAACTTTAGTTTGCAAACGGTGGCCCATATCTTTCAAACGTTCGATATCAGTTGCTCCCATTTGCGATACTGGGATACCAGTCATACGTTCTACAGATTCAGCCACATCGTTAACAGTTGCAGTGACTTTAAGGTCTGCTGTGTGGTTAGCAATTTTCTTTTCAAGTTCTTCAATACGAACCTTAGCGTTTAGAGCTGCTTCGTAGTCTTCTTTGGCAGCTGCAGCTTCTTGTTTAGCTTTTTCTTCTTCAATTTCATGTTCAACAGCATTCACATCAGTCACTGGGTGTTGAGCAGCCAAGTGAGCAGCTGTTACATCGACAAGGTCGATAGCCTTATCTGGCAAGCTACGTTGTGGAATGTATTGTACAGAGAAATCTACCGCTGCCTTCAAAACATCATCTGGCAAGATAACATTGTGGTGTTTTTCATAAAGATCACGGATACCTTGGAGAATCTTGAAGGTATCTTCAGCAGAAGGAGCATTAACCTTAACTTCGTTGAAACGACGAGCAAGAGCAGCGTTCTTCAAGATAGTGTTACGGTATTCATCCTGAGTTGTTGCACCAATCACTGTCAATTCACCACGTGAAAGAGCAGGTTTCAAGATATCAGCAAGACCTTTAGACCCTTGGCCATCGCCAGTGCTTCCGGCACCAAGAATTTGGTGGATTTCATCGAAGAAGAGGATAATATTTCCAGCTTCTTTGACTTCATTTACCAAGTTTTGAATGTTTTCTTCAAAGCTACCACGGTATTGCGTACCAGCTTCAAGTCCAGAAATATCAATTGAGATGATTTCTTTGTTCTTGATAGCAGCTGGGACATCACCATTAACGATAGCTTGAGCCAAACCTTCAACTACAGCTGTTTTACCAACACCAGCGTCCCCGACAAGGACTGGGTTATTCTTGGTACGACGAGCCAAGATTTCGCAAGCTTCTTGGATTTCTTTGTTACGTCCGATAACAGGATCCAATTTACCTTCGCGAGCTTCTTCAGTCAAGTTACGACCAAGTTTAGCAAGAATACCATCTTGTTTAGGTCCTTTACCTTGTTGTTGAGTTGGGTTCACTGCTTCACCTTCATTACCAGGCAATTGACCTGTTTGACGGTAAATCGCAAATTCTTCAGGTGTCACTTCACGACCGTTAATCATGTAGCGACGGTTTTCTGAACGGTAACCACCCATGTTACCCATCAATTGATTGAAAAGATCGTCCATATTGTTAAAGTTGTTGTTCATATAATTACCTCGTTTTGTGTTTTCTTGTGAATTTTTTTAAGTGTTATTTTTATGTTAATGTGTTTTTTGACTTTTACTGACCAAAACCCTAAAAATTTTTAGTAGCTTCAACTACTCTTCTAATAATCTCAGGTTTTGCTCTTGGTAGGAGACTGAGAACTTTCACAGTCTTAAATAAATTGTCATTTAGCATAAGAGCCACCTTCTTTCTGTGAATCTCTCAATATAGCTAACTTCCAAGCCTCTTTCAGAAAGAAACTTGTAGATTAAGGAAACCTTTTTCCTTATAGCTTTATCATATACCTTTCATCTGCTTGGGTCAAGAATTTAGTTTTGACTTTTACTGACCTTTTTAATGAAAATTTAAGCAGACAAGCTGCAATCTTTTCATATCGATATATGGACTGTTTTGACAGCCTTCATAAGGATTTCATTTCCTTATGTTTATATTGTACAACATTGGTCAGTATTAGTCAATATCTTTTTTGACTTTTTTTGACCTTTGTCATAAACTTTTTTGCAGTCAAACCAAAATAACTTTATGACAAGTATTTAGGCAAGCACTGCAAGATTTATATTTATAAGGAAGCTAAATCCTTATGCGACTATCATACACCATTAGTCAGTAAAGGTCAATGGCTTTGTTTGATCTTTTTTGACCTTTTTGAAAATAATTTACGGAAAGTAAAAAAGCCTACCAAAGGTAGACCTAATAATGATCTTTGAAAGAGAGAAAGGCGACACTTTTACCATCAATCATATAAATCAAACGATTTTCAGCATCAATTCGCCGAGACCAAGCTCCTTGAAAGTCATACTTCAAGGGTTCTGGTTTCCCAATACCTGAAAAAGGATCCCGTTGAATGTCTTTAATCAGCTTATTGATTCGCTTAAGTGTCTTCCTATCCTGATTTTGCCAATAACAATAATCCATCCATGCATCTTCAGTGAAAGTGAGTAACATTTTCTACTCCTTTAGTGCATGCTCTTGAGTCTCTCCGGAACGCACCTGAGCCATTCCCCTTAAAACCTTGTCTGAAAGTTCTTTATTTTGAACAATACGCAATGTTTCTTGAATACTATCCCACTCACTCTTTGAGACCACTACAATATCTTCATCGGGATTTTTATTGACTACAGCTAGAGGTTCAAATTCATCATTAACCTTTTTCATATAATCCTTCAAATGATTTCGAAACGTTGAATAGACGACTGCTTCCATTAGCATACCTCATTTTCCTCTTTTCTTTTATTATATACCAAGAGTATAAACTTGTACAAGTTCCTGACAAGTTTATACTTTCTATAACATTTATTCGAAAAATTGTAAAATATAGTGCAACAAAAAAACTCATAGCTTTTCATTGGTGTAAACTGTAAGTAACCACACAAACAGAACCCGAGGAAACACTATGAGCTACTCCCATCTTACCATA
>NZ_JACLQS010000007.1:0-102937 GCF_016648815.1 Streptococcus sp. 9.1 | reverse complement strand
AGCGTCTTTAGGCGCTGGCTGGTATTATGGGCTTATAGCCCTTGATCAAACCACCCGTTAGACGGGTGGTTATGATTGTTAAATAAGCAAAGGCTAACCTTACATTTCAACTCTATTATTTTTCAATATTACCAAAAGTTTAAGGAGTCTGGAGTATAGATCATTGAAATGTTTTAAACAACAAAAGAAAACGCTTGCATAACTTCTAGAAAAACGTAAAATAGAACTATCAGACTCACGATAATAATAACTACGAGGAGTAGAATCATGCAAAAATACTGGTGGCACAAGGCTACGATTTATCAAATTTACCCCAAGTCATTCATGGATTCCAACGGTGATGGCATCGGTGACCTCAAGGGGATTACAAGTAAGTTAGACTATCTTCAAAAGCTAGGGATTACAGCCCTTTGGCTCTCGCCTGTTTATGATAGCCCGATGGACGACAATGGTTATGATATTGCTAACTATGAGGCTATTGCAGATATTTTTGGAGACATGAGTGACATGGATGAGCTTTTGGCGGAAGCCAAGAAGCGTGATATTCAAATTGTTATGGACTTGGTGGTTAACCATACGTCTGATGAGCATGCATGGTTCATCGAAGCGCGTGAAAATCCAGAAAGTCTTGAACGAGATTTCTACATCTGGCGAGACAAACCTAATGAGTTAGTATCTGTCTTTAGTGGATCTGCTTGGGAATATGATGAGACCTCAGGGCAATATTATCTGCATTTCTTTAGTAAGAAACAGCCAGACCTCAATTGGGAAAATCCACAGTTGCGCCAGAAAGTTTATGACATGATGAATTTCTGGATTGATAAGGGAATCGGTGGTTTCCGCATGGATGTGATTGATATGATTGGTAAGATCCCAGATCAACTGATTGATACAAACGGTCCAAAACTTCACGATTATATCAAGGAGATGAACAAGGCAAGCTTTGGAAAGCACGACCTTCTAACCGTTGGTGAAACTTGGGGAGCAACACCCGAAATTGCTAAACAGTATTCAAATCCTGATAATCAAGAACTTTCTATGGTTTTCCAGTTTGAACATATTGGACTTCAGCATAAGGCAGATAGCCCTAAATGGGAGTATGAGAAGGAGTTGGATGTTACAGCACTTAAGGCTATTTTTAATAAATGGCAAACCGAGTTAGAGTTGGGACAAGGGTGGAACTCACTTTTTTGGAATAATCATGATCTGCCTCGTATTCTTTCAATGTGGGGAGATACTGGTGTCTATCGTGAGAAGTCAGCCAAGGCCTTAGCTATCCTTCTTCATCTGATGAGGGGAACACCTTACATTTATCAAGGTGAAGAAATCGGAATGACCAATTATCCTTTTAGAACTTTGGAAGAATTGAATGACATTGAATCTCTCAACTATGCCAAAGAAGCTCTCGAAAAAGGGGCATCGCTAGAAGTTATCATGGACCAAATCCGTCAGGTGGGTCGTGACAATGCTCGAACACCAATGCAATGGGATACGTCTAAAAATGCTGGATTTAGCATATCGGATAAGACTTGGTTACCTGTTAATCCAAACTATAAGGACATAAATGTTGAATCAGCCCTTGCCAATCCAGAATCAATTTTCTATACATATCAGAAGCTCGTAGAGCTTCGTAAGACTCAAGATTGGTTGGTAGATGCTGACTTTGAACTCTTGGAGACAACTGACAAAGTCTTTGCTTACATTCGGAAAACCAAAGATAGCAGTTATCTGGTTGTAGTCAACCTATCAGACCAAGAACAAGACTTCTATTATGATTTCGAAAGAGCAGAAGTTGTCATTGCAAATACCGAATTAGAGCCAATTACAGACCAAGGCAAACTCCAAGCTTGGGATGCTATTTGTGTGAAGATGAAATAAAAAGAAAAGTGGTTGCCAACTAACTGTTGGCGACCACCTTTTGTCTATTAAATGATTGTTATTTCGTACTTTCTCTCAGAGTCAGTTTAGTGCCCAACATAGTAAGTGTCGGGATTTCTCTTGGAGCCAAGACTTGTTTATTGAGGACATCCATGGCCGTTCGTCCCATTTCTTCGGTGTAGACAGTAATACTAGAAAGTGGCGGATAAACTTGTTTGGCTAGACTGGTGTCATTAAAGGAGATAATCTGGATATCTTCTGGGACATTAATGCCATTTTCCTGAAGGGCTCTAAGAGCACCGATAGCCAGACTATCACTAGCTGCAAAGTAGGCATCTGGTAGGGGTGTACCACTTGCTATTTTAGAGGCTAAAAGGTCATAGCCAGATCGAACTGTAAAATTACCTGAAAGAATCAAAAGAGGGTCATAGATGCTCTTTTCAATACAGTAGTTACGATAAGAACGTAAACGAGGCTCCGGAACGATTTCAGTTGAATCCGTTGTTTTTTCTTGCCCTGTTAAAAGACCGATGCTCTTACACCCTTGCTCAGTGAGATAACTTAGTGCCGTTTGAACAGCATTTTCAAAGTCAGTTGTCACACAAGGATGTCCCTGAAGTAGGGTATCACTATCTACAAAGACCAGTGATTTACCCAATGATTCCAATTCAGTAATCTGTTCACGACTAAACTTTCCGATACAAAGTATACCTATGACTTCTTCAGCGAGACTAAAAGGAATGTCATTGAAATAACGAAGCATCTCGTAGTCTAGCTCATGGGCTCTTGTTTCAATTCCAAGCCGAATGTTGTAGTAGTAGAGATCGTCTAACTCATCTTCCTCACTTACCCATTGGATAATTGCCACTTGATGTTTTTCTTTTTTCAAGTTTCCGATTTTCTTATGTTTGGTATATCCGATTTCATCTGCCGCAGTTAAAATACGGTGCCTGGTTTCTTCAGTAACGGAGAGGTTTTCATCTTGGTTGAGAACACGTGAAACAGTTGCGATTGATACATCAGCCAATTTTGCGATATCTTTTAATGTAGCCATATTGTTCTCCTTTCATCCAAAGTATATCATAATTTCTAAAATTTTACCTATTTTTTACTAAAAAAACAGTAAAAATATTGATTTTCCTTGTGAAAGGGGTTACACTGTTAGTGTAAAAAAGAATAAGTGAGGTACATCCTATGAAGACATCACAGTTAAGAGAAAAGTTTAAAGAAGTTTTTGGTGTAGAAGCAGAACATACTTTCTTTTCTCCAGGTCGTATTAATTTGATTGGTGAACACACTGACTACAACGGTGGACATGTGTTCCCAGCAGCTATTACCTTAGGTACTTACGGAGCGGCCCGTAAACGTGATGACAAAGTTTTGCGTTTCTTCTCAGGTAACTTTGAAGATAAGGGAATCATCGAAGTTCCACTTGAAAATCTTCGTTTTGAAAAAGAACACAACTGGACAAACTATCCAAAAGGTGTTCTTCATTTCTTGCAAGAAGCTGGTCATACGATTGATTCAGGTATGGATATTTACATCTATGGTAACATTCCAAATGGATCAGGCTTGTCATCATCATCATCTTTGGAATTATTGATTGGTGTTATTGCTGAAAAACTTTATGACCTTAAATTGGAACGCCTTGACTTGGTTAAAATCGGTAAGCAAACTGAAAATGACTTTATCGGCGTTAACTCTGGTATCATGGACCAATTCGCTATTGGTATGGGAGCTGATCAACGTGCGATTTACTTGGATACAAATACTTTAGAGTATGACTTGGTACCACTTGACCTAAAAGACAATGTTGTTGTTATCATGAACACTAACAAACGTCGTGAATTGGCTGATTCTAAATACAATGAACGTCGTGCTGAATGTGAAACAGCAGTATCTGAACTCCAAGAAAAACTTGATATCCAAACACTTGGTGAATTGGACCTCTGGACATTCGATGCATACAGCTACTTGATTAAAGACGAAAACCGTATCAAACGTGCCCGTCACGCAGTTCTTGAAAATCAACGTACACTTCAAGCCCGTAAAGCTCTTGAATCAGGAGATTTGGAAGGCTTTGGTCGTCTTATGAATGCTTCTCACGTGTCATTGGAACATGATTACGAAGTTACAGGTCTTGAACTTGATACTTTGGCACACACAGCATGGGAACAAGAAGGTGTTCTTGGAGCTCGTATGACAGGAGCGGGCTTTGGTGGATGTGCCATCGCACTTGTAAACAAAGATAAAGTTGAAGATTTCAAAAAAGCAGTTGGTCAACGTTATGAAGAAGTCGTTGGTTATGCACCAAGCTTCTATATTGCTGAAGTAGCTGGCGGTTCACGAGTACTTGATTAATGAGAAAGAAGTAGAGATTATGGCTGAAAATTTAGTAAACACTTTTGTAACTCTGGTTATTGAAAATAGTGATTATGAGGAATTGGACCGTATCTATTTGACAAACAAAGTTTTTGCTTTGGTTGGAGAAGGAGTTGCTGATGTTGAAACAGATAGCTCTGAGTTGATTGACCTTAAAGACCAGTTGCTTCAAGCAGGTGTTAAAGCTGGTTCTGTAGGTGAACTTAATGAAGAACAAGATATCATCGGTGCTCAACTCATGGACTTGATTACACCAAGCCCTAGCCTTGTCAATCGTAACTTCTGGGATACTTATAAATCTGACCCAGAGCAAGCAATTGCTGACTTTTATGCACAAAGTAAACGAAATGATTATGTGAAAGTCAAAGCCATTGCACAAAATATTGCTTATAAAGCACCTACTAAATACGGTGACTTGGAAATTACGATTAACCTTTCGAAACCGGAAAAAGATCCAAAAGCCATCGCTGCTGCTAAAAATGCGGTAGCTTCTGATTATCCAAAATGCCAACTTTGTATGGAAAATGAAGGTTATCTTGGTCGCATCAATCACCCAGCACGTAGTAATCATCGTGTTATTCGTTTCCAAATGGAAGGAAATGACTGGGGCTTCCAATATTCACCATATGCTTACTTTAATGAACATTCTATCTTCTTTTATAGTAAGCACGAACCAATGCACATCAGTCCATTGACGTTTGGTCGTCTCCTATCAATTGTTGAAGCATTTCCTGGTTACTTCGCAGGTTCAAATGCCGATCTTCCAATTGTAGGTGGTTCGATTCTTACACATGAACACTATCAAGGTGGTCGCCATACCTTCCCAATGGAAGTAGCAGGCATTAAAGAAAAAGTTAGTTTTGATGGTTACTCTGATGTTGAGGCTGGTATCGTTAATTGGCCTATGTCAGTTCTTCGTTTAAGAAGTGAAGATAAGGAAAGACTTATTGCTCTTGCAACCAAAATTTTAAATTGTTGGCGTGGTTATTCAGACGAAAAAGCTGGTGTCTTGGCTGAGTCTGATGGACAACCTCACCACACCATTACCCCAATTGCTCGTAGAAAAGACGGCAAATTTGAATTGGATTTGGTTCTTCGTGACAATCAAACTTCTGAAGAACATCCAGACGGTATCTACCACCCACATAAAGATGTTCAACATATTAAGAAAGAAAACATTGGTTTGATTGAAGTTATGGGATTGGCCATTCTTCCTCCTCGTTTGAAAACAGAACTTAAAGATGTTGAAGATTATCTATTAGGTCAAGGTAACCAAGTTGCTCCAATTCACCAAGAATGGGCAGATGAACTCAAAGCTCAAAATCCGAATGTTACGGCTGAGGAAGTGACAGAAGTTGTTCGACAATCTGTTGCAGATATCTTTGCTCGTGTACTAGAAGATGCAGGTGTTTATAAGACTAATAGTGAAGGCTTAGATCAGTTTAAAGCATTTGTAGATTTTGTAAATTTAGCTGATTAATTGTTTTTTCTGAAGAAAGGAGATAAGAAATGGCAATTTTAGTATTAGGTGGAGCTGGTTATATCGGTTCTCACATGGTTGATCGCTTAGTTGAAAAAGGTCAAGAAAAAGTAGTAGTAGTAGATAGTTTGGTAACCGGTCACCGTGCTGCCGTACATCCAGATGCTATTTTCTACCAAGGCGATCTCTCTGATCAAGATTTTATGAGAAAGGTCTTCAAAGAAAATCCTGATGTTGATGCCGTTATTCACTTTGCGGCCTATTCATTGGTTGGTGAATCAATGGAAAAACCACTCAAATATTTTGATAACAATACAGCTGGAATGGTTAAATTGCTTGAAGTTATGAACGAATGCGGTGTTAAATACATTGTCTTCTCATCAACAGCAGCAACTTACGGTATCCCAGAAGAAATTCCAATTCTTGAAACAACACCACAAAACCCTATCAACCCATATGGTGAAAGTAAGTTGATGATGGAAACTATCATGAAGTGGTCTGATAAAGCTTATGGTATTAAATATGTGCCACTTCGTTACTTCAACGTTGCTGGTGCAAAACCTGATGGTTCTATTGGTGAAGATCACGGTCCAGAAACTCACCTTCTACCGATTATTCTTCAAGTAGCTCAAGGTGTTCGTGAAAAAATCATGATCTTTGGGGATGACTACAATACTCCTGATGGTACAAATGTTCGTGACTACGTTCACCCATTTGACTTGGCTGATGCTCACCTCCTTGCTGTTGAATATCTTCGTAAAGGTAATGAATCTACAGCCTTTAACTTAGGTTCATCAACAGGTTTCTCAAACCTTCAAATTCTTGAAGCCGCTCGTAAGGTAACTGGTAAAGAAATTCCAGCTGAAAAAGCTGATCGTCGTCCTGGTGATCCTGATACATTGATTGCTTCATCTGAAAAAGCACGTACAGTTCTTGGATGGAAACCACAATTTGATAACATCGAAAAAATCATCGCAAGTGCTTGGGCATGGCATTCTAGCCATCCAAAAGGGTACGATGATCGAGGATAATTAAAATAATAAACAAAGGGTCAAAGAGTATATATAATTATTGTACTCTTTGTTTTTTGAGGAAAAAATATGAAAATAAGCTGCGAAATTATTGGAAAAGTTGATTCAGGCGATGTCAGTAAAATTTCAATGGAAAATAATAATGGTGTTGTCATTTCTACACTCACAACAGGTGCTACACTTCAGGAGTTTTTGGTTCCAACGGAAACCGGTGCTCTTAAAAATATAGTACTTGGCTTCAGTGATTACGAGGATTACTATAAGAATAACTTATGTGCCTGCCAGTCCATTGGTAGGGTTGCTGGAAGAATTGGGAAAGCTTCGTATACTCATAATATGGTTCTTTATAGTCTTCCTAAGAATGAGGGAGAAAACTGTTTACATGGTGGTCCAAAAGGAATGCAGGTTCAAAATTGGAACTATGTCACAAACCTGAATGATGAATATGTTGAGACTAAATTTAGTAGAAGACTTTATTCAAGTGTAGATGGCTTTCCTGGTGATGTTACAGTCTCTATTAGTTATAGACTTAACAATAATAACCGCTTAACAATACTCTTTGAAGCCTTCGATGTTACGGAGTCAACAGTCTTTAATCCGACAAACCATGTTTACTTTAATCTTAGCGACAAACAGGATTTATCAAGTCATGAGTTACAAATCTATTCAGACTATCGTTTAGAGTTGGATTCTGAGTTAATTCCAACAGGACAAAAAATTAATGTAGATGGAACGAATTATGATTTCAGAACGACAACTGACTTGCTACCTCGAATTGAAGCAAATAATGGTTTTGATGATGCCTTTGTAGTTGGAGGGGAAACTTGTGATCATGTGAAAGAAGTAGCTATTTTGCATGACAAAGAAAGCGGAGATGGTATTGAAATCTTCTCTAACAGAAATGGTTTAGTTATTTATACTATGGATATTATAGAGGATAATATTTACTTTGCGAGAGATCGAGGAACAATTGCAAAAGGACGAGAAGCTATAGCTATGGAAGCTCAAACACTCCCAGATGCCGTTAATCATACAGATTTTGGAGATATCATCTTGGAGGAGGGTCATAGTGTAAGCTATGAAATCGGTTTCCAATATTTTAATTCATCAAAATAACCATGTTTTAGTAAAAATTTAGTAAAAAATCACTAAAACTATTGACGATTTAAACTAATACTTATATAATGTAAGCGTATTCAAAAAAACAACTAACAGGAGGTTTTCGTAATGGGAAAATCTAAAGGTCAAATGAAGTCTCGTCTATCCTATTCAGCTGGTGCTTTTGGTAACGACGTCTTCTATGCAACGTTGTCAACATACTTTATCATGTTTGTGACAACTCACTTGTTTAACACAGGTGATCCAAAGCAAAATAGTCACTACGTACTATTAATAACTAACATCATCGCTATTTTGCGTATCTTGGAAGTATTTATCGATCCATTGATCGGTAACATGATTGATAACACTCATACTAAGTATGGTAAATTCAAACCATGGGTAGTTGGTGGTGGTATCATCAGTTCTATCGCCTTGTTGCTTCTCTTCACCGATTTAGGTGGTTTGAATAAAACAAATCCTTTCTTGTACCTTGTACTTTTCGGAATTATCTACCTTGTAATGGATGTCTTCTACTCAATTAAAGATATCGGTTTCTGGTCAATGATTCCTGCCTTGTCTCTTGACAGTCATGAACGTGAAAAAATGGCAACTTTTGCCCGTATTGGTTCTACTATTGGTGCCAATATTGTAGGTGTTGCCATCATGCCAATCGTTTTGTTCTTCTCTATGACGAACAGTAGTGGCTCTGGAGATAAATCTGGATGGTTCTGGTTTGCATTTATCGTTGCTCTCATTGGTGTGATTACATCAATTGCTGTTGGTATTGGTACACGTGAAGTTGAGTCAAAACTTCGTGATAACAAAGAAAAAACTAGCCTTAAACAAGTCTTTAAAGTTCTTGGTAAAAACGACCAATTGATGTGGTTGTCTCTCGGATATTGGTTCTATGGTCTTGGTATTAATACACTTAATGCTCTTCAACTTTTTTACTTCACATTTATCCTTGGTGATCCAGGGAAATACTCAATCCTTTACGGATTGAATACAGTTGTTGGTTTGGTTTCAGTTTCACTCTTCCCTAGCCTAGCTGGTAAATTCAACCGTAAACGTTTGTTCTATGGATGTATTGCAGTAATGCTCGGTGGTATCGGAATCTTTAGTATTGCAGGAACATCACTTCCAATGATCTTGACTGCTGCTGAACTCTTCTTTATTCCACAACCTCTTGTGTTCCTTGTTATCCTCATGATTATCTCTGACTCAGTAGAATATGGTCAATGGAAATTGGGACACCGTGATGAATCACTTACTTTGTCAGTTCGTCCACTTGTTGATAAACTTGGTGGTGCGATGTCAAACTGGCTTGTTTCTACAATTGCCGTAGCTGCCGGTATGACAACAGGTGCCTCAGCATCAACAATTACAACACATCAACAGTCTATTTTTAAGCTTAGCATGTTTGGTTTCCCAGCAGCAGCAATGCTCATCGGTGCCTTCATTATTGCTCGTAAAATCACTTTGACTGAAGCACGTCACGCTGAAATTGTTGAAGAATTGGAACATCGCTTTAGCGTAGCAACTTCTGAAAATGAAGTTAAAGCTAACGTCGTATCTCTTGTAAACCCTACAACTGGTCATTTGGTTGACCTCTCAAGTGTTAATGATGAACACTTTGCTTCAGGTAGCATGGGTAAAGGTTTCGCCATTAAACCTACTGATGGAGCTGTCTTTGCACCAATTAGTGGTACCATTCGTCAAGTTCTTCCTACTCGCCATGCAGTTGGTATTGAAAGTGAAGATGGTGTCATTGTTCTTATCCACGTTGGTATCGGAACAGTTAAACTTAAAGGTGAAGGATTCATTAGTTATGTAGAACAAGGTGATCGTGTTGAAGTTGGACAAAAACTTCTTGAGTTCTGGCCACCAATTATTGAGAAAAATGGTCTTGATGACACAGTACTTGTCACTGTAACTAATTCAGAAAAATTCAGTGCTTTCCATCTTGAACAAGAAGTTGGAGAAAAGGTAGAAGCTTTGTCTGAAGTTATTACCTTCAAAAAAGGAGAATAATCTATGAACACGACTGAAAAAATTCAAACTTACTTAAACGATCCAAAGATTGTTAGCGTTAATACTGTTGACGCTCACTCAGATCATAAGTATTTTGAATCTCTTGCAGAATTTTCTGAAGGGGAGATGAAGTTAAGACAATCTCTTAATGGAAAATGGAAAATTCACTATGCTCAGAATACAAATCAGGTTTTAAAAGACTTTTATAAAACAGAATTTGATGAAACGGATTTGAATTTCATCAATGTACCAGGTCATTTAGAGCTTCAAGGTTTTGGTTCTCCACAATATGTGAATACCCAATATCCTTGGGATGGTAAAGAATTCCTTCGTCCACCTCAAGTTCCTCAAGAATCAAATGCTGTTGCATCATACGTTAAACATTTTACCTTGAATGATGCATTAAAAAATAAAAAAGTATTTATCTCATTCCAAGGGGTTGCCACTTCCATCTTTGTATGGGTCAATGGTAACTTCGTAGGATACAGTGAAGATTCATTTACACCTAGTGAATTTGAAATCAGTGATTACCTTGTTGAAGGTGATAACAAGTTGGCGGTAGCTGTTTATCGTTACTCTACAGCAAGCTGGTTGGAAGACCAAGACTTCTGGAGACTTTACGGTATTTTCAGAGATGTTTACTTGTATGCTATTCCAAAAGTTCACGTTCAAGATCTCTTTGTTAAGGGAGATTATGATTACCAAACAAAAGCAGGTCAATTGGATATTGATTTGAAGACTGTTGGTGATTACGAAGATAAGAAGATTAAATATGTTCTTTCAGATCATGAAGGCATCGTTAAAGAAGGTGATGCATCTGTTAATGCTGACGGTGAACTATCTGTAAGTCTTGAAGATTTGCAAATCAAACCTTGGAGTGCTGAAAGTCCTAAACTTTACAATTTGACCCTTCATGTTTTGGATGATGGCCAAGTTGTTGAAGTCGTTCCAGTTAAGGTTGGATTTAGACACTTCGAAATTAAAGATAAACTCATGCTTTTGAATGGTAAGAGAATTGTCTTTAAAGGGGTTAACAGACACGAATTTAACGCTAGAACAGGACGTTGTATCACTGAAGAAGATATGCTTTGGGATATCAAAGTAATGAAACAACATAACATCAATGCTGTTCGTACTTCTCACTATCCTAACCAAACACGTTGGTATGAATTGTGTGATGAATATGGACTTTATGTTATCGATGAAGCCAACCTTGAAACACACGGTACATGGCAAAAACTTGGTCTAAGCGAACCTTCATGGAATATCCCAGCTAGTGAACCAGAATGGTTGCCTGCTTGTTTGGATCGTGCCAATAACATGTTCCAACGTGATAAGAACCATGCTAGTGTTATCATTTGGTCTTGTGGTAATGAATCATATGCTGGTAAAGATATTGCTGACATGGCTGATTACTTCCGTAGTGTTGACAATACTCGTCCAGTTCACTATGAAGGTGTTACATGGTGTCGTGAATTTGATTACATTACAGACATCGAAAGTCGTATGTATGCGAAACCAGCTGATATTGAAGAATACCTCACTAACAATCCTCAAAAACCTTATATTTCATGTGAATACATGCACACAATGGGTAACTCTGGTGGTGGATTGAAACTCTACACTGACTTAGAGAAATATCCAGAATACCAAGGTGGATTTATTTGGGACTTCATTGACCAAGCTATTTACAAACCACTTCCAAATGGTAGCGAATTCCTATCATATGGTGGTGACTGGCATGATAGACCTTCTGACTACGAATTTTGTGGAAATGGTATTGTCTTCGCAGATCGTACTCTAACTCCAAAACTTCAAACAGTTAAACATCTTTACTCTAATATTAAGATTGCTGTTGATGAAAAATCAGTAACTATCAAGAATGATAATGTCTTTGAAGATCTTTCTGCTTATACTTTCCTAGCTAGAGTTTACGAAGATGGTAGAAAAGTTAGCGAAAGTGAATATCACTTTGATGTTAAACCAGGTGAAGAAGCAACATTCCCAGTAGAATTCGCCGTTGGAGCTTCAAATGCTGAACGAATTTATGAAGTTGCTTGTGTTCAGAATGAAGCAACTGAATGGGCTCCAAAAGGACATGAAATTGTTCGTGGTCAATATGTTGCTGAAAAGATTAGCACTGAAACACCAGTTAAAGCACCTTTGAATGTTGTTGAAGGCGACTTCAACATCGGAATTCAAGGACAAAACTTCTCTATCTTGCTTTCACGTGCACAAAATACGCTAGTATCTGCTAAGTATAACGGTGTTGAATTCATTGAGAAAGGTCCTAAACTTAACTTTACTCGTGCTTACACCGACAACGATCGTGGTGCTGGATATCCATTCGAAATGGCAGGCTGGAAAGTTGCTGGAAACTATAGTAAGGTTACAGATACTCAAATTCAAATTGAAGATGACTCTGTTAAAGTGACTTATGTTCATGAATTGCCTGGCTTGTCTGATGTCGAAGTTAAGGTGACTTATCAAGTTGATTACAAGGGTCGAATCTTTGTTACTGCAAACTATGATGGTAAAGCAGGTTTGCCAAACTTCCCTGAATTTGGTCTAGAATTTGCTATCGGTTCACAATTTACAAACCTAAGCTATTATGGATACGGTGCAGAAGAAAGCTACCTTGATAAACTTCCTGGTGCCTATCTTGGTCGATATGAAACATCTGTTGAAAAGACATTTGCTCCATATCTAATGCCACAAGAATCTGGTAACCACTATGGTACTCGTGAATTTACAGTATCTGATGATAACCATAATGGTCTTAAATTCACCGCACTTAATAAGGCATTCGAATTCAGTGCTTTGCGTAACAGTACTGAACAAATTGAAAATGCTCGTCATCAATATGAGTTGCAACAATCTGATGCTACATGGATTAAAGTTCTTGCTGCTCAAATGGGTGTCGGTGGTGACGACTCATGGGGTGCTCCAGTTCATGACGAATTCTTGGTTAGCTCAGCAGATAGCTATCAATTGAGTTTCGTGATTGAACCACTCAACTAAAGTATTATTGGACTTTGCCTCCAACGATATATATGATAAAGGAAACTCGAAAGGGTTTCCTTTTGTCATGGTTTGAAGTAAGAAAAAAGGAAACAGATCTCTGTTTCCTTTTAAAATTTAACTCAGTTTTCAATTCCTTTAAAAATGGGAGTGGTCAAGTAAAATTATGAAAAAGTGAGTTAAAGTTATTGATATAGAAAAGGAACTAAACCACTCCCAAGACGTTAATGATTTTTTGTAGCTTTAAATGAAACTTGAAGATTATGCCTTGATGTTAATCGTCCAATGGCACTCTATCTAATATGAGTGTACAACTTTGAGTCTAGATGTCCAAAAATAAGACTCTATGGATTCTTATCTGTATTGTGATTGGCGACTATTTTTGTCAATAAAAATTTAAGAGGTTGTTGATTTCACTTAGAATATAGTAATGTTCTATGAAAACGTATACAATAGTAGTTAGAGAAATAAACATAGATTGGAGAAGATTGATGACATCATCTTTTGAAGACTTCACAAAAAAAGCAGAAGCATTCTTAGAAGAACATATTACAGAGTATCTCAGTGTGGACATGGCTCTTGAAGATTTTGCAAGACAATACAACCAAGGGCTTTTTGATGAGATTACTTCCCCTGATTCAAAGCAGGAGAGAGCTTGGAAACTCATTGAAGAGGCTTATCATTATCACGAGGAAGATCCTTCGAGAAGTCAGGAATTTTTGACAGAAGCTTTAAAACTAGATCCTGAAAATCTTGATGCTAAGCAGATGCTCTTAACTTTTCAAAGTCCACTTGAACATCTAAAAGGCCTAATTGCTTTAGAAAAAGAGCAAAGGTCCAAGTGGGATCAAGGTCCAAAAATGGGCTGGGCTAATCTTGACGAGCGTCCTTATTTGTCTTTGAAGTATAATCTTGCTAAATTTTATTTAAGCAACAGTATGAAGCGGTTTGCTATTAAGGAATTTGAAGAGATTCTAGAGATAGATGTTCAAGATCACATGGGAGTCTGTTACGAATTGATGGCTACCTATTGTAATCTGGAGGAGTTTGATAAGGCTAAAAGCTTTTTCGAATGTGAGCAAATGGAATATCACGAAGAAGATTTGATGATAGTACCAATGATGACGGTCTCTCTAATGACGGGACATAGTGAGGATGCGGATTTCTATTTTGATCTTCTCTATGCAAAAAATCCAGAGTTCGAAAATTATTTAAAAATGATTGAACAAGGTGATGAAGAGCGTCTAGTTGCCGAAACGCTTAAAGTCAACCCTATCTTATTTGAAGCCAATAGTATGCAAAGTCTTTTAATGGTTTTTAATCAAGTCGTTGATCTGTCCCAGTCAGAATATTATTTTACTTGGTTAATCGAAAAATATCGTGCAAAACGTCCACAAAGACATGTTGCGAAAAAGAAAAATCCAGAATTGCACAAACTAATTAGAGAATTGGAAAAAAGTATAGAACCAAGCAAAGCCCTCCAAGGACTTTCAATAAGTGTGGAGCGTATACTTCGTCAACATAGCTTAATAGAATTTAAAGATTTTAAAAAGAAAACGGAAGAGGAAGTAGCAGCGATTAGAGGAGTTGGAAAGGTGAGCATGGAAATCCTTAAAGAAAATGGTGTTGTCTATAAAAAGAAGCGGAAAAAGAAGTAAGGAACTATTCATCAAACAAGCCGTAGCAAATCTTTGCATTTTTATCTTATATTTTTTAAGATAATTCTGTTACAAATTGAAAAGGAGAACAGGATGGAAACATATACACTTTCAAATGGCGTTACGATTCCTAAAATCGGTTTTGGGACTTGGCAGATTCCAGAAGGGGAAGAAGCTTATAACAGCGTTAGTTTCGCACTTAAGGCTGGTTACACACATATTGATACAGCGCAAATCTACGGTAACGAGGTTTCTGTAGGTAAGGCGATTGCTGATAGTGATGTGGCGCGTGAGGATATTTTCCTCACAACAAAACTTTGGAATGACAAGCATGATTACGAATTGGCTAAAGCCTCTATCGACGAGTCACTCGAAAGATTAGGTGTGGATTATTTGGATCTTTTGCTCATCCACTGGCCAAATCCTAAGGCTCTTCGTGAAAATGATGCTTGGAAGGCTGGCAATGCAGGCGCTTGGAAGGCAATGGAAGAAGCTTACAAAGATGGTAAGGTTCGTGCTATTGGGGTATCTAACTTTATGCAACATCACCTTGAAGCTCTCCTTGAAACGGCTGAAATTGTGCCACATGTCAACCAAATTCTCTTGGCTCCAGGTTGTGCTCAAGAAGAGTTGGTTGACTATTGCCAAGAGCGTGACATTCTTCTTGAAGCCTACAGTCCACTAGGTACTGGTAGCATTTTTGGAAATGAAGACGTTGAAGCAGTGGCTGAACGTAACGGAAAATCTGTTGCTCAAGTTGCCTTACGTTGGAGCCTTCAAAAAGGTTTCTTGCCACTACCTAAGTCAGTGACAGCAAAAAATATCGAAGCCAACTTGGATATCTTTGACTTTGATTTGTCAGAGGAAGATATGGCAGTATTGGATAAGATTCAAGGCATTAAAACTCAGGATGATCCTGATTCAGTTAACTTTTAATAGGACTGCAAGCAACTCGTAAGGGTTGCTTTTTCTATTGTTTTACGAATAAAAGTATGAACCTATTATCAAAATTGACAAAAAGGAGGAGTGGTAATACAATGGTGTTACAAAAGAGAACGAGGTTAAGGATATGACAACAATTACATTGAAGGTTTCAGAAGCAGATAAGAAGTTCATGCAGGCCATTGCGAAATTTGAAGGGGTATCCTTGTCAGAATTAATTCGTACCAAAACTTTAGAAGCCATTGAGGATGAATATGACGCTAGAGTAGCCGATTTGGCTTTGGTAGAATATGAAGACTATCTTGAAAATGGTGGGGAGGTGCTAAATTGGGATGACCTATAAGATAGTACCCACCCCTATATTTGCCAAAAATTTAAAAAAGTTGGATCCTTTCGTCAGAAAACAAATTAAGGCTTATCTCAATCGTGTCACAGATAATCCAAGAGCCAAGGGTAAGGCCTTGGTTGCCAATCGCACTGGACAATGGCGCTATCGTATTGGTGCCTATCGTGTTATTGTCAATATTCAGGACAATGAACTAATCATACTTGCCCTCGAAGTCGGTCATAGACGTGATATCTATTAGTATCAAGACTTATAATATCCCAGATTCCGTTAATTTTTAATAGGATAGAAGCAACTCGTGAGGGTTGCTTTTTTCTACTGTGTGTGCCCGAATTTGCTATAATAAGGCTATCATATCAATTACTATTAGAAGGGAAGTTATGCTATGGAATCGCGGAACCTTCTTCCTCAAAATACGCGTCTGATGGCTAATTTGTTGAGTTTCTCGGGAGGGGCTTTGGATGTCTTTTGTTATATGTACTATCATAGTTTGGTTGCTACACAGACTGGGAATATCCTTCTCTTGGTCGCTGACTGGCGAAACAGTAGTATGTACTATAACTTGTTGCGTTGCTTTTCAATCTTATTCTTTTCTTTAGGCTTTCTTTTTGGTATGTGGTTTAAAGACCAGCGTAAGAATGCCTATTGGCGAGTTTATGGTCTTCTTCCACTTTGTGTGATGACAGCTATCCTGCCTTTTCTACCTTCAAATGCCTTGATTGAGCTCCCGATTATCGCTTTTTCTGCAGGTATCATGATGAAGACTTTTACTGGCAGTCAGATTGAGAATCATCCCTTCGTGATATTTATGACCTCAGGAAATTATCGAAGGATGTTAACGGCCCTCTATTATGCCATTCAGGGAAGTGGTGATCAGAGAGAATATCGTCGTCAGGCTGTCAATTATAGCTTTATCGTAGGGAGCTTTGTCGTTGGTGCTATCGTCTCAGCCGTTCTGATGCATTTTGTACACCTTAAGTCAATCTGGGTAATCACACTCAGTCTTATTGTCATCATGGTTTACTATTCATCTGAAGTGAAACGGCTAGGGCTCAAGGAAACTAATCTTTAGTCGTCTGTAGCAAATATTTTTGATAACAATTGTCTTATGTTATAATTTTGATTATATTATTTTCATTTAATCAAAAAAAGGAGACATAAGATGCCTGTAGTATGCAATGATTTTTCAGATATCGTTTATAATCGTCGTTCCATTCGTAACTTTGATCCATCTGTTAAGATTCCGCGAGAAGAACTGTTGGAAATCCTAGATAAGACTGTTACAGCACCATCATCAGTCAACATGCAACCTTGGCGTTTTGTTGTTGTTGAGAGCGAAGAGGGCAAGGAAAAATTGACACCTTTCGTCAGCTACAATGGTGTGCAAAATGAAACATCATCAGCCATGGTCCTTATTTTTGCCGATTTGAAGAGCCAAGAAAGAGCTGAAGATATCTACGGTAAGGCTGTTGCTCAAGGAAAAATGCCTGAAGAAGTCAAAGAAAAACAACTGTCAAGCATTGTGCCAATGTATGAAAATGCTCCTCGCGAAATGATGAATGAAATTGTCCACATCGATGCTAGCCTTGCTGCCATGCAGTTGATGTTGGTTGCTCGTTCTTATGGTTATGATACCAACGCCATCGGTGGTTATAAAAAAGATGGGCTTGCCAAAGCCTTTGGACTTGATGAAGACCGTCATGTACCAGTTTTGCTCATTGCTCTTGGGAAAGCCAATGAAGAAGGCTTTGAGTCTGTTCGTCTGGATGCCTCTGATGTGACGACTTTTGCTTAATAAATAATTGACCGTAAGTCTCGGAAGTGGAGGCTTACGGTTTTTATTTTTCCTTTTATGCTATCAATAACTCATAATGCACCTTGTCATTAATTTGGCTTTTTGTTAAGATGAAAGAAAAAGTGAGCGTATACAATTGGTAGTATTATTGGAGGATTAAGACATGGCACGTATTTTACAGATTGAAGACAATGAGGATATCCAGAATATTCTTTTTAACTTGTTTTCTGAAGAACATGATATTATCCAAGCCTACTCTGGAACCGAAGGAGAGCTTTTGTTTCAAAGTCAAGAGATTGATTTGGTTCTCCTAGATATCATGTTACCGGGTAAGGGTGGCGAAGAAGTGCTTAAGTTTATCAGGCAAAGAAGCTCTGTTCCTGTCATTATGCTGACAGCCTTGGGTGACAAGCACTTGATTAGCCAGTACTTACTTGATGGTGCAAATGATTATATCGTTAAGCCCTTTGATCTTGAAGAAGTTTATGCGCGTGTCTCGGTTCAACTACGTGAACACAGCAAGGAAAGTAGTAAGCATGATAACATCTATCAAGTCAAAAATATCACGATAAACCCAGACAGTTTTGAAGTCTCCTGTCAGGGAAAAGTCATTCGTTTGGGTAAGAAAGAGTTTCAAATTTTCCACACACTCCTTCAAAATCCAAAGAAAATTTTTACTAAAGAGGACCTTTATGAGACGGTTTGGGAAGCCCCTTATCTATCAGGTGATAATACATTGAATGCACAGTTGAGTAATCTACGTAAGAAACTAGCCCAAGTGGATGCGGGTACGGAGTATATCGAAACGATTTGGGGCTTAGGTGTGCGACTTAAAGGAGAAGACTGATGGAAGGACTGCTTATTGTATTGATAGGACTTCTTCTGGGAGCGACTACCTGTCTAGTTCGTTACTATTTGGCTGTAAAATCTCTCTCAAAGCAGATTGAAGAAAAGCTAGTTGAAGAAAGCCATCGACGAATTACTCTGAAAAACCAGCCAGAATCATTGGTTATCCTAACGAATCGGATTGAGTCTCTTTTTACCCAAATTGAAAAGACTAAGCTTGTCGCTCTCCAAGAAAAGAAAACCATGGACATGGCTATCAGTAATATTGCCCATGATATACGAACACCACTGACAGTAGCGAGCGGCTATGCTCAGCAAAGTCTTCGAAGTAGTAGGGATGATGATATGGCTATGGAGAAGATTTCTAAAAATCTACTGACTGTTTCAAAGCGTTTGGAAGCCTTGTTGGAATATCGACGATTAACAGAGGGGGCCATCCAACCACAATTTCAAGATGTGGACTTTTCTCAACTTGTGGTTAAGTCTATCCTGCCTTACTATGACATGTTTCAAGAGACAGGGATTACACTAGATATTCAAGTAACCCCTGATATCCAATGCGAAATGGATCCAGATATTTTTGAACGTCTATTTCAGAATATTATCAGTAACGTTCTAAAACATGGTAAGACTCAAGCTCAACTGACATTGCAGAAAAAGGACGATGGCATTTATTTGTCAGTTAGTAATATGGTCCAACAGCCGATACAGCATCTGGACCAACTAACGACCCGCTTTTATTCTGAAAACCTGTCAGACACCGAGGATTCCTCTGGACTTGGACTTTATATCACCGAACACTTAGTCCAAGTCTTAGCGGGTGAGTTACATTTGGCCTATGAGAATGAATGGTTTTATTTAACAGTGAGGTTAAAATAATTTCGGAAAACAATTCAACCACCGATTTGATTTAGCAAAAAATCTTTGATTCTAGAATTCTTTTAAAATATAGAAAGTAACATTATTCATACTGCTTTTCTTGATTCTATTTGCTTTCAGTGATAGAATAAAAATATTGAGAGGATATCGTAGGATGACTGGTAACAGAGCGTTCAAAGGTACCAACTTCTGGTACGGGTGCGGTGCTACCTTCAGCTTCAGGCTGTAAAGAACCCTTACTGACATTGGTCCTCTTTTTTAGTTGTCGTCAACTTTTGTTGGTGACTTTTTTTATATTTTAGATTTTGAAAGAATCCATAAATTTATACAAACTCTCGTAAATAAAATAGATATCTTCAAAGTAAACAAACACTTCTACATCAAAAATATGAATTGTTTCGCACCTTCGGAGAGAAACGGATTTGAAGTCACAGAATAAAAATAACATCGCGCGCGTGCACGATGTTATTTTTGTTCTCATAAATCTTGTTTTTCAAAGGTAATCAAGCCCAAAGCTGTGAATGCTAGGATAAATGCTACTGCCACGATTGCAGTATTTTGAATGATAGTTTTATCTGCAGTCATGCCGTAATTAAAGTTGAGTGACAAGTATTTCAAAATTTCTACTTTAGGGAAGACTGCTGCTGGTACGGTTAAAGCTACTAAACCAAGGGTGTAAGTCACAAAGGTTGTCACGATAGAATGTGTGAGGTAGAGGGCAACCGTGGTCAGACTTACCCAAGCTAGATTACACAAGAATTGGAGAAGGAAAGTTAAGGCAAAGTTTCTAACAAAGTGATCAGGTACAGTTCCAAGACCGTGGCAAAGAGTACCTAGAACAAAGGCAAGGCCGTAAGACAGGAGGAGTTGTCCTAAAGTGATAGCTACAATGACGGTTGCCTTGGCGAAGAAGAACCCGCTCCGTGAAATGCCAGAGGTGAGATTATTCTTGTACAATTTTTGTGCTAAATCAACACCCAAAATGATAGAGACCACAATTAAAGTGAAGAGGACTGTCATGGAGATACTACTAGAGTAATTAATCAGTGATCCGACACCGGTCCACGAAGAGGCGCTTTTAACGGCTTGTTTTGCCCCAGTTTCTACGCCTACATGCCCTGTGCCTCCCAATAGGACACCAGAAATAATGTTTAGGGCTAGGATAATTTCAGAAATCCAAAATCCTTTAGAACGGAAGAGTCGATAGAAATCGGCGTGAATAGTGTGTAACATGGCTCTACCTCCTTTCTGAATCTACTAGTTGTGTGAAGTAGTTTTCTAAGTCTTGACGTTTGTAGTAAATTTCATCGATGTCAACTTCTTGTTTAACCAGCTCTTTGACAATTGCCTTTATAACATGGGATTTGTCAAAAATATGAATTTCATTGTCGCTGTTAACCACTTTGAAGTGTTGATGGAGTTGGTCTTGGAGAATGCGACTAGCCAGGGCTAATTGGTTAGTTTTAAGAACGATATAGTCTTCGCTGAGATGTTCGAATTCGTCCTTAGTGATTTCACGGATGATGTGACCGTGATCAATAATGCCAAAGCGGGTTGAAACTTGATAGAGTTCAGACAAGATATGGCTAGAGATGAGAACTGTCATACCTTGCTCTTCGCTCAATTTTTTAATCATTTGGCGGAATTCTTTGATAGCAACTGGGTCGAGACCATTAATCGGTTCATCTAAAATAAGTAGGTCTGGTTTTGCAATCAGTGCAATAGCGATACCTAGACGTTGCTTCATACCCAGTGAGAAACTACGAAATTTTTTCTTGCCAGTGTGTCCAAGTCCAACTGTATCAAGGATCTCATCAATGACCTTGTCAGGATTTGGAACGTGATGAATCTTGCAGTAGTAACGTAGGTTTTGACGTGCATTGAGATGATTCAGGGCAACTGGTGTTTCAATCACAGAACCAACACGTTTCAGTGCGTGAGTCCACTCTGATTTGGAGGTAGAGTGGAAGAGGGAAATACTGCCTTGGCTAGGGCGGATGAGTTTAGTGATGACTTTAATCAGTGTTGTCTTACCTGCTCCGTTTCTTCCGATAAGGCCATAGACCTCACCCTTTTCTAAGGTCAGGTTTACATTGTCGAGTGCTAGGTGTTGGCCGTAACGTTTAGTCAGATGTCTGACCTCAAGTACCTTTTTCATGATAAGCCTCCTTTCGCTTATTTGATACCGCTTTCTTTTCATCTTTATTGTAGTATAAAGTCATTAAATAAACATCAAGAAATTCTCAAATATTTCTTAAATTTTTCAAGAAATCATGAAAATAGTGGTGACTAAATTCTGATAGTGTGTGCTTTAACCCACGATTAAGGTAAGGCCTCTCTCTTTGTGTTATAATGAAGAAAAACGTTGAATGTAAAGTTTATTTTGCCTTTTACTAGGAGTCTTTTATGACAAACTATTTGGTCCAGAGGTTTCTCTGGTTTCGTGAGCGAGGCTTCGTCCAAATTACGCAGAAAACCTTGGTTTCGCTCTTTCCCTTTTTCCTATTTTCAGGAATTATTCGGGTGATTTCGCTATCTGTCTTTTCGGAGCTTGGTTATATTAACCAATTGTTTTCAGTTTCTGACTGGTTACCGGCCTTTAAGATAACTGGGCAGGTGCTCATTAATCTTTCCAACTTTCTTGGTGGCTTAGCCGGGCCCTTATCAACCTACTTTGCAGGAAAATACACAGCTGGTCACTATGGTAGAAGTACTGGTACAGCTGGTGTGACATCCCTTTTGGTTAGCTTAATTATAGGATCGCAGGAGCTGTTGCTGTCACCGCTAAACGATGGTGTTTTGACTCGCATCAATTTACCGGCTTCAATCAACATTATGTTGGCTATCTTTGTGGGCTATCTGGTTGGCCAGATTTTTCGCTTTTCAAGAGCTAGTGATGATCAGATTGTGGACAAGGACTATATTTATCAACCAAAGACCGTCCGTCCCATTTTTTTGTCACTCATTTTAGCTATTGGACTTAACATTCTCTTTGTGATTGGAGAGCAAGATAATGTTTTTCTGATGATTAGACAGGTTACCTCTACCTTTACTGTAACTGATAATCACCTGTTCTCAACCTTTATGATGGGACTTTTGAACACTTTTTCTGCTTGGATTGGAAATAGTCAGGCTTTTGCCCTAAATTCAATTGCCGAGGATAGTTTTGCCTTGGAAAATTTGACCTATGCTGTTTCCCATCATACGACGACTGGGCTTCCCCACCTTTACACACTAACAAATCTTTATCATAGTTATGGCTTGGTTGCTGGCATTGGCTCAGGGCTAGCCCTCTTGGTGGCTCTGCTTTTAGCATCAACCAGTTATAAGGATAAGAAGGTGAGTCTTCTAAGTGTCTTTCCTAGTCTCTTTAACAATGGGGCTCCATTTATGGTGGGGATACCAGTCTTGCTTAATTTAGTTTATCTGGTTCCTTTCCTACTGGCACCTATAATCAATATGGGCATTGCTGCGGTGGCCTTGGCTATTCATCTTATGCCAGCTGCGGTTTATCCAGTTCCAGATGGTACACCAAGTCTTCTTTTCGCCTTTATCGGAACTGGGGGTAGTTTACGAGCTCTTGCTGTAAGTCTGCTCTGTTTTGCAGTCGACATTATTATCTTTATTCCATTTGTGCGTCTGTCTAATAAAGTACAACACGGTCTAAAAGAGGAAGGAGAGAGCATTGAAACTAAATAAAAAAACTAAGTTGGTCTTTATCCTTGTTGCTTTCTTTCTCATTGGGCTAGCCGTCCCATCCTATAGTTGGACTAGGAAAAATGTCAAGGAAATAGAGACTTTCTATAATTCAAAATTGTCTCCCATTATCATGATTCCAGGGAGCTCCGCTACGGAAAATAGATTCGACGGCCTAGTACGTAAGCTCAATCAAGACCGTCGTGGCGTCAAGCATAGCCTTCTCAAAGTCAAGGTCTGGAACAATGGGCGTATCACCTTTGAGGGTAAAATCAAGGATAAGGATAACGAGCCAGTCATTGTTATTGGATTTGAGAATAACAAAGATGGCTATAACAATATCAAGAAACAAACTAAGATGATGAATCAGGCATTTGAAGCCTTGCAGAATAAATACAATTTCAATAATTTTAAAGGGTTGGGACATTCAAATGGTGGCTTGATTTATACAGCTTTTATTGAAAATTATCTTAGGGACTACGATGTCAAGATAAATTCTTTGATGACTATCGGAACGCCCTATAATTTCACTGAAACCAATATTAAAAATAAATCGGTCATGCTAGCAGACTTTATAGCTGCTAAGGAGAATATTCCGGCTACCCTACATGTCTATTCGGTAGCGGGAACCATTACCTATGATTCGGACGAATTGGTTCCCGATGCTAGTGTGTCCGCTGGGAAATATATCTATCAGAATCAGGCAAAAAGTTATACTGAAATCACTGTTACAGGTGAAGATGCCCAACACTCGGATTTACCAACCAATGATGAAGTAGTGGAACTAATCAAACAACATATCGAAGGACAAGGTGTTCGTAAGAAGCAAAAGACCAATCTAGAACCTCAATAGGCTAGAATACTATGTATTATTAGTCTAGTTAGTATTATCAAATACAAAAGAATAGAGTCTACGATGGCTCTATTTTTTTAGTGTAAGACTAACTCTTTAAGTTGTTGTAACTCCTTGTTTTACAACGTTGGTTTTGTTATAATTGATTGAAAAGAAAAAGATGAATGAGAGGTTCTGATATGCAAATACCAAGTCGCTTTACCATTGCTGTCCATATTTTGACCCTTATAGCACAAAATAAGGGAAATGAAACTAAGCTAACCAGTGATTTAATGGCAGGTAGTGTGGGGGTTAATCCAGTTATTATCCGCAAAACCTTGTCGCAACTGAAGAAAGCAGACTTGATTTCAGTTCAAAGGGGAAGTGGAGGAGCCACATTAGCCAAGGCACCAGAGGAGATTAACCTTTTGCAGGTTTTTCGTGCGGTGGATAGCATCGGTCCAAGTGGCAAACTCTTTAGTTTTCATGACAATCCTAATCCAGCGTGTCCAGTAGGACGTAATATCCATGGTATTTTGGATCAGAGCCTAGAAGACGTTCAAATGGCAATGGAAAAAGAACTCGAAAAGAAAACTTTGGCTGGTATTTTAAAGGATGCTAAGGCCAACTGGAAAGAAGCTGGAGCTTGATTTTTAGATTTTAAACTATAAGAAATCGAAAGTTTTTCGGTTTCTTTCTTAATTTCCAAGTTGTAATGATTGACGTGACAATAGAAAAAGTTATAATGTAATTCATATAATTACAACACAGGAGAAAATCATATGACATACGACTACAATAGTAAGATTTACCTTGCGGAGACGGTACTCAATGTGAAGGACTTGGCACGTCAGACAGCCTTTTATACACAGGTTATAGGACTTGAAATCCTATCTCAAACTGCAACAGAAATTGTTTTGGGTGCTGGAAACAAGCCACTAGTTCACTTGATTGAAACCAATCGTGAGGAAGCGGTCAAGTCCAGTTATGGTCTCTACCATATGGCAATTTTGTTGCCATCTCGCGAGGATCTGGCAGATGTTTTCAAACATATTGCTGAGCTAGATTATCCATTTGTCGGTGCAGCTGACCACGGTTATAGTGAAGCCCTTTATTTGGAAGACCTTGAAGGCAATGGTATTGAGCTCTATAGAGACAAGCCTGTTGCTGAATGGGATATTCGTGAGGATGGTCGCATTGTTGGTGTAACAGAAGAACTATCAGCTCAAGAAATTTACGAGATGGGACGCAAGGTTGAGCCTTTTGTGATAGCTAAGGATACTCGCATGGGGCATATTCATTTATCGGTCAAAGATAGTCAGCTAGCAACGGCTTTCTATAAGGATGTTTTGGAGCTGGCAGATAAGTATACCATTCCAAGTGCTAGTTGGATTGCTTCAGGTGATTACCATCACCACTTGGCTGTCAATGAATGGGGTGGCAAAAACTTAGCCAAACGTGAAAAAGGGATGATTGGTCTTGCCTACTACGTCCTTGAAGTAGAAGACAAAGAAGATTTGATTACCATAGCAGAACGTGCTAAGAATCGTGGAGCAGAGGTCAAATGGTTATCTTCTAATGCGTTAACATTCGAGGATAGTGATGGTATTTTGACAGGAGTAAGAAAAAATCAATAATTAGTGATTTTTTGAGTCGTAACTGTTGACATTACATTTGAAAGGTCTATAATGGTTATTGTAATCAAAGTTATTACAAATAAAACTTAACAATTTTAACAATTAACATTCATCACAAAGAAAGAGGGAATAACTATGACCTACTTTACAGACTTACAAACAAAACGTCGTTCAATTTATGCTTTGGGAAAAGACCTTGAGCTCTCTAACCAAGAATTGATTGAAACCATTCAAGGAGCTGTTCTTAACACACCGACAGCCTTTAACTCACAAACATCACGTGTGGTGATCTTGCTGGATGAAGAGTCAGATGTTTTCTGGAATGAGATTGCTTACTCTGAGCTTGAAAAAGTAACGCCAGCAGAAGTTTTTGAGGCAACAAAAGAACGTTTGGCAGGTTTTGCTCAAGCTAAGGGAACAATCCTCTTCTACGAAGATCAAGATGTAGTGAAAGGCCTTCAAGAGCAATTCCCACTTTACGCTGAAAACTTCCCAATTTGGTCAGAGCAAGGTCATGGAATCGCCCTTTATGCGACGTGGTTGGCTTTGGCTGAGAAGAATATCGGTATGAACGTACAACACTACAACCCACTTGTTGATGCTCAATTAGCTGAAAAATACGACATTCCAGCTAACTGGAAACTCCGTGCTCAAGCGCCATTTGGTCAAATCGTTGCACCAGCAGGAGATAAAGACATCCAAACAGAAGGTCGTTTCAAAGTTTTTGGCGACAAATAATCACTTTAATTTAGTCAGTCAGCCTGACAGTAGGCTACATACTGACTGAACAAAATCATAATGATAAGACAAAAAAATTAGCAAGATTGAGAAATCTTGTTATTTTTTTATCTTAAACAAAGTATAAATTTCTAATTATCTTTTTATATTTTCTTAAATGCTCGTAAAGCCTTATTCTATGTGCTTTCGAGTATTTTTACTGTAGGAAGATACTTCACGTTTCTTTGCATATTTCCTCATGTCTTAGCTGTCAGAAGTGGTAAATAAGTAGTAAATTCATTTGTACTACTAAGCAACAAGACGCTCCTGTTGCTTCTCTTTATTCAAGCGTTTCATTTCTGCCATTGCAGAATCGAATGTTGCATGTGCGTAATAGTTCAGCGTCATGGCTATATTAGCATGTCCCATAATGTACTGTAATGCCTTTGGATTCATTCCTGCATTTGCATAGTTGGTACAGAATGTATGTCGCAAACTATGTGGAGTGATGTGTGGCAATTTATCCTCGTTATACTTATTGTATTTCTTAACAAGACCTTTCATCATGCCGTTGTAATCACTTGCCACTTTTGGATAGTTCTTTCTATTAAGAAAGAGGAAATCACTATATCCATCAATCTCAACACGCTTATCATTCTTTCGATTCGCTAACACTCGCTTAAATGCTTGATAGGCTTCTTCAACCATAGGAACTTGACGTTCGCCACTTTTGGTCTTTGGTGTTTCAATGTAGTACCCAATTTCAGTATCTCTCAATAGCTGATGGTCTATATTGACAAGACGATTCTCAAAATCTAAATCTGGAAGTGTCAAACCACCAAACTCTGAAATACGAAGACCTGTTTTTAAGAGTATCAGAATTTCATCATAATTTTTGCTGTAGGTTTTATCAGCTTTTGCAAAGGCTAACAGTTTTTCTTCCTGTTCTTCTGTTAGTACGGTCTTAGGGACAGTATCATCATCAAGAACTGCTTTCAGTTGAAAGTCAAATGGATTCTTCCGAACACAATCATCTTGTATAGCAATATAGAATGAAGCCTTTAAAGAACGTTTGTAGTTATTGATGGTTTGATAAGCATAACCATTTTCACTCATTCTAATAGCCCATTCTTTAGCGTCTGATGGCTTAATACTGTCAATACTTCTTACACCTAACTTGTCTTTCTTCAAAATATCCATAAGATATTTGCGTCCAGTTTCAGTGTTTTTTCTAACCTTTGGTCTTTGAGCGTTCTGTTTTGCGTAAAGCTGGCAGAGTGTCATTTTCTTTCCTACAACATCAATACCATCATGAATGTCTTTCTGTAACTCTGCGATTTTCTCTCTAAGTGAGATACAATCACGCTTTCCTGCTGGTACTCGGTCTGTAGCCACAAGTTTCCACGAGTAAACAAATTGCGGTTCTCCAAATGAATCTATATATTTGTATAAGTATCTTCCGTCTTTTCGTTGGCTCTCTCCAGTCTTTAAGATTCGACCTTTATTGTCACGTCTTTTTTCTGACATGGCATTTGCTCCTTTCCTTTATGGAAAGAGCCTTGATACGACTTAATACTATTTTATCATATACAAGACCCTTTGGCGACGCTAGATTGCGTCCAATGTATCTATAATTTTTTCAAATTGTTTTCGTTTAATCTGAATACGATTGCCATTCATAATCAGCCAATTTGCATTTTTATTTTCCTCTGCCAAGCGTCGTAGCTTGTTTTCGCCAATACGAAAATATTTTGACGCTTCTTCAATGGTTAGGGTATAACGTTCCCAAATAGGAATGTCAGTCTGCTTCATAAAATCCTCCTTTCCAAATCACTTATTTGGATTTCATAAAAGTTGTTTTACCAGCAATCGAACAGCTTTAGCAAAGCTCACGGGAGTTCCACCCCTGCATGGTTCTCATGTAGCCATACTCATTGCCTGCGACGGTTTTATCACGCTCGGACTATTGACTGTATGGGAGTATCATTATCACGATAAGAATGTCGTTGCAGGCAATCCTGCTAAAGATTGCTTCTCGGATCACTAACATGAATCGCTCGCTATCTTTATAAGATAGGTCATGGCGGTTAGTTCCGTTGGCTCTTTTCTTATCGAAACGTATTCGATTACTTTTATTCAGTTTTCAAAGAACAATGGCTCGTTAGCCTATCAAAACACATTGAAAGCTCAATATGCTTTGGTGGAATAACAAACCTCCCTGTTCGGGAAGCGTGGAATGGTTTAGCACGCTTCCACGAAAGGAGAGAGGATATTACTTAATTTCAAATGACAAAATCTTTGTAATCAGTCTGGTTTCCATTCTTCCACGTAAGACTTCATCAACGACCATACTTTGATTGCCATATTCATCTTTCATAAGTCGTAGGGAACGCTTCGTTATGTACCCTCTGTAATGATGTAGAATCTGGTTAATCGCTTCGGTATCGCCATCTGTTGCCTTTACAATGAGAGGAAAGGGAATCATAGGATATTGTGTTTTCATTCTTCAAATTCCTCCATAAACTTTTTAATTAAGGCTAGTCCACTGGTTCTATGCCGATAGACAGTAGAACGGTTCAATTTCAACAGGTCTGCAATTTCTGAATCGCTCATGTCCATAAAGTAAAACAGCAGTAGAATTTCACGTTTCTTGTCTGGCAACTCACGTAATGCTTCACTCAACAAATCATTTTCAACGCCTACTGATAACCCATTGAGTGTAAAAATCTGAAAGTCAGTTGAATAGTTATCTGTTGTCGCAAACTGGCTAACAAGATAATCGCCAACATCCGAAAAGGACACCTCACGCTTTGCAATCCTTGAAAGATAAAGCATATAATTCTTTCGCTCGTCTTCCATAGCACGTTTACAGATATAGTCAAACTGATTTTCTATTGTGGTCTGAAAAGAAGATGGTTTCATGTTTCTCACCCCCTTTCTGTCTAGGAAAGGAAGTGAGCCTTGCTCGTTTATCTCCTTTCACTCTTAGTCCCAATGTGAAAGGGGGATTTGTTGCATTACTGATAAATAAACTTTGTAAAAAAGTTCTGAATAGCCAAAAAAGCATATAAACAGATTTATTTCTCTGTTTACATGCTTCTGTTATTCTATCTATATGATTTATAAAACCACATTGGTGGACGTACTTATCTATTGCAGATAGACGACTTTTTTTGACAAGAACCCAATGTAAGGAAATTTATTGTATATGATGTACTTCATGGCGACGTTGACCTCCAACAAACCGCCATTTGGAAGTAATATACAATATTTTAACAGCGTAAATAGCACTACCATATAACGGTTTTTTTTATTGGCGTTTAGTAGTGCTTTTTATTAAATATAAACCTATAAACCATATAACACGTTTTTCTATACCTGTTTTTAATTCAGTAGGAACAATAAAATGTATAGAGGTGGTCTACTATGCGTAAAAAAGAAGATAAATATGATTTTAGAGCCTTTGGTTTAGCCATTAAAGAAGCTCGATTGAAACGAGGTTTAACTCGTGAACAAGTGGGAGCATTGATTGAAATTGACCCACGGTACTTAACTAATATTGAAAATAAAGGGCAACACCCCAGCATACAAGTTCTTTATGACCTTGTATCGTTACTTCATGTTTCCGTTGATGAATTTTTCTTACCTGGGGTCCCGAGCGCTTAGTGGGAATTTGTATCGATAAGGGGTACAAATTCCCACTAAACCAATGTTTCAAGGCCTATTTATTTTTTATATTCAATTCTCTTAAGTGTTTAGGAATAGATAACAAGTCAAATTTATACTCTCCAAGAAAAGTGATATGCTCCCAATTAATAGGAGATACATGCTTCATATACTTAGTTACTTCGGGATCTATTTTGACGAGATAATTATAAGCTGCTTGTAAGTAGACGGCGTTCCATATACTTATTGCATTTATTAACACATTAAGCGCACTAGCACTTTGAAGTTGTCGGCGAATATCGCGCTCCATAAATTTTCCGCGTCGCCCAAAAAATAGTTCTCTAGCTAAAGCATTAATCGCTTCTGTCTTATTTAGTCCATGAGTGATCCTTCGCCGTAGCTCACTATCTGTAATATAATCTATCATAAAAATGCTCTTTTCAATGCGACCTAGTTCTCTCAGTGCAAGAGCTACTCTATTCTTACGTGCGTATGAGCCTAGCTTTCCTAATAGTAAAGAACTAGATACTTTTCCTGTTTGAATCGAATAGGCGATTCGTTTAATTTCATCATAGTTTTCTTCAATAATTTTTACATTGATTTTTCCGCTTATATCTTCTGATAAGTTAGGGTAGTAGGAAGGTGATTTGATAGAAAATAATTGTGATTTTTTTATATTTCTGATGCGAGGTTCAAAATCAAAGCCTAGTAATGCGGTCATTCCAAACACCTGATCAGAATACCCATTTGTATCAGTAAAATGTTCCTCAATATCTAGATCTGTTTCATGATAAAGTAGGCCATCAAGGGTATGAGTAGCTTCCCTTGTATTAGTTGAAGCAACCTCGATATGATGAGTCGTATGCCTATCATTTATTGATCGAATCATTGTAGCTCCTTTTTCCATACTTTTGTAATGTGGATTAACATCGGATTTTAGAGCTGAGACGCCCACTGGGACGCGCATTCCGTCTGAAGCAGTGGTTTTTCCTTCACCCCAAAAGTCTGCAACAGGAAGCTTTAACTGATAATTAACCAAAACAGATTGAGCACGAGTCAGAGCTTCTTTATAAAAGCGCCATTGTTTGGCATTGGCTAACTGAGAATAAGAAATTCCAGGAGTTGATTGGGCCATTTTTTCAAGACCAATATTCATCCCTAAACCCAGCAAAGCAGCAAAAATAATTTTTCTTTCTTGTTCACTCGGCGGTTTCCCTGTAGAATCATGACTAAATTCTTGTGAAAAGTTGGTCCAACTGTCCACCTCAATTAAAAGATCACTAAGCCTTATCTTAGGAATTATTGAATAAAGTTTTTTTCTATATATTTCTGCTTCGCTAGGTGTAACTTTTTCCAACTTTTTAAGGTTTGCTCTTGAAATTCTCTTATCAACTGTCGAATAAAATTGAAGCTGTAAATCTAAAATTATTTCCCGATCCTTTAAATAGTCCTCAAACGTGTCTGGAATAGTTTCTGAATCAATACAAGCAGATAAATCAACTAAGTAATCATCAATATTTCGATGGATCATACTTCCTTCAACTGAAATATCTCCTGATCGAATATTGTTCTTTAGCTCGGTGAAAGCTACTAACTCATAGTAAGACCGATCTATTTTCCCCTCTTCTGGCCGAACAAGGCTTTTCCATTTTTTACTCACAAAATCAGTAGAAGTATCTGCCGGTATTTTTCTTTTACCACTATTGTGTAAATCAGTTAGTTGAGTTAGGGCCATGAGGACTGGATTTGCTGCCGGAGTTGCTTTGAACGAAAGGGTCCTCAATAACATTGGCGTGTATCTTCGGAGGTAATTAGCTTTATTTCGAACCATTTCTAAATAGCCATGATTTTTATTACCTGTAATTTTTTTAGCTTCTTCTCCATCTTGTACTAAATCTTCCCAAGGCATGATTCGTTCAATTTCGTCAAAAGGATTACTATCATTATCTTTTGCAAAGTGAAGAGCATCAATTAAAGAAGCATAATGTTCCAATTTTTTAGTAGCCAATTTTCCTTTTTCTTTTAACTGTTCTTGTGAATCACGTGTCCCTTTGCGTTTAATACTTGCTAAAATGCGGTCATTAATCTCAATCAGTTGATCGATCAGATATTGATGATGATTGACTAAAAAAGCAATAAGTAAAGAGTATCTTTTTTCAAGCTCAAAACGGGAGAAGTCATATGCATCATAATTTTCCCCTAGTCTAGCTAGCTGAAGAAACCTGTTCCGATTAATATGGGAGACATTAATTGTCCCGAGTCCCATGGAAGCAATCACTTCCACTTTTTTACAAATACTCATAAAGCTTTCTGGATTTGCCTTACCTGGAATGTCTTTTAGCCAAGCGAGTTTAGTTATTTTCGTCTCTTCATAAATTTGAAACAAACTCTCTAGTTTTTCAATTTGTATATCTGTTAATGAACAGAGTAATATTGAAAATAAGTTGTTTTCTGCTTTATCTCGACAGCGGCTTATAATGTCTTCAAGTGTAGCTATAGATGGAAAAATAATTCTTTTTCGAGTTAAGAAATCAATTGTTTTTTTCATTAGATAGATAGAGTCATCATTTTCTAAAGCTAGTTCAATTAAATATTCTATTAACTGTTTTTGTGTATTAGCACTACCGAATCGATGATAGTTGAATACTTCTAAGATCTCGTTGAAGTGATTTGCACGTGTATTTCTATGATCATATGAATTTAAATCAATTGCATCAAGATGGAGCTGTCGACTCACATAAGAAGTTAGTCTGGTTGATTTAATCGGCCAATTACTTAAAGAACACCCAGGATACCGGGCCAAACAAAGTTGTATCGCAAATCCTAGTTTATTGACCTTTCCACGGTGTTGATTAATAACCTCCAGATCATAATCAGAAAAACTAAAATACGCTTTAAAATCCTCTTCTGATAAGTGGTCTACAGAAAGAAGTTGTTCACGCTGTGAAGTAGTTAAAATTCTTTTCATAGCCATATCTTAAGCATTCCTTTTATTGAGGTAACGGTAAAAGGTTGTTTTGCTTAATTTAGAGGCATCAAGAATTTGACGAATAGAATACTCTTTGCTGTCATACATTTTTAAAGCTAAATCAATTGATAGCTTACCTTTACTTGGACGGCCCCCTTTTTTTCCTCGGACTCTGGCTGCCTTAAGACCAGAGTTAGTTCGTTCAATAATAATATCCCGTTCCAGTTCTGCTAAACTAGCCATAACTCGGAAAAAGAATCTTCCCATAGACGTTGAAGTATCTACGTTATCTTGAATAGATATAAAATTGACACTAAGTTCTTCAAATAATTCAGAAAGTTCAATCAAATGTTTAGTTGATCGTGAAATTCGATCTAACTTGTAAATGACAACAGAATCTCCTTCACGTAGTAGGTTGATCATTTCTTCTAATTGCGGTCGGTCTTTTTTCGCACCAGTTACTTTTTCTTGAAATAATTTATCAATTCCATAATGAGTAAGTGCATCAATTTGTAAACTAAGATTTTGATCATCCGTACTCACTCGAGCATAGCCAAAAATCATAAAAAAACCTCCTTAATTTTATAATTTAAATGTACCATAACTCATTAAGTATAACTATATAGGAACTATGAAAAAGGAACGGATTTTGGTACTTGATTTACTTAAAAAACATTTAGAAAAAGCAGGAAAATGAAAAGGTACCATAAACGGTCGTTTATGGTACCATTCAAATTTATCCTTATTGTACAAAATAACAGCGAAATTTTTAAATCTATTCCTTATCGATACAAATTCCCCGTAGGCGCTAGGGACCTCTTTAGCTCCTTGGAAGCTGTCAGTAGTATACCTAATAATTTATCTACATTCCCTTTAGTAACGTGTAACTTTCCAAATTTACAAAAGCGACTCATAGAATTATTTCCTCCCGTTAAATAATAGATAACTATTAAAAATAGACAATACTTGCTCATAAGTAACGGTACTTAAATTGTTTACTTTGGCGTGTTTCATTGCTTGATGAAACTGATTTTTAGTAAACAGTTGACGATATTCTCGATTGACCCATTTTGAAACAAAGTACGTATATAGCTTCCAATATTTATCTGGAACATCTGTGGTATGGCGGGTAAGTTTTATTAAGACACTGTTTACTTTTGGTTTAGGATGAAAGCATTCCGCTGGCAGCTTAAGCAATTGCTGAATCGAGACTTGAGTGTGCAAGAGCAACCCTAGTGTTCGGTGAATATCCAAGGTACGCTTGTAGAATCCTTCTTCAACAATCAGATAGATGTCAGACGCACGGCTTTCAAAAACCACTTTTTTAATAATTTGTGTGCTTAAATGGTAAGGAATATTCCCAACAATTTTATACCTCTGTTTGTTAGGGAATTGAAACTGTAGAATATCTTGGTGAATTAAAGTGACACGAGTATTCAGTTTTAATTTTTCTGACGATAAGTTGAATAGATGACTGTCTAATTCAATAGACGTTACCTGTTTACTTATTTTAGCCAGTTTCGTCGTTAAATGCCCTTTACCTGTTCCAATTTCGTAAACGGTATCGGTTTCTTTTAAATTCAATTGTTTTATTATTTGGTTGAGTACTTTTTCACTCGTTAAAAAGTTTTGAGAATATTTTATATTTTTGTTCATGTAATCTCTCCTGAAGTGATTACATCTATAAACAAATACAGAAGTTAAACGATTTGTTTGTAATTTTAGTTATCTGTTTAAAAAGTCATAAGATTAGTCACTGGTAGGAATTAATCTAACGTATTTATTTATCTGCGTAATCACTGTTTTTAGTCTGTTTCAAAACAGTAGATGTTTTATCTACATTACGCATTTGGAATACCAACATGACGAATCCCTCCTTCTTAATTACAAATTTTTAGCATCTAATTTAACTTCAATTCCTATTATACAAAATTTTAAGATAATGCACTATCAACACACTCTTAAGTTTGCTTCTAAGTCTTATTTCCATAACTTTAGGGTTAACCATACGCAAGACCAATCACTCTCGGACAATACTCATGATTTTAATGATAAAATCCATGTTAAACCCATAGATAAGAAATACACCTGCAATAACCGTTACCTGTTTGTGCCAATTTAAAAATGCACCACTTTTTTATAATTAAAACGGTTGAAAACTGTACCACTAATAACTCACAATAGAGAGATGTCACCGTCAAGTTAAATGTACAAAATAACAGCGAAATTTTTAAATCTATTTCTTATCGATACAAATTCCTCGTAGGCGCTCGGGACCCCTACCTGCTAATAACTTGGTAAAAAGCACCCGACGATTACAGATAGAGAAATACATGGATAGCTTTACAGACAAAGAACTATCCTTAATGGAATCTTTAGCCAGCGGTATCAACGAAGCAAGAAACATCGAAGACTAATTAAAAGAATCCATACATAACGGAAAGAGCCGATAAAATGAGATTGTATTAATCTCATTTTATCGGCTCTGCGTCTTTGCGTCTGGCTCTGTAATCACAGTTACTTTGAACTGCTTTATTTCAATTAAATTTTCTTGTCTGCATTTCGGACAATAGAGGGGGAATTTTTTTAATTCAGTATCTTCCCTTATCTTTAATCGTGTTTTATTTCCACATACAGGACACAATATCCACTTGTAGTTTATAATAACTATCTCCTCCTTTACACTTTAATTCAAATCTTTATTAAAAAATATTTCATCTTATTTAACAAGAAACCATATTTATATAACAACATAAAATACACTAAGTTATTTTATTGAACATATATCGTACTTTATCTATCCGACTATTTGGACGACGGGGCTGGCAAACAGGTTCACCGGTAGTAACATGGTACCCTTTTAACTCTGTTAAACAAACACTACGTCCATTTGTAAAGAAAGTTAAATCACTACGATATTCTTGAATACACCGAGCAGGGATTTCTCCACTAAGAATGACCTCATTATTTTTCAATTGAGTGTCTACGATGTTCGCACAATATTTAGGAGCATCGTTGTATGCTCGTGAAAGATATTCCTGTGGCGCATAAATTTTAAAACTAAGATATGGCTCTAACAATTCTGTTCCAGCTTTTTTTAAGACTTGTTCCAATACAATAGGAGCAAGCATCCGAAAATCTGCTGGGGTACTAACAGGGCTATAGTATAAGCCATACTTAAAACAGATTTTACAGTCCGTCACATTCCAACCATACAATCCTTGTTCACAGCCATAGCGTATCCCCTCCATAACTGCATTTTGAAACGATTGATTTAAGTATCCAAGAGAAACCGAGCTCTCATACTGTACTCCGCTCCCTAATGGAAGCGGTGCTACAGATAGACCAATGGAAGCCCAGAAAGGATTCGGTGGAACTTCGATGTGAATGGTATACTCTGCTTTTTTTAACGGTCTTTCCATATAAATGACTGTAGGCTCTTTTATTTCTATCTCCACATGATACTTTTCTTGCAGCAGAGCACAAGTCACTTCCATTTGTACTTTCCCTAAGAAAGAAAGTATGATTTCATGTGTCGCAGAATCCACATAATATCGCAGAAGCGGGTCACTGTCGGAGATTTCTAAAAGTGCATCAAGTAACATTTCCCTTTGTTGAGGTTTGCTCGGTTCAACAGTCGTTTGCAGCAGAGGGAGGGGATTTTCAATTCTCTCTCTCTGTGGCAATAGCTTTGTATCTCCAAGAACACTATTTAACTTCAAAAACTCATTCTGCAAAATAACAATTTCCCCGGAATAAGCCTTATCGATTTTACATAATTCACCATTTATTGAAGTATACATTTCTGTAATTTTTATTTTTTCCTTTTCCGATATTCTAACCGGATCTCGCAAATGCAGTACGCCACTATAAAGACGTATATATGCAAGACGCTGTCTTTTTTCCGAATACTCAATTTTGAAAACTTTTCCGCAAAGTTCAGACTGACCTCGATGTGTTGATGAATAAAATTTATTCGTAATCACTTCTATAAGGTTATCAATCCCTATATTGTTTTTTGCACTTCCGTGATAAACAGGGAACAGGGAACAATTATGAAATCTTATGCTTTCCTCTTGTTCGAGTTCTAATGCTTCCAATAATTTCCCAGACGTATATTTCTCCAAAAGGTAATCATTTCCTTCTATTACCATATCCCATTGTTCAGATTCGGTAAAGTTCATTACACGCATATTAGGATGCAGTTCTACCTTCTGTTTGATTACAATTTCCGCAGAAAGTTTCTCTTTAATATCCTGATAAACCGTTGATAAATCAATTCCATTTTGGTCAATCTTATTGATAAAAAAGATTGTGGGAATACCTATTTTCCTAAGTGCATGAAACAATATACGAGTTTGTGCTTGTACGCCATCTTTTGCAGAAATCAGTAGAATTGCCCCATCTAATACTGATAATGAACGATATACTTCTGCTAAAAAATCCATATGTCCTGGCGTGTCTATGATGTTCACCTTCGTATTTTCCCACTGAAAAGAGGTTATTCCTGTCTGAATTGTAATTCCTCTCTGACGTTCTAAAAGCGTATTATCCGTCCTAGTTGTACCTTTGTCCACGCTTCCTAATTCTGTAATCGCTCCACTGTTATATAATAAGCTTTCTGTTAAGGTAGTTTTTCCTGCATCAACATGAGCTAAAACTCCAATATTAATAATTTTCATGTGATTTTCCTCCATTCAAAAACCCAAAAGGGCATAAAAATCCCAGTGATAAATACTTTTATCACTGGGATTTTTATGCATAACCATAGGTATACAAAGCATACAGATATTCTCTGGATACTTTAGAATCACATGATAAAGGTATTCTTAAACTGGGTACAAAAAACTAAGCCCTCCTAAAAAAGGACATCTAATTATTTGTTCCCGCTATCAAATTGACAGTTTATTTAAGAATACCTTGCCGCATATTTATTAACTCCTTTTAAATAGTCACTTAAATAATAGCACGTAAGAGCATATTTGTAAAGGAATCTCCAATTTTTTATCAAAAAGAGTACATGATTACAAAGTATCTGTAATCATGTACCAATATTTGTTATTTTACAATCTTCCAATTACTCCCGTTCTTTTCAAGTACCAAATCAAATTGAGATACCTGCGTTGCTTTGGTCTGCTGGTCGATATACTCCACTGTCAGCGATACCGTGACTTGATTATCCTTACGATTGTGAATAGGATTTACCAGTTCTTGAAAGATGTACTCTTTTCCGATTGGTTTTAATATCCCGTCATTCACATAGTAGGAAAGTTCACTGGCTGTCGCTGTAGGATAGAGCTTGAAGAACGTCGTTAAAAACTCATTGATTTCATTGGTTGTAATGGAATCAACCGTCCCCTCACTTTCAATGGCTTTTGGTTTATAACTTGATTTCTTAGGTATGTTGGTAATGGTCGGATTCTTAACCAGTACCATATTTCCAGAACCATCTACATAGACACTCACTATATAAGCAGAGTGGACGGTCTTTGTATTTTCTCCCTCTGTAATGAGCTGGTCTACACTGTAGGTTACATTAAACTCATTGTCGCCAGTTGGCTCTACCGTCCATATCTGAAATCCTCTTACAGAAGACGATACAGGAATATCTTTGCGTACTGTATCAACATTGAGAGCTTGAAGTTCATCTGTCAGATAGCCTTTTAGACTTTCCATTCGATTATCAATGGACTTATCGGATTGCTCCCATGAATAGTAGACTTTCGCAAAGTTCTCTACAAAATTTTCTACATGATGAGTATCAACGTATTCCTTTTCTATGATAGTTGTTTCGTGAATAGTATGAGTATCTATAGCTGTAAAGTGCTTGAATATCGCAAAGCTGAAACTAAGCCCTAAAAGTACCCACAAGGCAATCACAACCTTTTTATGAGGATTGACCTTATAGACACGAGGTTTCTTTTCCTTTGGTATCTGTTTTTCTTTATTCTGATTTTTTCTAAATTTCATCATTAAATCTTCCTTTCTCATTGTTTGATTCGTCCTGCTCCCACTAAATGCTGTTGCCAGTAGGGGCTTGTTAAGTCGGCATAACCGATTGGGTCGCCTGCATGAAACATACGGTTATTGCCAAGGTATATCCCAACATGAGTAATATAAGAGCCAGCGTTATAGGTAGAATGAAAGAAAACCAAATCGCCAGCTTGTGCTTCCGATAGTGGGATATGCTGGGTCACATCATATTGCTGTTGTGCGGTTCGTGGTAAGTTAATTCCAGCTTTTCCATACGTCCATTGTGTCAGTCCGCTACAATCAAAAGAAGTAGTCGGGGAAGCTCCACCGTAAACGTATCGCCAGCCCTCATATTTCAGTGCTTCGTCCATGATGGCTTGTACCGTATCATCATCAAACTCTGTTGTGACAAGATACTGCGTTACCAGTTGCACATAAAACATATTGCCATAGTTGTATCGCCAGCCCCCATTGATAGGTATGGCTATGGGATTGGGGTAAGACACTTTTTCGCCACCTGAATACTCTTTTGAGAAACTTTGAGCCAGTTCAAAGGTATATTTATTTCCACGATTAGCCACATACCCTAAGAAACCACCACCATAATTGTAGGACTGGATAACCGATTCTAAATCTACACTGAGCCTTTCGCTACTGGCTAATAATTCACTGAAATACTTCACACCTTGCTTAATGGATTCTTCTGTACTCAATGAATTAGGTGGAAGACCGAGGGATTCCGAGGACTGCATAACATCTTCCGCAGTACCGCCCGATTCCACCTGTATAATCGCAAGAAGTATGTTGACATATTCTTCAACGCCATATTCTTTGGCATATTTTTCTACCATAGGCTTATGAGCCAGCACTTCTGCGGAAACATTCACACCTCCATAATGAATATTGGAAATTCCGCTGTCCTGTTCATCTGAAAATAAAATGGCAACAAACAGAAGCAGTGAGAAGACCATCAAGAATAATCCAGAACCACCAATCACTAAAGTTTTCAACTTCATGGTTTCTTACCGACTTTCTTAATGGTGGCGGTTTTGATTGGTGGTCTACTTCTTGTATTTTGTAGTGGTACTCTTTGAACAGTAGACGGACGTTCTTTTGTGATTGGACGTTGTGAAGTTCTATCTGCTGTAGTGGTTGAAGTTGCTGGCTTTTGAACGGTTTTTTCTTGAACGGTATTGCCTTGGCGTTCCACTTTTGGACTTGAAAAATCGGACTTAACTGCTGGACGCTCTTGTTTGGCTTGTTGAGATTCCTTATATGAAGTCTGAATATTAGACTGTTTTGAGGTCTGTTCATCATGATATTGTTCTTGTCTTGTAGTCGGTCTTTCATGAACAGAAGAAGCAGGCTGTTTTTTCTGTTTGACCTGTTCCATTTCAGAGCGACGCTTCGCAATGGTTTTTCGCCTTTGTTCCTGCTGTTCCTTGCGTCCACTGGCTCTGTCCGCTTTGGTTTGAGAAATACTACTGGTTAAATCACGGACATTCTCTTTTACTTTGGATTTTCCTTGATATACTGCATATCTTGCATTGGTCGGCAAATCTTTAACCTGTTCTTTCAAACCACTAGCAGTGTCTACCATTCTGTCTTTGGTATCAGCTACTGTACCGATGGTTTGACCGATACGTTTTCCAAGTGTTGATTTTTCCTTTCCGTCTGGTCGGGAGTGATCTGCTTGTGTCCTTGCAGAACTCCCCGAACCCGACTGTCCTTTTTTACCTGTAACAATGGCAGACCCAGCCCCTAGAGTAGTCATGGAACGTCCAAGTTTCCGCTGTAGACGGTGCATGTGAGCGTGCATAAGCATACGAGGTTTTCTCATCACACGACTTCCCACACTTTGAGAATCGTTACTCTGTAGAGAAAACATACTCATTAAATCGCCCAGCTTGAAGTAGATTCCTGCAAAGGTCACAATCTGTAGAAAAGCAATCAAAAAGAACGGATAACCAGCCGATAAGGTATAGAGCATGGTTGAAATACTAAATGCTGTCGTAATAATCAATGTGATTCCAGCTCGTGTCAAAATGGTATTAAAGAGCTTTGTTATGGCTCGTTTTGACATACCATCAAATGATGGAATCATGCTTAAAATAAAGCTCACAGGCAGAAACATAGCATAGATGATAAAAAGTACCTGCGAGAAAATCATGATTCCTGTTAATAGGAATACAAATATGGAAATCCCAATATTGAAGACAAATAGGAAGAAGACTGTACCTAAACGGTTAATGGTCTTTGTAATGGTTAGATTGGTATTGCTTCTGTCTTCAATTTCTTCCGCAACAATTTTTTCTCTGTCTTCGCCATTGTTGGAATCTGGGCTGGTGGAGAGCAGGCTTTCCACACGGTCAATACCGATACTTTCAATGTCTGAACTGTTGTATTGAAGCAGTAGCCACGGTTGCTGAACCTGTATGGAAAACAGGCTATCTCTGATTAAGTCCACGCTGTCCTTGCCTTGACTATCGGAATGGGGCATGACAATCTTCGTGCCAAGTGATAAACTGGCATTACTGATGTCTGATGAAAAGTCATTGATTTTTTTAATGTAGTCGGGAGCGTAGGCAATAAAGGAAGCCGATAGGATAAACACCAGCACAAAATTCATAATGGCATGAATTGCCTTTGTGGTTTCTCTCTTTATCAGTCCCGTATAGGCAACATAAACCCCAAGAACCAAAATCAAGAGTAAGAGGAATCCAACATAGAAACCCTCTGTTGAAAATCCGTTTGCACTCACACCAGCTAAGGTCTGCATATTCTTACCAATGGAATCTGCTGTAGCGGAAATGAAGTCTAAGGAATAGGCTTCCTGTACTAAGTAACCTGTCGCATTGGAAACATACAAACTGATTGTCCAAATAAAATTGGTAATGGCATATAGTCCATACATGACCTGTTTTCCAATCCCGTCCGACCAGTTCCACGGAAGCCAGCCCCAGCTATTATCCACATAAAAATCCAGTTGATAGTTTTCAAGTGGGTATCGGCTGTATTCATTTGCCACATTGACCGTATCATCTACCAAGCCCGCAGCTTGAACCACCGTTCCCAGCATGGCTAAAAGAAAAATGGCAATCACAAGTGTGAAAGCCACTGTCATTGCCACTTTACCTAGACGTTTCAGCGTCCAGTTTGATTTTATTCTGTTTACTATTGATGGTTTCACATTTACACCTCTTTTCGCACAGGTGGTCTGGTATCAAAGGCATGGAGCAGTTCTTCAAATACAGGGTGGAACTGTATCACACCGACACGACCATATAAATCACTGATAAGGCATTGCCCGTTTTCCAAATCACGCAATCGCTTCTGATTGTTTTCGTCCTCTGGGTCTACACCAAAAAAGGCTAAGGTCTTTTTAATCTCGTTAAGGTCAGTGGAACGAAATGCAAATTTTAAGCCGAGGTTATTTTTCAGTTTTTCATCTAAGAGGTCGTCTGTATTTTGGGTCACGAAATATACCCCAGCGTTCATAGCACGACCAGCCCGAACCAGCTTCATAGATAGTGTTTTTCCTTGTGCTACCTGTAAAAAGCTCCATGCTTCGTCTAAATCTACAATCTTGAAAATGCTTCGGTCTGTATGGATAAAGTCTAAAGCAAAGGTACTAATGACAATCAGCATAGCAACGGATAAAAGCTCCATAGTGGTATATTCCTCAAAGGAAGTTTCCTTGTCGGGAAGTACCAAGTCCGCAACCTGTATAATGTTCAGTTGTTTTTCTAAGCTGATAGACTGCTCCACATAACCATTACTGAATAATAAATGTGCAAAGTCATAGTCTGTAAAACTTTCGATATGGTCGGCTATACTGGTACTTAGTGGCGTATTCTCAACCCGTAATTCCTCAATCACTTTCATCAACCCTCGTACTTCACTATTGGTTACTGCACGAATGGCTTTTCTAAGGATTGGGAAGCGTTCCCCATCACGAGAGGAAATCCCCGTAAGGAATGTCAGAATATCAATAGCCAGTGATTCAGAATCTTTGGGATTTTTCATAATCACATAAGGGTCAAGTAAGCCTTTGTTTTTCTCATCAGAAGTCAGAGTGACGATATTGATTTCATGGGAAATCTCTGGCAAGGTTTCTTTCCATCTGCCACGTTCTGCTTTTGGGTCTACAATCACTGCTTGTGCCCCATAAAGCACCGCATAATAGACGATAAGGTTATTCGCAAAGGATTTACCACCACCCAGCGAACCAACAAAAGCCGACGCTAACGCATTGGTTACTGAACCCTTAACCCCTTGACTGGCAAGAGCAGGTTTCAGATAGACATTGCGTCCAGTATCTAAGCTGTAGCCAACATAAATCCCCTCATTTTCCCCCAGCATTTGAGTAGCACCAAAACCTAAACCAGCGAGGAAATCAGAGGTCACGTATTGAATATAATCATTCATATAACGCTTGCTGGCAGGTAAAAATTCTTCATGTAAGCCGAGCATATCCCCAAATGGTCGTACCAGTTTTACGCTTAAATCGTCATAAAAATCTTTCACTTCATTACAACGACGTTTGAGTTCGTCAAGATCATTTGCTGATACCCTTACCACATAAGACAGCTTGTACATAGATTCCTTGCTTTGGTCTAAATTGGTTTCCAGCTCATTCACACTTTCCAGAGCTTCCGCCACATTGGAGCTGGTTTCATTATCACTTTGCCAAGCGTGGTTATCCAAGTCTTTCAGTTCTTTCTTTTTATTGCGGACAGTAGATAGGGCTTTACGATTCGCTACAATTTCCACATTCATTGACGTATCAATCGGGAATGTAAATTGCTGTTGCTGGTAGTAGAAGATTTCAGAGGACGGGAAGTCCAGTTCTCCGACAATGCTGTTAATGGTAAAGTAAGCTACATAGACGGTTTCATCTTCCTGCTGGATTTTCAAATATCGCTGTTTTTCTTCCACCAAACAGCGAGTAGGCTTAATCAAGTCATAGTATTTAATCAGCGTTTCATTATCCAGCTTTTTCTTTGATAGATGGTACTCATACTCTTCATAGGCAGTGCCTGTCTGTCCGTAAAGGTGTTCAATCAGATAGCCGAAGTCGTCCTTATCTAACCTGCGGATTTTGAAACGACGAGAGATTTTATTTTCTAAGAGCTTTTCCATCTTCTGAAAACGCAGGATTTCATCATTACTCATACTAACAAAATCGCCCATCAGCTTATGGTTCACATCATAGACAAAATCAGACAAAGCATTTTTTGCTTCAACGGTAAGACTTTTCATAGAAAACTCCTGATCGTTGAGAAGCAACTTAAAGCCGATAAAGAAACGGTAGTTCACTTGATTTTCGCCAATCATGGATATTAAAGCGTCTGTCTGTTGGTCGATTTTGTCATAGGCAACCGCTTTGAGCTTGCCAGTGACTTCATTTTTGGAACGCTCTTGTGCAGAACGTATGCTGGATTCTGTACTGATTTGTAAAGCATGAATTTTGCCATCACGATTTTGTGCGATAAGCTGTCTGAAAGAATCATGCACTTGTATTTTCTGTTCTGGACTTAGAAATGAGTAATTGTAAGGAACAAGCTCATAGTAAGCATAACATTCCCCGTCTTTATTCCAGACGAGATTGTTTTCAATGTATTTAATTGGATATGCCATAAAATTCACTCCTAACTGCTGTAATGGCTTCTTGTGGCTGGTTTCTGCCAAGCGTTACTTTTTTTCCTGCATAGGTCAGCTTTGGTCGCAGTGCATAAGCAATGACAGACTTCAAAAATCCATAAGGCTTTTTACCATCAAAAGTTTTTGTAGACATAAACCATGTGAAAGCCACAGGAATCCCAAAGTATTTGAGAAATGCTCCCTCTATCATGGAAAGAGGGGGCAAGTTGCCAAGTATCATCACTGCAAAGAGTGACACGACAAACCATGTCATTTGCGTAAAGGTTATGGGAAACGGAAGTCTAAAATCATTGATAGAATACAGTACCTTTTCCACAGACCAGATACTGGTATAGCTTCGTATTTTCTTCATGTAATCAATCCTTTCATAAAAAATAGGGGTAGCTGATTGAGCCACCCCGTAAAATAGAAAATCTGCCAGTAGTAATGTACCGACAGATTTAATAGACGATTTCAAAAATCCCATGATTGGTTGAGATAAACGTTCCTGAAAGGTCTAAATCCCGACCATAGGCTTGATAATCAATATAGTTTTGAAGACTAGCTGGTACTTCGCCTAAAGCACCCGTTTCTTCAATGTAGTAGCGTGCCACGTCATACATATCATCACAATCGGAATGAATGATAATATCCTCTTGATGTTCGCTTAGTTCTTCAATGCTTGAAAAATGAGTGAGCAGAGCAGATAGCTCCGATTGTAATTCTTCGGGTAATTCCGATACCATTTCCCATAGTCGATTGAGTTCGCCAATGGAAGTGTATTCGTCAACCGTAAAGGGTAACTCGTAGTCATGAATGGCGTATTCCTCATATTCATCATTCAAGCCGATTTTCTCTTTGACTTCCTCAAAGTCAATGGGAAAGGTAAACCACGCACCGACCAATTCGCCCTCATTGTATTTGCCTAAATTCGCAATATAGACTTGCATATCGTCCATATATTCACGTCCTTTCTTTGTAGAGATTCAAAAATCCCTACCGCACTTCGTTTGGTGTACCATTCCTTTGCGGAACATAAGAAAACCACTTATATTCCACAAAAGAACGGTTTTATTTAAGCACCAATAATGCGATTGAATAGCTCTAGTAAAATGTCTTTTACTCCAGCAGCGTTGAAGACTAAGCCAACCGCAATAATCGCAATAATTAAAAAGCCAATCAGTTTGCTAAACTCACGCTTGAAGCCAAGATACAAGCCAATCACAACGATTGCTAAAAGCACCAGTGATTGAGCGTTTGATAGAAACCAGTTATAAAGGTTTTGTCCAAAATTCATAAAAATGTTCTCCTCTCTATATTCAATGAATTTGTATTTGAGTTATTTTTTTGTTGTTATCACGTCCTGTTCTTTTACTGACTGTTGCTTCAAAATCTGCTTGTGTCGGTCTGTCAGTTTCGCATGGTCGAGAATGTCTTTTACAACCTGCGTCTGGTTGATTTCATCAAGTTTAATCGCAACCTTTAAGGTCGGGGCAACTTGATGAGATAGCCAGTTCAGCGTCCTTTGGAAGGAGTAAGGCTCTGGTTTTGTGGTTAGTTTTAATCGTTCACGATTGTTCCCAATAAACCAAGCCCATTCTTCATTCAGTTTCCAATCAGAACGAGGTTTGGAATCGTCTTTATCTACAAAACGGATATACCGATTGATAATTTTAAAGGCGGTATGCTCTGGATTGTCATAGACGAGTAAATCACGGACTGCATAATAGGCACGCTCATTTTTCAATCGAATCTCAAAACGGTTTTTTACTTCTGCGTCTTCAATGGGAATATCATTTTTCTTGTACTGCTCGTAGTCCTTTTCATAGATACAGAAATAAACTTCACTTTGTAATGAACCGATATAGAGGGTGTTTCCCATACATTCCTTTTCCTCTTTGCGTACCAGTTCGCCACTGCGATAGCTTTTAAAACTGCGGAAGACGGAGATACATTCTTCCTGTTGGCACTTTTCAGTGAGTACAGGGATATTTAAAATCCCTGTCTTATCGTTAATGGCAAGGTCAAGGCGTTTCATCACACCGCCAGCCACCAAAACGTCCATAAAGAACTCATACCAGCTTCTTTGTTGTGCCAGAAGATAGCTTTCAAATTGTCTGCACCCACGACCTTTCAATTCCACCAGAACTCCTTTGTCCAGTTCATGGGAGCAAAGGACGAATATGTCGCCTAAAGCATAATGCTCTGAATAAGAATAGAAACCATAGTCCTCATGAAGAAAATAGGACAGTTTCAGTTGTAAGATGTTTTCGACCACCTGCTGTACGTCTGTTGTCGGAAAGCGAATTCTTACATAATCAAACAGCATTTCAAGGGGAGCGTCGGGATTGAAGCGTTCCAGAGCTTCCCAAAGGGACTGCTGTAAATCCTCTGATGGCTTGACTTTTCCTGTTTCAATATCGCTTAGATACTGCCTTGTAATACCAGTCGCAACAGCTAAACGGTTTTGAGATAGTCCATAAGCCAAGCGTTTTTCTTTTAAATGCTGTAACCAAGTTTGTTCATTCAGTAAAAATCCCTCCAATCAAAAAGGCGTATGTCAACTTTTAAAGCCCATTTGACATACGCTGAAATTTTGTAAATCCCTTGTAACCAAAGGATTTTCTAATGTTTTTTTGACTGTTTCCTGTCGATTTGTACCCCCCTGTTAGATACGGGGGGTTAAGTGCTGGCGTGGCTATTGCCACACCAGCCAGCAAGATCAGTCCACACCTGCGACTTCCGCTTCGCACGTCGCCTGCGTGGACTGTCTGCTGTTGGATAACTTTTTAATTTCCTCCAAGAAATCATATCCTTTTGGTACAAGGGGAGTATAAAACTCTGATATGACACTTGTTCCTACATCAACATAGCCACGACCTTTGATTCGCTTTAAGAAGAAATCCTTTTGTACGTCACTGCCAAACATCATGCCATAGCCCATTTCAGACATACGACCTAAAGCCACTCTGAAATTAAACTGATCACGGATTCCGTCGCCTAAATATTTTGCGTCTGGACGTTGACAAGCCAGTATTAGAAAGAAGCCAGCTTGACGACCTAACATGACAATCTGTTTCAGCTTATTCATAACTGCGGTGTTTTCTTTTGTTCCCAGCATTTCCATGAAAGCGACGTATTCATCAAAGATTAAGAAGTGTGCCGGGAGACCTAAGTAAGCATAATTTTTGCCAGTCTTATAGTTCTTCATCTGCTTCATTTCCTCACTACGTTTCATCATTTCTTCATAGAATGTTTCAATGCAAGAAAGCAAGTCTTCTTTTCTATAGTAGACATTTGCCATCACAGAACCTAAGTCCGCAAGATCAGCATTTTTCGGGTCAAGAATATACAGTTTTGAATCTGTATGAAGCAAGGCTTCAATCAGTGTCAGTATAAAGTAAGTTTTACCGCCACCTGTACCACCAGCAATCAACATATGAGGGAGCTTATCATATTCCCACCATACGTTTTTCATTAAGCGAAGTTTACCATCTTTAGCTTCTACTTCATCAATAGAAATACGACTGGCTATGGTGTCATAGAGCAAAGTATATTCCACATAGGAATCCTTTAACTCTTTATCCGTCAGCTCACAGTACAAGCCACTCTCTAATTTCTTTTCCAAGTGTAAGAGTTGGTCTTGATATTTTCCCAGCGTGATTTCCACCCGTATCTGTATCAAGCCATTTTTAAGTCGATAATACATTTTAGGGAAGTAGGTTATCTTTTCCTTTGTACGACCAGCACTATCTTTAAAGAAACCCTCTGTTTTGACCTGTTCAGATTCATACCACTTGTTTTCAAGTATCATCTTTGCCAGTTTTTGACGGTGGTAAAGTTGTTTAACCGTATCATAGCGAACCCGTTTGAATACAAACGCTACCAGCAAGCAGATAAGAATTGCGACACTGAAACTGATAATTAAATAGGGAATGTCAATCTTATCTGCTTGTGATAGGTTAAAATCCTGCCAGTTGATCTGCTGGATTGTCTTCACATGAAACAGTCCGACAACCAGCAGGAAAACAGGCAGGAGTGACGCTATCGTAAAATGAAAGACTAAATCTTTACCAGATGGGCGAATCCTTTTACCACGCTGTTTCATGCGAAAAAGTCTCCTTTCTACCTAGCGACTATTTGTCTTGTGTCGGTTCTTTCTTTGCTTGTGGTTGAGCTTTGAATGAACTAGAATCCTTTGTCAGCACAATATCGTCTGCCTTGATATACCAGTCAACATCTGCTCCTTGATAGGTGGCAGTAGCAACGGTGTCCGCAATGGGATTGATAAGTTCCACCCGTGCGTTATAATCAAACTCTTTCAAAGGCACGCTGGCAGGAATACTTACTTGAATCATGCGTCCTTGTCCTTTGGATTTTAAGTCATAGGTACGTTCCTTGATTTCATCTGAAACCGACCCGTCTTCATTTTGGATTCTCACTTCACGACGTAGAGCAGAGAATTTCAATTCTCCAAAAGTCGTGTCTTTATCTAATACAATGCCATTTGCTAATCTCATCATTTTTCCTCTCTTTCTTTATTCTTTTATCATGTCGTCAGCATGTAAAAGGTAATTTGTAAAACCACGAGTGCCGATTTTGTAGCCCTCTGCGGTAATACGTGGATTGACTAACTTCACACGTTCCTCAAAGCCGAAATGTTTTTCGCCAGCTTCAGCAGGAAGCACCACCACAATATCATCTGCTCTTTGAACATCAGAATAGAGATTATAGCTTCTTGATAAGACAGTTAGCCGTCCGTTGATTCTTCGCTGAACGACTTTATCCTCGCCAGCAAATTCTAAATTGCCGAATGTTTTTTCCATGTTGGGAATCACAAATTTAAGTTCCATATTTTTACCTATCCTTTCTTTTTTATTGGCTGAATGAATGTTTGATGGTCTTAAAGAGTGGGGAACGACCTTTTGATTCTTGATTTTTTGTTTTCATAAGTTCACTTCCTTTCAAAATCGGGTAAAAAAATAGACACCTCATTTTTTGAAGTGTCTACCTATTAAATATTCAAATTTTATTGGAAGTATCTTTATATCTTCACTTTTCAAGGATAAATCGTCGTATCAAAGCTCATTCATAAGTAGTAAATTAGTAGTAAATTGAGTGGTTTTGACCTTGATAAAGTGTGATAAGTCCAGTTTTTATGCGGATAACTAGATTTTTATGCTATTTTTATCATAAAAATAGTAATACCCAAGGAAAGTTATAGCTTGAATTTTGCTAAGGTGACACCGGACGTCAGCAATCTTTTTCGAGGTTTCATGACTAAGTTTTAAGTTTCTAGATTTTAAATTTTTAGGCTCGGGCTAAGACAATTTTCCCAATTTCCGAGTATCTGAAACTATTTGGTTTCGGGCGCTTGCGTAACGGCATCTTGCATATCAATTTTTCCAAGTCATTTTTTTGAAGGAGAAGTGCTATAAGATGTTAGAAAAGTTGTGTTATTTATATCATATTTTCAATGATTTTGACAATATCCTTTTTATTTTTGACAAAGATGCTTGTCAAAAATAAAAAGAAGCGTTACAATAGTTTTAGACGAAAGAAGGAGAGGTATTCTTATGGGAGCCATATGGATTCTTTTTATCCCTTTTATAGTTATATTTTATGCAAGCTCAGAAAAGAAGATAAAAGGATTGAACAGACGTATCAGACGATTAGAAAAACAAGTGAAAGGAAATAAAGAAATGTCTAGACTTTTAGAAGAATTGAAAGGCCAAACGGCCACTGTTACAGTAGATGGTGTTGGATTTGAGTATGAAATTATGGATATCGATGAAGATTGGGTCAAATTGAGTCGTGAAATTAATAAACAACAAAGAGAAACTAAATTAGTCCGTATCGAAGATATTCAGGGTGTTCAACTATAAGGAGGCGGATGCCATGATCTTAAAAAATCGTCTGAAAGAGTTGAGGGCGCGTGATGGGCTCAACCAATCTGAGCTAGCTAAGCTAGCAGGGGTCTCGCGTCAGTCCATCAGTCTCTTGGAACGGGGGGAATATACCCCTTCGGTTATTATTGCCATCACCATCGCCCAGGTTTTTAAAGAGCCTGTGGAAAATGTTTTTAGTCTTGTAGAGGAAGAGGAATGATTATGAAAAAGCAACCACAAAAAAGATCTCCACGTAATCGTTTTTGGAGAAATGTCGGAATCATCACAGTTTCCGGCTTGATTGGAGGAGTCATTGGTTTTTTGACAGGCATGTTCGGATCCGAAAAACCCCTTGAAATCCAATCCTTCTTTAGTATAGAAGTACTCCTTTTGGGCTCAATACTTTTGTTTCTTATCGTGTTTATGGTCACGATAGCCTTACTAATAAGCGCGAGAAAAGTCCATCAAAAAATGCTCCAGATAGAAGACGAAGAGGAAGCCTATCACTATGACATCCAGAATAAAAAACTGTTTGGGTTAGCGACCATTTTTAAAGGAGTCATGATCTTGCCATACTTTTTAGTCATCATCTTTTATAGTCAATGGGTGTATATGGATAGACCTTCCACAGGGCACTTAGCTTTTATCTTTGGAACTTTTACCATGCTCTATCTTTTTCTTGTCTTGATTGTCCTATTTTTCTTATCAGATATCTTCTTTCGCAAGACCTTCCATCTGCTTTATGGAAAACCAATTCCCCGCAATGTCAATACCAAGGAAGTGCGTGAATTTATGATGAGTATGATGGATGAGGCAGAAAAACAGATAAGCTACGAGGAAAATTTCGAAGTGGTGGTTAAGTTAAGTAATTATATCTTACCTATCATGCTAATTGGAATTTTAATCATTGGGATTGCCTTCCAGACGGATATCCTCTTGGCTTTGAGTGTTGTATCCATCATCTATATTTATATCCTTATTTCACAATACAAGATTACCAAACGTTATTATAAAGAATAAATGTATCATCCATGTTAGAAATCTGTAAAAGCTTTTGGAAGTGATAAAGAGCTCTTTTTATTGAAAATCTTATCTTCCATTTCTTTATATACAATCAATGGGAGTGTTATCAGTCTTGAATCTTAGGGATTCTGAGAGACTATCAAAGGTGACCTAGCTATCGTAAATCATCCAAGCCCTCAGTTGATGCTGAGGGCCTTTTATTTCTCAATTGATTTTTGAAACCCTTTTCACTACAATAGAGATACAGAAAAGGAGGCAGAGATGAAGTATATTGATTTTGCTGAAAATGAGCGATTGTCAACGATTGTCCTTGGGATGATGCGTATTAGCGAATTGAGTGAAGATGAGGTGGAGGGCTTGGTGGAGGGAGCCCTGTCGATTGGAATCAACACCTTTGATTTGGCGGATATTTATGGCAATGGCCAGTGTGAGCAGCTCCTTGGTAAGGTCCTCAAACGTCGTCCGGATCTTCGGGACCAGATGTGGATCCAGTCCAAGTGTGGGATTCGCAAAGATGGTTTTACCTATTTTGATTTTTCCAAAGATTATATTTTGGATTCCGTTGATGGCATCCTCGAGCGTCTGCAGATTGAGCGTTTAGATAGTCTTCTCCTTCACCGACCGGATGCCCTCATGGAGCCTGAAGAAGTGGCAGAAGCCTTTAATCACTTGGAGCAAGCTGGCAAGGTCCGTCATTTTGGGGTGTCCAATCAAAATCCTATGATGATGGAATTGCTCAAAACGGCTGTCAAACAACCTCTCAAGGTCAACCAGCTGCAGTTGAGTGCCGCCTTTACACCGAGCTTTGAAGCTGGTTTTCATGTCAATATGGAAGGCCCAAAAGCAGCCGTGCGAGATGGCAGTGTCTTTGAGTATTGTCGTTTAACTGATACGGTGATTCAGGCCTGGTCTGTCCTCCAGCATGGCTATTTCAAGGGAAATTTTGTCGGTAAAGAAGAGTTTGCGGCCCTCAATCACGTCCTCAATGACTTGGCAAAAAAATACCAAGTCACTCCGACAGCTATTGCCCTTGCTTGGGTTCTCCGCTATCCAGGTAAGATGCAGGCCGTCATCGGAACGACCAAGCCCCAGCATGTCCTTGAAGCAGGAAAAGCAGCAGAAGTTACCCTAACGCGCAAGGAATGGTACCAAATCTACCTTGCTGCAGGTAATGATTTGCCTTAGAATAGTTGTTAGTAGACCAGACTTCACTTGTATCAGTGGGCTGGTTTTTTTGTTTTATGCTTTACAGATCTTTTTTGACAAGTATTTCTTTATTATGGTACTATTTTAGGAAACAACTGTTGCGCAACAACCGTTGCGTGAAAGGAGTCTTATGCCACCCAAGGTTAAATTTAGTAAAGAGGCTATCATTGGGACAGCTTTACAATTGGTGAGAGAAGAGGGAATGGCTAGTTTAACTGCTCGAGCATTAGCGGAGCAACTGGGAGCCACACCGAGAGTCATTTTTGGGCAATTTGCCAATATGGCTGAGTTACAAGCAGAGGTTATTGGTGCTGCGGAAATGGTCGTGGTGGAGTATGTTCGTAAAGCCTTAGAAGATGAGAAGCCTTTTCGATCCGTCGGGGTTGCTTATATCCTTTTCGCCTCAAAAGAGCCCCAACTCTTTCAATTGCTTTTCCAAAATCCTAGCAAAGATTCGATTCGTCGCTTTCAAGATTTTCTTCCCATGAAGGATCATAGCTACCAATTGGTTCTGGAATCGATTGTCGCAGACTATCCGTTGACGTTAGAGGAGGCTAGTCGCTTGTACCAGCATTTATTTATCTACTCACACGGGATGGCCTCGATGGTTGCTTCTGGTATTTATCTGTTCAGCATGGAAGAAGTGATTGGTTTATTGACAGAAGTTTGTCAATCTCTCATCAAAGAAATGGTAGGAAAGAAATGATTCAACTAGAAAATGTTCACAAAAGTTATGGCCAAACAAAGGTTTTAAAAGGGATTGATTTGCAGATTCAAGACCAGGATGATGTGGTTATCCTAGGCCCTTCTGGATCAGGAAAGTCCACTCTCTTAAACGTATTATCAGGATTAGAAAAGGTAGACGAGGGGCATATCCTCATTCAAGGGCAGGATTTGTCTCAACTCACGGATGCTCAATTGACAGCTTTCAGACGTGAGAAGATTGCCTTTATTTTTCAGCAGTATTATTTATTACCGAATCTCACGGTCAGACAGAATGTTAAGATGGGAGCTGATCTGGCAAGCAATCATGATTTTTTGAAGATCATCGAGGATTTGGGTCTTGGCGATAAGCTGGACAAGTATCCAAGTGAATTGTCTGGTGGAGAACAGCAGAGAGTCTCCATTGCTCGGGCCTTAGCCAAAAAGCCAGAGATTCTTTTCTTAGATGAGCCGACTGGGGCCCTGGATGAAGAAACAGGGCGCAAGATTCTCGACTATATCTGGAAATTAAAGGAAAAGTTGGGCTTTACCTTAATCATGGTGACGCACAACCAAAATATTGCGGATATGGCCAGAACCATCATTCGTGTCAATAGTGGCAAGATTACCCAAGTTGTGACCAATGATCAGCCTCAGACTGCCTATGAGATTGGATGGTAAGCCATGTTTTCAGTAAAAGATATTCGAAAATTAGTTGTCGTCAGTATCATTGGGGCTTGTGCGGTCTTTGTGGCTAATCTTTTCTTGAATTTTTATCTTGATATCGAGCAGTTGGAGATTTCTAAAATCAATCCGATGATTCAGACCTACTATGATGCCCAGGTTTCGCTTTCCTGGATGGTGGCCATGGTCAGTGGAGTCGTCTTGTCCTTGACGTCGGTCCTTCTCATGTGTTTTTATATCAAACAATTTGTCGACGACCACAAGGAACAATTAGGAATTTTAAAGGCTTTGGGCTATAGCAATGGCCAGTTGGCTAAACGATTTTGGGCCTTTGGACTCAGTTTTGGAGCTGGAGCGCTTCTTGGCTATTTTGCTTCATTTCTCATGATGGGACATTTTTTTGACTTCCGTAATGAGAAGGGGATTTTGCCAGAAATCACCATTCATTTTCACTGGCAGCTCTTGCTTGCTTTGGTGATCCTGCCAACGACCTTCTTTATGCTTCTCGCGATTGGTTATGCCAGAAGACAACTACAAACACCGGCACTTCGCTTATTGAAAAAGTCTCCAACACCAATCAAGGTCCAAAGGAGAAAGAGGGCTCCCAAGAAAGACAAATCCTTCCTAAAAGAGCTATCCTCGTCACTGATTTGGGGGAGAAAATCTATCTTGTTTTTTGTAGTCTTTGGCTCTATGTGTTTTGCGGCCATGGTTCAATTGTCCTTTGGCTTAAGAGATTACACAGATGACATCATCCAAACCATGATGATTATGATTGGCCTAATTCTTTCTTTCTCGATTCTCTTTTTGTCATTGGGGATTGTCGTCTCAGAAAGTCGCGAAACCTTAGCCTTGATGAAGGCTTTTGGCTACACCAATCGTGAATGCCAAAATCATATTCTCGCTCCCTATCGTTTTTGGGCTTATCTAGGATTTGTTCTTGGGACAGCTTATCAATATGGCATCATGGAAATCTTGATCGGTGTGATCAAAGACACGGTTCCTGAAAAGATTGAGCATAACTTTGATGGGAATGTGTGCTTCTGGACCTTGCTCGGTTTTGCTGTAGTTTATGAAAGCCTCTTTTATCTATCCAACAGAAAACTCCAAAAACAAACCATCAAAGAAGTGCTCTTAGCTGAATGATTTATGACAATAATCCTTAATATCAGTGCTTTTTGATGAGAAAAAATAGTAGATTCATTGACTTTAGACCTCTTAAAGAGGTCTTTTTCTCTGATGAAAACGCTACATAAGAGACTAAATGCACTATCACAATCTTGTGATAGTTTACATCTTCTTAACATTGTCCCGAAATTCTTGCATTCTCTATTGTTAAAGCGTAAGATAGACACTGTTTTAATTTTGTGCATTAAAACATGTCTTGAAATATTTCTAGGTGTACAAGGCAAATAGAATTTTATGAAAGAGGAGTCTCGAATGTCAGATAAACAAATGAAAACCCTTGGTTGGGTGGCAACCTTCATGTCAGTTATGATGTATGTATCATACGTACCACAAATCATGGACAATTTGTCTGGTCATAAAGGAAACTTTATCCAACCATTGGTAGCTGCAGTCAACTGTAGCCTTTGGGTTTACTATGGTCTCTTTAAAAAAGAACGTGACCTTCCCCTTGCTGCGGCCAATGCACCAGGTATTATCTTTGGTTTAATTACAGCATTGACAGCTTTGTTCTAAAATAAAGCGAAATTTCTTTCTATACTATTTTTCTTAACGCAGAAAACGAGAGCAGAACTAGCGACAGTTAAAGATTGTCGTTCTAGTTTCACTCTCGTTTTTTGTTTTTAGTTACTAAGAAGAGCCTTGATAGCATCTTCCATTTTTAGTGGTTCAGTTTTGGAAGAAAAGCGTTCGACGACTTGACCTTCACGGTTAATCAAAAACTTAGCAAAGTTCCATTCGATTCTAGCCCCAAGAGGTCCAGATTTTTCTTGTTTTAGCCAATCAAAAAGTGGTTCTGCTTCCTTTCCATTGACCTTGATTTTGGCAAACCGAGGGAAGGTAGTATGGTAATTTAGGGTGCAGAAGGTATTGATTTCTTCAGCACTACCAGGTGCCTGCCCCATAAATTGATTACAAGGAAAATCAAGAATCTCGAAACCCTGGTTTTTGTATTTGTCATAAAGTTCTTGCAAGCCCTGATACTGTGGCGTCAAACCACAGCCTGTTGCTGTATTGACGATTAAGACGACCTTGCCCTTATAGTCCTGGAGAGACACAAGCTGGTTGGATTGATTTGAAACTGTAAAATCGTATAAGGTTGTCATAGGAAACCTCCTTTGGTTTAGTTGAGACTATTATAGCAAAAATAAAGACATAAGAATTGTACTTTTACAGTATAGCTTTTAGCATTCCCCACAAAAAAACCAAGACTTTCGTCTCGGTTTCATCTCATCTTATGACACGACATGTCCTTCTTTGTCGAAGGTATAGAGTTTACCGTCGATGAGGACAGAGCGGTTAGTGTATTTTTCTCCTGTTTTAGGGTCCAAATAGTAGGTGTAGTTATCAACTGTGACAAAGCGTCCTTTGACTTGTTTGCCTTCAGCGTCGAAGTAGAGGACCTTGCCATCAACTTCTTGGAAGCCGGTCACTTTTTCACCTTTGTCATTGTAATAGTAGTTGTCACCTTTATCGTAGACAATGCGATTGCGATAAGCAGGCTCACCCTTGCGGTCAGCAACTACACCATTGTCATCAGCATTATAGGCTCTGTCTCCGATGACAAAACGTCCTGTTTCGAGGTTTCCACTAGCTCGGAAGTAGTAGTCTTTGCCATCGATGGTTTGCCAACCAGTAAGAGCAGCTCCATCGTTACCATAGTAGCGTGTTGGGTAGTATGGGAAGCGTGGAGAACCTTCGTAGTTGTATGATTTTGAAAAGGCGTTGCGTGTCATGATACCAGTCAATTGGTCAAATTGGTAAGTCTTACCGTTGATTGTAACCTCTGTGCCTTTGGCTTGACGGCCATCTTCATAGAAATAGTAAGTGACGCCATCAAATGTCTTCAAGCCAGTGACTTTTTGACCATTTTCATAGAGATAACTTGTACCGCTACGATCCGTCTGCAATTGGTCAAAGTGGATGGCTTTTTCTTTTGCCGCATCAATACCCTTGGCATCAAAATTAAAGGTTACGCCACGATAAGTAAGGGCCTTGTTAGTTGTTGCAATGGCAACGTTTGTGGTCACTTTTTGGCCATTTGGTGCTGTGAAGGTCATAGGTGTTGAGTCGAAATGGTAGAGGTGTCCATTAAGAATATCCCATTCGTCAAAAGTTGACCATTGTGATTGGCGGACGTTACTATATTTAGATCCAAGAATCTTACCATCATATTGATAAGGACCTTCTTTGATATTACCGTCGGCATCTGTAACATAGACACCTTCAAGTTCATACGAATTCTCACCAGTACGCTTGAACTCAGGATAGAGACCGTTTGTCAAGAGTTTTCCATCTGGGCTAAAGAGTTGAGAGTTGATAACTCCTGTGTAGAGGTTTCCTTTAGGTGTGTCGTCATCAGAATAGTCGCTACCATAATAACGGTTGCCATCAACTTCAAACCAGCCTGTCTTGAAGGCACCATCATTGCCAGCGTAGTAGATGTTTTCAGAGAAGTCACCGTAACGCCCAGTAGATTTATCATGGTAGAAGGCATTACGTAGGACAGCACCGGTGTCTTTGTTGGCGAAGTAGTGGTTATCACCTAGGTTGAAAATCTTTCCTCGGACTTGTTGGCCCTTATCGTTGAAGTAGAAGAGGTCCTTGTTAATAGTTTGGAAACCAGTGACCTTTTTACCATTGGCATCGTAGTAGTACCATTCTTGATCAGTACCTTTAACAAATTGATTTCGATTTGTGGTTTGGTCAGCTTTAGTAGTCGCCACACCATTGCTATCAAAGTTATAGACCGTACCGTTTAAGGTAAGTGAGCGATGTACCCACTTGTCACCTGTATTTGGGTCGAAGTAGTAGGTTTTGCCACCAACAGTAACCAGTTGTCCCTTGGCTTGTACACCATATTCGTGGAAATAAAGGTTCTGTCCGTTAATGGTTTGGAAACCAGACACGGCTTTACCATCAGCTCCGAAGTAGTACCAAGAGTTGTCTCTATTGATAAATTGGTTAGTTACTGGATTTCCATTATCTTTATCGAAATAGTAGATATCGTTACCGTAGTAAAGGAAGTCCCCTTTGACTTGTTGACCATTGTCATTGAAGTAGTGAAGGCTACCGTCAACCGTTTGAAAACCGTGAAGCGCCTTACCATCTTTACCAAAGTAATACCAATTACCCTTGTCGTCAGAAACATAGCGATTGGTTACCATAATACCAGTCTTAGGATCAAAGTAATACTGTTGTCCGTTCAGGTTTTGAACGCTTGTCTTGTAGTGAGCTTGGCTACGGTCTAGGAATTCGGTTTGGAAACCAAATGGGTCTGAGAAGCCTTTAGTTGCCTTGAAGTCATTGATGTAATACCAGTTTCCAGCTTTATCCGAAACAAAGACAAAATTAGGTTGATTACCAGTAGCATCAAAGTAGTAAAGATTTCCATTTTCAGTGATGAAGTCATCTTTGACCATCTTGCCATCTTTGTCGAAGTAGTAAAAGCCAAAGTATTTATGGTTGACGTTGTTAAGAGCTTGGAGACCTGTTACGCGACGTCCATTGTCTTTATCGAAATAGTAGCTATCACCATTAATAGTGACGATTTCGTTTTTAGCTTGTCGACCATCTTCGTGGAAGTAGAGGTTAAAGCCATCGATGTTCTGAGCACCAGTGACGGGTTTGCCATCTTTGCCGAGGTAATACCAGTTTTGGTTGTTGTCTTCAATAAACTGGTTGCGTTTGTTCGTTTCAGGCAGAACTGCTGTCAAACGACCTTGGGCATCAGCTTTGTAGGCTTGACCATCAATGTTGATAGAGGTATTGGTTACCTTACGTCCATTGGCTTTGTCATAGTAGTAAGATTGTCCATTTTCTGTGATAATCTCACCCTTGGCTTGCTTGCCATCCTCGTGAAAATAAAGGTCGAAATGGTCAACGTTTTGGGCACCTGTCAGATTTTTCCCATCTTTGAGATAGTACCAGTTGCCCTCAGCATCGCTCTTGAATTGACCGCCAGAAACGACAGTAGTTTCAACAGACTCCGGTGCTTGACTGTTTACTTCGGTGACTGTGCTAGCTGTTTCTGAAGTTGAGGTAGCGGTTCTCGTTTCGCCACTAGACAAATTGTAAGTGCTACTTGCTTGGTCTTCCTTAAGGACTGGCTGCTTATCAGTTGTGACAGTAGCAGTTGTATCAGTTGCCTTATTGGTTGCGCCTTGATTAGCTTTTGTCGTAGCTACAGTTGTTTCTGTGACAACAAGCTCAGGATCCTGACTGACGCTTTCAGGCGTGCTAGCTGAGGTAACTTGATTGGCAGCTTGCTCGTCGGCAGAGACACCAACTCCAATCAATGAGGCACCAAGTGCCAAACCAGACACGGCAATGGTAACCCATTGTTTTTTCACTTTATGAAGTTTAAAATGAACTTTATTTTCCATAAAAGTTCCCCTTTTCCTTTTTAATGACCCCATTCTAACATCTTTTATTAGAAGAATCAAACGCATTCATAAGATTTTCATGTTTTTTCTAAAAATTGAAAATTCTTTCCAGATAAGGATTTGAGAAACGAAATAGAATGATATAGGACCACTTTAGCAAGCTCCTTTTAATCGAGATGTATGTAAAATTAAAAAGCAACCACTGGGAGTCCCCATTTTTGGCATAGCATTCAACAATAAAAGTATAAAAATACAGAAATGGGCCCTTTTAGGCCAAGAAATATGGTATAATAGTCCGGTATTTCGCAAAAAATGGAGTATAAAAATGAGTATTTTTCGTAAAAAGGACGTCGGTCTCGCTCAGACTGAGATGAAACGACATCTGACCCTTAGGGATGTAGTCCTTCTGGGAATCGGTGCCATGGTTGGGACAGGAATCTTTACGATTACTGGTACCGCGGCATCGACTCTAGCTGGTCCTGCCCTGATTATTTCGGTCTTGATTTCAGCCGTGTGTGTTGGGATGTCAGCTATTTTCTTTGCCGAGTTTGCCTCACGTTACCCATCGGCTGGTGGTGTTTATGGTTATCTCTATGCTGTCTGGGGGGAGTATCCTGCTTGGATGGGTGGCTGGTTGACCATGATTGTCTTTATGAATGCTGTATCCAGTGTGGCCTCTGGTTGGGGTGCCTACCTCAAGGGGCTACTGGCTAGTTTTGGTCTTAAGTTGCCTCAAGCCATCAGTGGACCTTTCAATCCCAGTCAAGGCACTTACATTGACCTCTTGCCAGTCTTGGTCTTGGTCTTGGTGACGGCTCTTCTTCTCATGAATTCTAAACAGGCTTTACGTTTGAACTCCCTCTTGGTAGTGCTCAAGTTTTCAGCCTTGGCGGTCTTTATCTTAGTGGGCCTCTTCCATTTGAATCCTAGCAACTGGGCAGATTTTGCACCATTTGGGTTTGGTCAGATTTATGGAGGAAAAACTGGGATTATGGCTGGTGCCTCTCTCATGTTCTTTGGATTCCTTGGTTTCGAGTCTATCTCTATGACCGTAGACGAGATTAAAGAGCCGCAAAAGAACGTTCCTCGAGGTATCGTTCTTGCCTTGATTATTGTGGCTTCACTTTATGCAGTGGTTTCTCTCGTCTTGACAGGAGTGGTTCACTATACCAAGTTGAATGTCGACGATGCCGTGGCTTATGCCCTTCGCTATATCGGTATTTCTTGGGCAGCCAACTACGTCTCTGTCGTTGCTATTATGACCTTGATTACGGTATGTATTTCAATGGCCTATGCCCTTAGCCGTATGGTTTATAGCCTGGCGCGTGATGGTTTCCTTCCCCAAACCTTCCAAAAGGTTTCAAAGACTAATAAGGTTCCACATCATGCGACGCTTTTGACAGGCGTTTTGTCGGCTATCTCAGCAGGTATCTTCTCTTTGGCCAATATGGCGTCCTTGGTTAACATTGCGACCTTGGCTTACTTGGTCCTCTTGGCTATTGCCCTCATTATTCTTCGTAAGGACAAGGGTTTGCCACAGAAGGATGAGTTTAAGGTTCCATTTGTTCCTGTCTTGCCCATTATTTCAATTATCGTCTGCCTCTCCTTTATGAGTCAGTACAGTTGGCAGACATGGTTAGCCTTTGGTTTGGCAGTGCTAATTGGGTCAGCTATCTATGCCTTTTACGGTTACAAACATTCTAAGTATTAAGATGAAAACGTTAGGTCTGATGATCTAGCGTTTTTTGATATAATGGAAGGAAAGTAAAAGCAGGAGTAGATTGATGAAATCAGACCAGATGTGGCAAGCCTATAAGATTTTAAATCAGACAATCGGAGATAAGATTGATGCCTGGGCCTTTGGCGTGGAAGCAGATTATTTGGCAGAACTCGTATTGATGGGGCAAAAGACAGCAACCAGTTCAGCTTTTGACTTGTATGCAGTGGGGAATGAACCATTGCCCAAGGAAAATGAACTAAGCGTCATTCTTGATAGTAAGGAGAATGCTATTTGTATTATTGAAACGACGAAAGTTGAGGTCATCCCATTTAAAGAGGTTTCTGAAGACCATGCCTACAAGGAAGGTGAAGGAGACTGTGGGCTAACCTATTGGCAAGAGCTTCATGAGAATCTCTTTAGCAATTGGTTGCATGAGGTTGGATTACATTTTAGTCAGGACAGTCTAGTTGTGTTGGAAGAATTTAGAGTGGTTTATCCTATAGATTAAAAGTTCCCAATATCTTGGGGACTTTTTACTTTAAGGAAAGATTAACCTTTCTTTAAGTCTTGTCTTAGGTTTCTTGTGTTTAATAAAGGCATCTCAAAAGTAAGAAAGAGGTCTAAGATATGACATACAAACATAGCAAACAAACACAAGAACGTTACGCCATTAAAAAATCATCAAAATGGAAAACTGCAGGCTCAGTCCTAGTAGCGAGCTTAATTTTTGGTAGCTCGGTCGTCTTAAATGAAAATAAGGCTTCAGCCGATGAGACTAACACCGAATCAACACTCTCAACGGTTACGACGGGTGAAACCACTGCCGATTTGATTGAAGAAAGTGTTCAGACAGAAGATTCGTCAAATAGTACTGAAACAAGTACAGACACTGATACAAGTACTACAACTACGACTTCCGACACGGCTTCGTCAGCAACAAGTACAACATCCGACACAACAGATACATCGACAAGTAGTGAAACATCTAATCAGTCAAGCACATCTTCAACTTCAGAAGCCAGTTCTTCTGAAACTGCTGCAACAACAACTAATGAAACTTCAGAAACGGCAACAACTACTACAGATGAAAACAGTAGCACTAATACAAGCACAAGCTCCACTGAAGCGACCGCTTCAGAGACAGCTTCAGTTCTAACCAATAATTCTGCAGATACAACTTCAGAAACCACAACGGATTCTAGCAGCACTGATTCAGAAAGTACAACGACTACGATTACCTTTAATGGGACAACGGTGGTAACGAGTGATAGTAGCACAGTGACGGTTGATGGTACTACCGTTACCATTAATCAATCAGGTTCATATACACTAACAGGTAATGGCTCAAGTTATACTATTATTGTGGCTGGTAGCGTGACGGATCCAGTTACAATTTACTTGGATGGAGTGACCTTAACAGATTCCTCAATCACTTCTAATTCCTCAGCAGAATTGACAGTGAATGTCCTTTCAGACAGTTCCATTTCTGCGACTTCTGCTAATGCCATCGAAGCAGCGGGAGCTTTGACCATTACCAGTGGTACTGGAAGCACCCTTACCCTTTCAAGTACTGAAAAGCACGCCATCAAGGCTGATAGTGTGACTGTTGATTCAGTAACGCTTGATTTGACGTCAGAGGCTAAAGATGGTATCAATGCGACGACAGCTGTAACTATTAAAAATGCCACAGTCAACATCACAGCAACTGATGACGGTATTCAGGTCGAAGACGAAACAGATGTGAACAGTGGTGATTTGACGATTACCGACTCAACGGTAACCATTAATGCAACTGATAAAGGTATCACGGTTACAGATGAATTGACTGTCGAAGGCAATTCTAAAGTAACAGTTGTAGCAGGTGACGAAGGCCTTGAAGGGCGTTATATCAATTTGACAGGTGGAACCGTTGATATCACTGCTGGTGATGATGGTATTAACGCCACTGAGTGGACGACCAAGGACAGCGCTGATACTTCAAGCTTAACCAATTCGACTTCTGACTTGGAAAATGAAGTGGGCATCAATATTGACGGTGCAACGGTAACTATCTTGGCAGATGGTGATGGTATCGACAGTAACGGCAATGTGACAGTGAAAAGTGGTTCTCTCTACGTCGCTCAGACAAGTGCAGATAATGCTGCTATCGACTACGATGGAACAGGTATTATTTCGGGCGGTACTGTATGGGCTATTGGTAACCAAGGAATGGCTCAAGCCTTTACAACAGGTTCAAGCCAGTCTTATATCATGGCCAACATCTCTGGTAGTGCTGGAGATACCATCACAGTTACAGATAGTTCTGGAAATGTTGTAGCGACCACAACAGCAACAACTTCATTTGGAAATGTGGTCTTTAGTACCGAGAGTCTAACTTCGGGTGAAACCTATACCATTACGACATCAAGTGGTGCTAGTGTGACTGCAACAGCTACTGAAGAAGGCACAAACAATGGTCCTGGTGCTGGTGGCATGGGCGGCTTCCCAGGTGGTGGTTTTGGTAATAGTTCAATGTCTGATAACTTCGGAGGCTACGGCGGACCAACTAGCTATGGTGGCAGCTCTACAAATACGGGTACCGTCAATACCCCATGGGGTCAATCTGCTTCGACAAGTTCTGAGAATACAACTAGCACAAGTAGTACAAGTTCAACAAGCCAGACGGCTAATACTGGACGTCCTACCCCATCAAACTTTGCTAGTCAAACAAGTAGCTCAAACTCTATAAATATGAGCCCTACGACAAGCAGCAGTGCTAATCAACCAGCTACCAATGCTCCAGCAATGACAGCGACAAACACAGCTTTATCAAATCAAAATACGTCAACATCAAATCCTTCAAGCTTTGAAGGAGCATCGCTTAAATCAAATACCTCTCTCGCTAACCAGCCTACAAAAGAGCAATCGACACAAACAATGACCAATACATCAAGCAGTGCCCAACAACAAGCTCATGAGACTGCTGAAAAGTTGGATAAGCTCCAACCTCAAAATCAAAGCTCTAAAGCATCAAAAGGTCAGCCAAGAGAAGTTTCAAGTCAAAAGGAAAATGTAGGCCCAGTCGTACAGACGAATCTTGCACAAAAAACAAATAATCAAACAAGCTCTAAGTCTAACCAGTCTGACAAAAGCTCACAAAGCAACCAAACAACAAGTAAATCTAGCCTACCAAATACTGGTGATGTGAGTAGCTTGGGCTTAGGCGCATTAGGAGCTGTACTCATGACAACATCATTTGCACTTAAGGGAAGCAAGCATTCCCGTAAGTAATCTCTCATTTTAAGTATAAAAAACTGTACCTGATTAACAGATACAGTTTTTTTACTTATTTTTTAAAGCTATTTTTAAGGCCTTCAACAGCACCTTCAACGCCTTCTTTAACATCTTCGATACCGTCTTTTGCTTTTGCTACAACTTTTTCGACAGCACCTTCGATTTCAGTTTTTTTGTCGCCAGTAAGTTTACCAGCACCCTCTTTAAGAGCGCCTTTAGCTTGATTCAATTTATCTTCGATTCCCATAGTAGAACCTCCTTTTTATGATGAGACCATTGTAGACAATATTAGACGGTAATGCAAGTGATTTGTTTAATAAGTAACGACATTAATGTTTCCTTTATCGTATTCAGCGATGAAGATATCTGAAATGTTGTCATATCCCATTTTAGTAAGTTCGTCGTTTAACCATGCTTCAGATTTTCCGATACTGTCAAGAATTTCCAACTGAACAACGCCATCTGTGACAATTGGGTATTTCGGATTTTCATCACCCGCACGAACCACAATCAATTGGCCGTTTTGCTCAATTACAGCACGTTTAACCTCTTTGAGTTGAAAAATTCCTTGAGAACGTAATTTTAAAGCGACATCAGAGGCTGAAAGTCCTTTAGAGCGACAAGCTTCAGGATCTAGTTGACCATGTTTGATGATGACTGTTGGCTTACCGTCAATCAAGTGTTTGATAAAGCGAATGTTTGTGTTAAGCCATTTTAGAAGTAAAATCAAAATCGTCCAAATAATCAAAATCACGAAATATTGGAGGATGGAAACGTTACTACTATAAATTGTTCCACCGATGATTCCACCAAGGACGAAGTTCTGTACTTGGTCAGTAGCTGAGCTAGGTGCTAGGTTTCCTTTACCTGTTAAATTGATAACAAAGACGAGTGAAATAAGCCCCAAAGCTAGTTTAATTGCAACAGTAAGATAAAAAGATGTCATTTTTTAACCTCCACGAGTTCAACATCAGACTTGTAAAGTTTTATTTGTTCTAGCAAGTAGCTATCGGGATCCGAACCTGCAATGGCACGGTAGTAGTTGTCTTTAACTTTTACGATAGCTCCATCAGTGGCAGCAGAAGTATTGACATAAACCTTGCTCTTATCAACGTCAAGATTTTTAGACACAACCTCGATAAAGTGAAGAGATGCTCTAAATTGGTCGTTGTTAGATTGATTGCTTTGGAAATTACTGATAGCAATTAGAACCACGGCAACTAAGGTTAAAATAGAAATAATAGAGAGTTCACGAAACTTAGTATCATGGCGTTCTTTGAAGGCTTTAAAAGCAAATACACCGGTCACTAAAATAAGTCCTGCAGTAATGGCAACCATAACCAAGTTTTGTTGGCTAATCTGACTTAGCACATAGTCGTAGGAATAGAATTTCATTGAGAAGATTTCCTTTCATAGTATCACTAACATTATAGATTAAAAAGTCTTTAAATTCAATTAATCTATCCGAAAAATGAAGGAATGAGTAGGATTCTTAAAGGAAATTTGCTATTGAAATGACTTGCAGCCATTAAGCCAAAATCTTATGATTTCTTTAAGGACTTTGTTGATATTTTCACAAATTATGCTTATAATTGAGGTAATCAACAATCAGAACTTGCCTAAATTTTTCGAGAATCAGAAGTCTGGTAACTTAAAGAGATTGGTTATTTTATGTAAGACTTCACTGTTAATCTCTAAGAGAGTCAACACCTTTTCTTGAATTCCAAAAAATGTTAAGGCCTCTCGTTCCTAGAAAAAGGAGTAATTATGTCTGAACCATTATTTTTACAATCTGTCATGCAGGAGAAGATTTGGGGTGGCACGAATTTGCGTGATGTCTTTGGCTACGACATTCCTAGCGACCATGTTGGAGAGTACTGGGCTATCTCAGCTCACCCTAACGGCGTCTCTACTATCAAGAATGGTCGCTATGCCGGTCAAACTTTGGATGCCCTTTATGCAGAGCATCGTGAGTTGTTCGGCAATCGTCAGGAACCTGTCTTTCCTCTCTTGACTAAGATTTTGGATGCTAATGATTGGCTTAGTGTGCAAGTTCATCCAGATGATGCTTATGGACTTGAACATGAAGGTGAGCTTGGTAAAACAGAGTGTTGGTATATCATTGCCGCTGAACCAGGCGCAGAAATCATTTATGGTCACAATGCTAAATCAAAAGAAGAATTGCGCCAGCAAATTGAAAGTAAGGATTGGGAAAATCTCTTGACCAAGGTTCCAGTTAAAGCAGGAGATTTCTTCTATGTGCCAAGTGGTACCATGCATGCTATTGGTGCAGGTATCATGGTTCTTGAAACGCAACAATCTAGTGATACGACCTACCGTGTTTATGATTTTGACCGTAAAGATGATCAAGGTAACCTGCGTGAACTCCATCTTGAAAAATCTATCAATGTCCTTAATATCGGTGAGCCAGCCAACAGTCGACCAGTCACAACAAAAGTAGATGACCTCAAATCAACGCTCTTAGTAGCAAGTGATTTCTTCGCCGTTTATAAATGGGAAATCTCAGGTAAGGCTGATTTTGAAAAGACTGCTGATTACAGTTTGTTTAGTGTACTTGACGGTCAAGGAAGCCTCTTAGTCGATGATCAAGAATACCAAATTGCAAAAGGCAGCCACTTTATTCTTCCTAGCGATGTTGAAACATGGCAAATTAAGGGAGAGCTTGAATTGATTGTCAGTCACCCATAATCAAAATATCAAACTAGACGAGATGAGAATCTTGTCTAGTTTTTTCGTACAAGGATACAGAAAATTTGCAATTTTAAAAACCTTTGTAAATACGTTTCAATAGCTTGAAGTTCCAAACTAATCATGTCATACTAAATAAGTTGACTAAAATTATAATAAACAAGTTGTGTCTATTTGGGGCATAAGATCTTGTTTGTTTTAGATTGGAGAAACTTATGTTAAAAAAGGGAAGCCTTACAGCTTTATTGTTGTTTGGTATGTTCTTTGGAGCGGGAAATCTGACCTTTCCCCCTCAGCTAGGCTTTGAATCTGGAGGTCATTTTTGGCCAGCCATTGCCGGCTTTGTCCTATCAGGTGTTGGTATTGCCATCCTAACACTGGTTATCGGGACTTTAAATCCTAAGGGTTACATTCATGAGATTTCTCAAAAAATCTCGCCTAAGTTTGCCCTAGTCTATTTGGCAGTACTTTATCTGTCCATTGGTCCTTTCTTTGCCATTCCTAGAACGGCCGCCACCGCCTTTTCAATTGGCTTCTCTCCTTTGATTGGAAGTGGACATACTAGCCTTTGGCTCTTTGTCTTTACCGTAATCTACTTTGCTCTAGCACTTTGGATTGCCATGAATCCATCTAAAATTCTAGATAGTATTGGACGTATATTGACGCCTATCTTTGCCATCATGATTGTTGTCGTTATCGTGGCAGGAGCATTTAAATATGGTGGTCACAATCCTCAGGATGCAAGTCAAGCCTATCAGGCTTCTGCTTTTGGTAAAGGATTCTTGGAAGGCTACAACACCTTGGATGCCTTGGCTTCTGTGGCCTTCAGTGTAGTAGCAGTAGTCACACTCAACCAATTAGGCTTCAAGTCTAAAAAAGAGTATATCTCAACGATTTGGGTCGTTGGTTTCGTAGTGACTATCCTCTTTGGTGCTCTGTATTTGGGATTAGCCTTTTTGGGGAATCATTTCCCACTCCAAGTGGCGGGATTACCAAAAGATGCCAATATTGGTGCAAGTGTCTTGTCACAAGCCACACAAGCCATCTTTGGACCAGCGGCTCAGATTTTCTTAGCTATCATGGTGACAGTGACTTGCTTCACAACAACCGCAGGGCTTATTGTTGCGACTGGGGAATTCTTCCACAAGGCATTTCCGAAAGTATCTTACAAGGCTTACGCCATTATCTTTACCTTGATTGGGTTTGCGATTGCCAACTTGGGACTTAACAATATCATTGCTTTCTCAGTGCCAGTGCTTTTGATTCTCTACCCAATTACTATCACGATTGTTATGATTGTGATTGCCAACAAGTTCGTGGCCTTGTCTAAACCTGGTATGCAAGTGACAGTTGCAGTAGTCACGCTGATTGCCTTGCTTAGTGTAATTGGAAGCCAGTTTAAACTTGCGGGACTCAATGCCCTCATTAACTTCCTCCCATTGTCGGGAGCATCACTGCCATGGTTGATACCAGCCATCTTGTGTATTCTTTTGTCTCTCATCTTACCTGATAAGATTAAGAGCGAAAGCTTCGAAATGGAATAAAAATAATATCCTATCACATAATATGTGGTGGGTTTTTTTTGTGTCTTTCCAAGTCACCTTAAGTGCGAAATCTTCTCAAAAGCGTTACACTTAAGGCGTGGAGATGCAAGTATCTATTGAAGGGAGTGTTAAAAATGTCAAATCCTAATAATCATACTATTTATCTTGCTGGTGGCTGTTTCTGGGGCGTGGAGGAATACTTTTCACGTGTTCCTGGTGTGTTTGATGCTGTTTCGGGTTATGCTAATGGGCGTAATGAGACGACTCGCTATGAACTTATTGGTCAGACGGGCCACGCTGAAACTGTTCAAGTGACCTACGATACGAACAAGGTGTCATTGCGAGAGATTTTGCTACATTACTTCCGTATCATCAACCCTCTAAGCAAAAATAAACAGGGCAATGATGTGGGTAGTCAGTACCGTACGGGTGTTTACTATACCGATGAAAATGACTTGCCAATTATCGAGCAAGTTTTCCAAGAAATGACTGAGCAATACGGTCAGCCTTTGGCAGTTGAATTGTTGCCTCTGAAGCACTTTATTCCTGCAGAGGATTACCATCAAGATTATCTCAAGAAGAATCCTAATGGCTACTGTCATATCAATGTCCATCAGGCAGCTAGTCCGGTCATTGATGCCAGTGCTTATCACAAGCCAAATCAGGAGGAGCTTAAGGAAAGCTTGAGTCCAGAAGCCTATGCTGTGACCCAGGAAAATGGAACGGAGCGTGCCTTTACTAGTCCGCTTTGGAATCAATTTGAGCCTGGAATTTACGTTGACGTGGTGACTGGCGAGCCACTCTTTTCATCCAAGGATAAGTTTGATTCAGCCTGTGGCTGGCCGAGTTTCTCTCGCCCTATTAGTCCTGAGGTAGCCAACTACAAGGAAGATTATTCTCACAATATGGATCGTATTGAGGTCCGTAGTCGTGTGGGGGATTCTCATCTTGGCCATGTCTTTCCAGATGGTCCAAGTGACAAGGGTGGTTTACGCTATTGTATCAATGGCGTAGCGACACGATTTGTGCCTAAAGCCGATATGGAAAAAGAAGGTTACGCCTACTTACTTGACCAAGTAGACTGATTATTCACTAGTATTAAGAGTTTTCTAGCAGAAGCTTATCATAAAATAAGAGTTTGGTACTGCTTGCTACCAGCCTCTTTTACCTGTAAAAGAATTTATTGAAAGCCCTTTAAAGCTAACATAACATGTTACCTAACCGTTCAGGACAAAAAAGTGACCTTTCATTACATTTTTTTACAATTTTATCCAATTTGTTTTACTTCGTATATAGAAAAAATAGTACACTATAATAGTGAGAAATCTGACAAGTGTAAATGTGTCCTTCTCCTTGGCTTTTGCTGGTTTTGGCGTCTGTAAACATTATTGTACTTTGTGTAATAATGAGTCTTCCCAACCTCCCAATATGATTTTATATGTCTTAACTTACCAAAACAAGACTAGCAAGAGAATACTAAGATATTTCCTTAAGAAGTAATGACAGCGCTTGTTAGATTTTGTGATAACATTCAGATAGTCCTAAGGACTATTTTATTGTGCTAAACCTTTTTGACGGAGATTATTATGGAATGGATGAATAAACTAATCATATTAATAGCCATTTGTGTCTTGTGGTTCTGGTCTTTTCTTTTACTTCCTAAAACAGGGGAGAAAGTAGTTTATCTTTATCATTTCCTAGCTCTGTGTGGTTTAGTCATGATTTATTTTGCCCTAGTTGATCCAGCTGGTCTCTGTGATACTTTTTTCAATATTAAACATCTATGTTTTCATTAATGAATCCAGTTTGGTAATAGGTCAGGAAAATCTGAATTTAATTAATCACTCATCAAAAGAAGCTTTCTGTGTATTGATAACAGTTTATCTGTTTTCAATATGTAGGAGGTTTTTTTCTGTATTATCGAGATTTGGACATAGAAAAAGCAGTCGGAAAAGACTGCTTCAGGTATGTTACTGTTGTGATTCGTATCGTTTGACGATTCTATTTAAGCGCCACTGGTAACAGAGACCACTGACGATAAGACTGGCAATCAGGCCAATCCAGTAACTATAGGGACCAAGTCCAGTGACTTTTTCAAGCAGGAAGCCAACTGGGAGGGTGATGCCCCAGTAGGTTAGGACACCGAGATAAAAAGGTACCTTGGTATCTTTATAGCCACGCAGGATTCCTTGAAGCGGAGCGGCAAAGACATCTGCAACTTGGAAGAAGAGGCTATAGGTCATGAAAATGGCCGTCATTCTCAAAAAGTCAGGCTCATGCCCATAAAGTTCAGCCAAATCATAACGCAAGAAGTAGAGGAAAATCAAGGTAAAGATAGAAAATCCTAGGGCTGTCAACCGTCCCAGCTTGCTGTAGCTCTTGACGGCATCCATGCGTCTGGCCCCAAATTCGTAGGAAATAATGATAGCCATGGCACTGGAAATGCTGAGAGGAAAGGCATACATGAGATTTGAGAAATTCATGGCCGCCTGGTGACTAGCAATCACTAGTGACGGATACTTAGACATAACCAGACCAACACCAGAGAAGATGGCGACTTCCGCAAAGACCGTTCCACCAATAGGGAGACCTAGTTTAAGGGCGTCAAGCAGAGCTGCTTTATCAAGGGGTTGAATCCTTTCAATGTGGTAGGGCTTAATCTTTTTATGCTTTCTGATAACCGAGATGGAAATAAGGAGAAGGGCCCAGTAAGCCAATGAAGTTCCAAGCCCAGCTCCAGCTCCCCCTAACTCTGGTAAACCAGCAATGCCATAGATGAGGAGGAAATTGAAGAAACCATTGAGGGGTAGGAGCAGAAGCATGAGGTACATGGAAAGGCGCGTGAGTCCAAGCGCATCAAGGAAGGAGCGAACCACGCTAAAGAGTAGGAGGGGAATAATACCAAGACTCAAAAAGCGTAAATAACCAAGGGCTACCTTTCTGACCAAAGGTTCTAAACCTAGATGGTTCAAAACCAAAGGTGCCCCCAGAAAAACAAGGGCAAAGAGGATAAGTGATAGACCCAAAGCCATATAAAGAAATTGATAGAAATCAGGTGCCACTCGGTCCTTGCGACCTGCCCCTAGATGGTGTCCGATAATAGGAACCAAGGCAGAGACGATACCTGTTAAAAAGGTGAAAAAAGGACTCCATAAACTCGTTGCCATGGCTACCCCCGCCAAGTGTAGGGTATCGTATTGACCAGTCATGGTAGTGTCCACAAAGGCTGCCGAGAAGTTGGCAAACTGATAAATCAGTATGGGCACAAAAATCTTGAAGAAAACAAGGAATCGCTCACGGAGAGAATGTGTTTCGTGCATTCTGTTTTCCTTTCTAAATTTTTCAAATTATATAATCATTGTACAACTGTTATCCAATAAAGTCTATAATTGACGGAAAGTTTGGGCCCATTCTCTCAAATTTTCGTCATCTCCCATAAAAGCCAAGCAGTGGAGAACTTCTTTATGTAATGAATTTCCCATGTTCTTATCGATAAATTTATAAAGGTATGCGGCTTCTAGTTCTTTAAGGTAGAGTTTTTGTAACATGAAATAGTCTGGTAATTGAATAGTTTTTAGTTCGTTTATATAGTAGTCACTATCTTCTTGATTTCCGTAAAGAATGATTTGGAAAATACAACGACTGATAACATCTAAAGTGATTCGATCTAAATTATTTCTAGGATTTTTATTGAGTATTGATAGGAGTTCCTTGATGTAGATTTTTAGCGCATCTTCTGTGAAGATATCCTTTACCATATCCAGTAAATCAATATCGAGAAGTGTCCAAATATCAATCGAAAAGAAATAGTTTTGAAGTTCTGTAGCAATATCTTGGTTAACTGACTGGTTTTGAAGTTTTGAAACCTGACAGGTAATACAAAGACTAATCAGATAATCACTATAATTGGTTTCTCCTAAAATGCGAAACTTTTCTGCGACTTGCTCCAGTGCTTCAAAATTTAGGTTATTTGAAGCTTGATTGTATTGATTAGCAAGTTTTATGTAGGTTTCGTCCACAAGATATTCTTGTCCGAAAAATTCATTATATTCGACTTTTAGGTGTTTTAAAAGTTTGAAAAGAGTATCATTTGAGAGCGATGTTTTGTTATTTTCAAAGTCTGAAATACTCGCTACAGATCCTGCTACTTGAGCGAGTCTCTGGATAGTGTATTTTCTCTGTTTCCGAATCTGTTTAAATTTTTGACCTAGTTCCATATAATATTTCCTTATCGGATTTCCGAAATTTCAATAGTTGATACTATTAGTAAACTAAAATAATAGTATCAAATGGAAGGAGGTAAAAGCAATGATTATTGAAAAAACTAAATCGGTTGCTGTGTCACTGCTTAGATTTATTAAGCTACTTCCTAAGAAGGAAATGGTACTTTATATCATTTTTGCGCTTCTTTATTCGTGTCAAGGCATTGTAATACCTATAATTATCCAGGTGGCAGGTCATATAGATAGTAGTGATAGTCGGGATTTAATAGTTTTTACATTTTCGAGTATCTCTCTTTGGGTGGTTGTGTACGCTTTTATGTATATAGAGAATATTCTGCTTCGTTCTATTATTAGAGCGTTTAATGTAAGCCTATCAGAAAATATTTTAAAGAATCATGCTGCCTTTCCTAAAAACATATCCGATTCTGAGCTTTGCTCACTCTTGACACAAGATCTTGGAATTGTAGACCAGGAGTTCCTCCAATCTTTTCTTATCTCGCCAGTGTGGGGCGCCTCTGTCCTAGTATCTGTAATTTATCTGCTCAAACAAAATATTATTGTAGGGAGTCTTTTTACTGTAGGTGCCTTTCTGATGATTTTGCCTCAGTTTATATTTAAGAGAAAGTTAAAAGAGTCAGGAGAATTACTAAGTAGCTCAAAAGAGAAAAATTTAAGAGCTATTACAGACTTTGGTAAAGGGATTGAAACGATTATTTGCAACCAAGCAGAAAAAGAGAATGTAAAGCAAACTCTCATAACCCTTAGTGAGATGGAGACGACACAATTTAAGTATTATACACTTCATAATTTAGTTATGTTTTGGACAGGACCTCTGAAAGCTGTCGGCTTGATTGGACCATTTGTGATTGGTCTTGTCATGAAACAAAATTCAATTACTACACTTATTGCTATGATGTCTGCTTCAACATATCTTATTAACCCCTTACAACAGATTCTGGAGGCTATTGCAAGTATTCAAGCAAGTCAAGTGATAAAAGATAAATTATTGACATTTGGAAGTGAGTCAGAAATTCCTTCAAAAGGGCATCACATACATACTTTAAAAGAAATTCAGTTAAAAAACGTCACTAAATCTTATGATAATCAAGAGATTTTTCAAGATGTTACGGTTACTTTTTCATTGTCTCAGCATAATCTTATAGTTGGTGATAGTGGTATTGGGAAAACAACACTTTTTAGGTTAATATCAGGGCAAGATAAGGCATATAGTGGGAAAATCATTTTTAAAAGTATAGATGGAAGGGAGCTGACTCCAAATTTAGATAACATTGCAATTATTCATCAAAATCCCTATGTCTTTCATACAAGTGTGCGACATAATCTAACTCTTTATCAAGATTATTCAGACTCAGTGCTCATTTCAACACTAAAAAAGGTCGGACTATGGGAGGCTTGTTGTCACCAATTAGACTATGAATTAACTGGAGATAACTTTTCAGGTGGTCAAATCATAAAACTGGAGATTGCACGTGCTATTTTGAGAGGCAAGCAGGTTTTACTTGCTGATGAGATGATGGCTTCTTTAGATGCAGCAAGTTCTAGAGAAATAAGAAATGTCTTGCAACAATTGCCTAATAGTATTATTGAAATTGCCCATCATTACAATTTGGAAGATTACGATGCTGTCTATAGAATTGAAAATAAGTCAATCGTAAGAATTAAATAGTACGAGCTACTTTCAGTAAAAGTTAGACAGAGTAGTTGCTTAGTCTTTTCTTTCGATTTACAAACTTGGAACAGACCTATATAATTAATCTAAGGAAATGAGGCTTTGAAAATGAACACGAAAACAGAATTTTTGAGAATAATGGCGGAACAAACAGAAATGGCTTTGGCTACTTCTGTGAATAACATTCCTAATGTAAGAATCGTTAATTTCTATTTCGACCCTTGTGATAATATTCTTTATTTTTCGACATTTAAAGATAATAACAAGGTCAAGGAGATAGAAGAAAATCCTTCAATCGCTTTTACAACTATCCCTCACACTGGAAACCAGCATGTCAAAGCCAAAGGTCTCGCAAAAAGAAGTTTGAAAACGATATTCGATTTGGAAGCACAGTTCATTGCAAAGGTTCCAGATTATAAAAAGACAATAGATTTCGCAGGAGAATCGCTGATTCTATTTGAGGTGAAATTTGATACCGCAATTGTTACAAAAGATTTGGCTACAATCAGCACCTTAAAACTATGATAAAAACACCCCTTATTGGATTGGTGAATCTATAAGGGGTGTTCTTGTGTTATTTTTCTTTTTTGTTATGGTTCAAAATGGCATTGAGGACGATGGCAAGCAAACTTGCAACGACGATACCGTTTGAGAAGAACATTTGGAAAGCATTTGGTAGGCTGTTGAAGAGGTTGCTGCCGTTAAGACCAACCCCTGCAGCGATTGATACCGCAGCAATCAAGAAGTTGTGTTCGTTGTTGGCGAAATCAACACGTGCCAAGATTTGCATCCCTTGGATAGAAACAAAACCGAACATAACAAGCATAGCGCCACCAAGGACTGGACTTGGGATGATTTGAGCCAAGGCACCAAACTTAGGAAGGAGTCCAAGAAGAACAAGGAAACCAGCTGCATAGTAGATTGGCAAGCGAGTCTTGATACCTGACAATTTCACAAGACCAACGTTTTGTGAAAAACCAGTGTATGGGAAGGTGTTGAAGAGGCCACCAAGGAGAACAGCCAAACCTTCAGCGCGGTAACCGTTACGAAGGCGAGTGCTATCGAGTGGTTCTTTGGTAATATCAGAGAGGGCCAAGTAAACTCCAGTTGATTCAACCATAGACACTGTAGCGATAATACACATCATGATGATTGATGACAACTCAAACTTAGGCATTCCGAAGTAGAATGGTGTTGGCACGTGGACAATAGGTGCCGCAGCCACTGGTGAGAAGTCAACTAAGCCCATGCTTGCTGCGATAGCAGTACCGACAATCAAACCAATCAAGATTGAGATGGATTTGATAAATCCTTTAGTGAAAATATTAATCAAAAGGATGATGAGAACGGTGATAGCTGCAAGGAAGAGGCTTTGACCAGTAGGCTTATCAGCATTATTTCCCATATTTCCGATAGCCACAGGGATGAGGGTCAAACCAATAGTAGTGATGACAGATCCCGTAACGATAGAAGGGAAGAGATTGGCCACTTTTGAAAAGACACCAGAAACGAGGATAACATAAATCCCTGAAACGATAAGAGCACCAAACATAGCACCACTACCGTGTTTCTCACCAATCATAATAAGTGGTGCTACTGACTGGAAGGCAACCCCAAGAACAATTGGAAGACCGATACCGAAGTATTTATTAAGTTGAAGTTGGAGGAAGGTTGCTACACCACACATGAAAATGTCGGTTGAAATCAAGTAGGTTAATTCATGAGCTGAATAGCCCAAGGCACCAGCAATCATGATTGGAACCAGGATTGATCCCGAGTACATGGCAAGTAGGTGTTGCAGTCCTAGGACCGCCGCCTGCGAATGTTTTTCTTTATTTTGCATTAGATGTCTGCCTCCTTAAATACGACCTGACCATTTTCAAAACGATCCAAACGAGCAAGTGAAACGACTGGGTAGCCAGCTTCTTCTAGAAGGGCACGACCATCTTGGAAAGATTTCTCAATAACGATACCGACCGCTTCGACGTGTGCGCCAGCTTCTTCGATGATTTGAATCAAGCCTTTGGCAGCTTGGCCGTTAGCTAGGAAGTCATCAACGATGAGAACCTTATCTTCAGGAGTGAGGAACTTGCTTGCGATAGAGACAGTGCTAGTCACCTGCTTAGTGAAGGAGTAGACCTCAGCAGTGAGGATACCTTCATTCATGGTGATATTTTTAGCCTTCTTAGCAAAGATCATAGGGACATCCAAAGCCTCAGCAGCATAGAGGGCTGGAGCAATACCAGATGCCTCGATAGTCACCACCTTGGTGATGCCTGCATCCTTGAACTTTTCAGCAAAGACCTTTCCAATCTCACGCATGAGATCAAAGTCCACTTGGTGAGTGAGGAAAGAGTCAACTTTGAGGATGTTCTCCCCAAGGACATTCCCATCTTTGAGAATGCGGTCTTCCAGTAATTTCATATTACCTCCTATAAAAAATAAAACTAAAGTGTATTTTGATTTTCTCAGATTCCATTGAGACTCTGACAAAGATCAAAACAATCGAATAACAGAAAAAGGCCTGCAAAGCAAGCCTTTAAAATCACAAAAAGACGGTAAATCTTTTTATGACTTTATGACTTACTTATTGTTAGGTGTTACGGCACCTTGTAGAAACGTCACGCCGATTCGTGACATAAATAAGTAATGTTCTCATTATTCGATGAAGCTGTCGTTGGTTGATGATAAACCAATATCAACTCTATAATAATACTATATTTTCTTTGAAGACTCAAAGGATTTTTCCTATGAAAACGCACTATTTTAAAAGTTGGAAAATTCAATCTAACATTATTGTAAGATTTCCTGAGAAAGGTCGTTTCTTGGGGTATTTATTGTTATAATAGTGGGAAATGAAAGAGGTTGAGTTATGCATAAGATTTTATTAGTGGAGGACGACGAGGTTATCCGTCAACAAGTCAAAAAAATGCTAGAACAGTGGGGTTACGAAGTTGTTCTTGTTGAAGATTTCATGGAAGTATTATCTATTTTTGTAAAAGTAGAGCCCCACTTGGTTCTTATGGACATTGGTTTACCTCTATTTAATGGTTATCATTGGTGTCAGGAAATTCGTAAGGTCTCCAAGGTGCCTATTATGTTCTTGTCTTCCAGGGATCAGGCCATGGATATCGTTATGGCAATCAATATGGGTGGGGACGATTTTGTGACTAAACCCTTTGACCAAAATGTTCTCTTGGCAAAAATTCAAGGGCTTTTGCGCCGATCTTATGAGTTTGGAAAGGATCAGAGTCTTTTGGAATATATGGGTGTGATTATGAACCTTAAGGCCATGGATCTGGTTTATCAGGGAGAAGTCGTTTCTTTGACCAAGAACGAGTTTCAGATTTTACAAGTTCTCTTCGACCATGCTGGAAATATCGTTAGTCGGGAAGACCTTATGAAGGAGCTTTGGAACAGTGACTTCTTTATTGATGATAATACCCTGTCTGTCAATGTGGCACGTTTACGTAAGAAGTTAGAGGCAGTTGGTTTGAAGGATTTTATTGAAACCAAGAAAGGTGTCGGTTACGGGTTGCGTCATGATGGATAAGCGTCAATTTATCAAATATCAGATTAGGTCTCGTCTACCTTTCTATCTTTTGTTTATTTTTAATGGAATCATCTTGGTTTTGTTTGCCTTTTTATTTGAAGAGGCAGCAGATATTCTTCATTATGCCTTGACCATACTGACATTTGTGGCTATCATCATAGTTATTTGGGACTTGGTTAGCTCTTATCAGTCTTATAACTTAGCCTATCTCTATGAGAAAATGACACCATCAAGTCCTTTAGAGTTTTATCTAGCTCAGGCCTTGGAAAATGCTAAGGAGAGTCAAATGGTTCAGACTGAGGAGGAGCGCAAGCGCTATACAGATTTGATGGACTACTATACCCTTTGGGTGCATCAAATCAAGACGCCAATAGCAGCCAGTCAATTATTGTTAGGGGATGTTACAGATAGTAAAACGAGGGCTCTCTTGGAGCAAGAGGTCTTCAAGATTGATGCCTACACCAATCTGGTCTTGCAGTATTTACGTTTGGAAAACTTTCATGATGATTTGCAGTTGAGGCATGTTGCATTAGCCCCCTTGGTTAAAGAAGTTGTTAAAAAGCATAGTATTTTCTTTATTCAAAAAGGGTTGACTATTAATTTACATGACTTGGATGTTATGGTCGTTACAGATGAAAAATGGCTCTTGGTTATCGTAGAGCAGGTCTTATCAAATAGTTTGAAGTACACAAAGAGTGGTGGCATTGACATTTACTTCAAAGATAATAGGCTTTATCTTAAAGATTCTGGGATTGGTATCAAGGATAGTGATATTTTACGTGTCTTTGAGCGTGGTTTTTCAGGTTACAATGGCCGCTTGACTCAGCAGTCGTCTGGACTGGGTCTCTATCTTTCTAAGAAGATTGCTGATCAGCTTGGACATGATATTAGTATTAGTTCCCAAGTAGGTCAAGGGACCACAGTTTCTATTCATTTTCAAAAGCAGAAGTTGGCTATTGATTAATAACTTACAAAAGTGTAAGAAATAAGGCTAGAAATGAAAGCAAGGGTTATGGTTGAGACCTTGCTTTTTCTATAAAATGGTATCAGAAGTTAAGTAAGAGGTTCCTAAAATCTCTTCCAAATCTATTAAATAAAGGAGCTTATTATGACATTACTAGATGTTCAACATGTTAAAAAAATCTATAAAACACGTTTCAAAGGAAATCAGGTTGAAGCCCTTAAAGATATCCATTTTACGGTTGATAAAGGTGACTATGTTGCAATCATGGGTGAGTCTGGGTCAGGAAAATCAACCTTGCTTAATATCCTTGCCATGCTTGATAAACCAACAGCAGGGCGTGTCTATCTGAATGGTATGGACACAGCAACCATCAAAAACAAGGATGCTTCTAGCTTCCGTCGTGAAAGATTAGGGTTTGTTTTCCAGGATTTCAATCTTTTAGATACCCTATCAGTTAAAGATAATATTTTGCTACCTTTGGTTCTTTCTCGTCGCCCACTTAAGCAAATGATGACACAAGTAGATGCAATCAGTCGTCAACTGGGAATTCATTCCTTACTGGAGAAGTACCCTTATGAAATTTCAGGTGGCCAAAAGCAAAGGGTTGCGGTTGCGCGTGCAATCATCACAAAACCAGAAATACTCTTAGCAGATGAGCCAACAGGTGCCCTGGATTCCAAATCTTCAGCAGCGCTCTTGGATGTCTTCGATGCTATTAATGCCAGCGGTCAGACCATTCTCATGGTAACTCACTCGACAGCGGCCGCCAGTCGAGCGCAGCGTGTTTTGTTTATCAAGGATGGAATTCTTTATAATCAAATCTTCAAAGGAGATAAGTCTGAACATCAAATGTTCCAGGAAATTTCCGATACACTAACTGCAATGGCAAGTGAGGTGAACTAATATGTTTCGTCTAACCAATAGACTGGCTTTGTCCAATCTCATAAAAAATCGTAAGCTTTATTATCCTTTTGCTTTAGCAACTATTCTGGCTATTGCCATTACCTATATCTTTACATCTTTAACGCTTAATCCTCATCTGGATCACTTGACTGGGGCAGATGCTATCAAGATGGTTTTGGGGATGGGACTTGGAATTGTCGCCCTATCCTCTGGAATTATTGTTCTTTATGCCAATAGCTTTGTTATGAAAAATCGTTCAAGGGAGCTTGGTCTCTATAGTGTGCTAGGCTTAGAGAAGCGTCACCTCTTTAGTATGATTCTAAAAGAAACAGTGATTATGAGTTTTGTGACTTTGCTTCTAGGTATAGGTGTGGGGGCACTTTTCGATAAACTCATTTATGCTTTTCTTCAAAGGCTTATCGGTGAAAGTACTGGTTTAGTTTCGACCTTTCAAGTAATGACAATTCCTATTGTTCTTGTCATCTTTGCTTGTATTTTTGGTTTGTTGGTTTTGGTAAATGGTTTCCGATTGCTACGGCTTAATCCTTTACAATTAACTAAAGATGGCCTTAAGGGTGAAAAAAAGGGACGTTTTCTAGTTATTCAAACCCTTTTGGGACTTGGTGCTATGGGGTATGGTTACTATCTTGCTCTCTCTGTTCAGAATCCAGTAACGGCTATTATGAGTTTTTTCCTAGCTGTTCTACTGGTCATTCTAGGGACTTACCTTCTCTTTAATGCCGGGACAACAGTTGTTCTGCAACTCTTGAAAAAGAAGAAGAGCTACTATTACAAGCCCAATAATATGATTTCCATTTCCAATCTTGTCTTTCGGATGAAAAAAAATGCAGTTGGGCTGGCGACCATTGCCATTCTCTCAAGTATGGTTTTGGTGACACTTGTAGGTGCTGCAAGTATTTATGCTGGAAAAAAAGACTATCTGGCGAGTTCTGCTCCGCATGATTACTCAGTTACAGGGACGAATGTAGATTTAACAAGTACACGGAAAGCTATGGATGATTTCTTAGTACAGACGGGAAATCAGGTAAATAGAAAAGTGGAAGTAAGTTACCTCTACTTTGGTATCAAAGAACAAGAAAAAAACAAGCTAACCATCTTTTCTGAGAATGAAAGAAAAGTTCTACCAAAGTCAATTTTTCTTGTCTTCTCACAATCTACTTATAAACAATTAACAGGTAAAGACCTCAATCTGACTTCAAATCAAGTTGGCTTATTTACTAAAAATAAAACATTAAAAGATCAAAAGAGTTTGTCTGTCAATAGTCAAACCTACCAGATCCATGATAGCCTTAATGACTTTCTTAAAGGTAAAATACCCAACCTCTTCACAATCATAGTTTCTGATTATAGCTACCTTGTTGTTCCTGATATGGATGATTTTCAAGAAAGTATCAAAGGAACAGCAACCACCCAAGCTACCTATGTTGGTGTTAATGTCAAAGACCCTTCACATGATGCCAAGAAAAATTCAGATTTGCTAGACAAAATCACGGATAAAGAAACACAACAGTTAGCTGGACAAACTACTGGCCTCCCTAAGTCTTACTTCACTGCAAATAGTCGATATGATGCAGAAGGCATGGTAAATGGCTTTGTTGGTGGAACCTTCTTTATCGGCATCTTCCTATCCATCATCTTCATGCTTGGCACAGTTCTCGTGATTTACTATAAACAGATTTCCGAGGGTTATGAGGATCGTGAGCGCTTTGTTATTCTTCAAAAGATTGGCTTGGACGACCTCCAAGTCAAGCAAACCATTGGAAAGCAAGTCCTTACTGTCTTCTTCCTCCCCTTGATTTTTGCCTTTATTCACTTGGCCTTTGCCTATCATATGATCAGTTTGATTGTGCGTATCATTGGAGTTCTTAATCCAAGTCTTATGTTAGTGGTTACTATCATTGTTTGTGGCGTATTCTTCCTAGCCTATATCTTGGTTTTTGCCCTAACGTCTCGTTCCTATCGTCGAATCGTATCGATGTAATTGACATAGAGTCTAGTTCATGCTAGGCTCTATTTCTTTTATGCTATAATAGATGAAAGAATTATAAATCATCGGAGAAAACACATGTCACAGACTATTGATGTCAAACGTTACGAGGAATTGGCACGTCAAAAGCAGGGGGAGCACCGAAAGTTTCTAGCACAACTCAAGAAGAAGGCTCCTAAAAATTTAGATAAGATTGTTCAGCAGGTACACAATGAAGTCTTTCAAGAAATTGATTGTACCCAGTGCGCTAATTGTTGTAAGACGCTTGGTCCCGACTTCACAGAGCAGGACATTACTCGCATTGCCAAGCATTTTCGAATGAAATTACCTGCCTTCGAGGAGATGTACCTTCAGGTAGATGAGGATGGCGACAAGGTCTTCAAGTCTATGCCTTGTCCCTTCTTAGGGCCTGATAATCTCTGTGATATTTATGATGTCCGTCCTAAGGCCTGTGCAGCCTTTCCTCACACGGATCGTAAGAAAATCTATCAGATCAATCATCTGACTATCAAAAATACGCTTTTCTGTCCAGCAGCCTACCTTTTTGTGGAAAAACTCAAGGATAGGATTTAGAAAGGAACTGTTATGAAACGATTTAATGCAGGTGTTTTCACCCTACTTATCATTGCTGCCTATTTTATCGCGACAGCATTTATTCCGGATTTGTATTTGGCTTTTAATTATAAATTGATTTTAGCCTTGCTTTTTGTGCTTTTGAGCTGGCAATCTAAGGGGAAATTTCTCTTTTTCTTGGGGATGGCTTTTCTATCGACCTATATCCATGACCTCTTTAGATTGGACTATTCAGAATGGACACTCTTTGTAGGAATTCTTATCTTGGGGATTGCAGTGGACCGTTTGAGCAAGCCAAGTTATAAGAAGAACTTTTCTTACAAGGTTTCTAAAGAACATGAGCGAGAGATTTTCGCTAAGACCTTATTTTCAGAGTCTGTTCAGGTGGTGACTTCACAAAACCTCGAAACTGTCTATGCCAATGCCGATTTTGGACGTTTGACTTTGGATTTGCGTCAGGCTCAGTTTATGACGGATCGACCTCAGATTGTGGTTCAGGCAAATTTTTCTCAGGTTATCATTCGAGTACCTAAGGATTGGCAAGTGGATGCACACGGCCTTCATACAAGCCTGGCAGGAGTGAAAAGCTACGATAGTCTAGGAGAACGAGACTTGGCTAGCACTACAGTTTCTCTAACAGGTTCAGTATCCTTTGGACAGGTAACTGTCAAACATTGAAAATAATGAAAGAGCGAAAGCTCTTTTTTTCTTGCAAATCCTTTTAATATAACATTGAATACGTTTACAAATAGTGCTATACTGATAGTGAAAATAATTGGAAATTTGCAATCATTTACTAGAAAGGAGTCTCCTTATGAAACGGTTTAATGCTCGGGCCATCTTGTTGCTTTTACTAGCAGCTTGTTTTATCGCTAGTGCCTTTATTCCAGATTTTTGGATCATGGTCAATTATAATCTGGTTTTCTTCGTGGCCTTCTTTTGTTTTGGTATCTTGAATAGGCGACCGCTCCTCATTTTTCTTGGTTTGGCCTTCTTATCACCCTATGTTCATGACTTGTTAAACCTCGATTTTGCACAGTGGAATCTCTTTAGCGGTATCTTTCTAATTGGCTTGGCTTTAGAGCTTTTTTATGGTCGTAGTCCAAAGAAAGGGCTCACTAAAGATTATAAGGTTAATAAGAACGACCAAGAGGGACCTCATATTTCTGTTAAGACCTATATGGCTGAGGATAGGTATCGTATCTATTCTCAAGAAGTCGAAACGATTGATATGAATCTAGCTTTTGGTGAGCTTTGGTTGGATTTGAGTCAGGCCAGCTTTGCGTCAGATCAGGTAGCTGTTCATCTTGATGCTAAGTTTGGTGAAGTTCATATCCGACTTCCTCACGACTGTGTCATGGATGCCACTGAAATTTCACATCCTCTGTCATCTGTGAAGGTGGATCGTTTTGAATCTGATATCGAGCAAGTTGAAACTAGGCTTCATCTGAGCGGAAGTCTCTTCTGTACGGAGTTGGAAGTGGAGTATTAAGGGAAGTCCGATGATATCAGCTCTATCGTCAATTAGCATGGCTCCTATACAAAAGAAAGGAAATCACAGGTATGAATGAAACGGTTATTCAAGTCACATCCCTTGGAAAACGCATCAAGGGAAAGACCATTTTAGAGAAGATTAGTTTTGAGATAAACAAGGGCGATTGTGTGGCCTTGATTGGACCTAATGGGGCAGGTAAGACTGTCTTGATGTCCTGTATTCTTGGTGATAAAAAACCGAGTAATGGTCAGGTCCTCATTGATGGTAAAGCAGGTAAGGCAAAAAATAAAATTGCGGTTCTCCTTCAGGAAAATACCATTCCAAATAGTTTGAAAGTGGAAGAGCTAATTGCCTTCTTCCAATCTATTTCTGATAATCCCTTGACCAATCAAGAGGTTCAGGAACTCCTACAATTCAAGGAAGACCAGTATCAGCAGTTTGCGGACAAACTCTCTGGTGGGCAAAGACGTCTTCTGGCTTTTGTCCTTTGTTTGATTGATAAACCTAAAATCCTCTTCTTGGATGAACCGACAGCGGGTATGGATACCTCGACTCGTCAGCGTTTCTGGGAGATTGTCAATGACTTGAAAAAATCAGGTGTAACCATTCTCTATTCCTCTCACTATATCGAAGAAGTGGAACACACAGCTGACCGTATCTTAGTCCTCCATCAAGGGAAACTTATCAGAGATACCACACCATACGCTATGCGACATGAAGAGAAAGAGAAGCAGGTCACTTTGCCAAGTAGCTTTGTTAACATTGTTCATGGCTTGGAAGATATATATGAGATTACTGAGAAGCGGGATGTCATTAGCTTCATGACCAAAGATATCGAAAAGGTATGGCAAAGACTCGAAAAATCAGGCTGTGGAATTTCTGATATTGAAATCCAAAATAAAACACTCTTGGATAGCCTATTTGATTCAACAAGGGAGGACAAGGCATGAAAGCATTACTAAAAATTGAATGGATAAAAACGTGGCGAAGCTGGCCAGTCTTTATCATGGGAATCGGGATGCCTGTTGGCTTTTTCCTCCTTTTTTCAAGTATTGTCTCAACACCTAATCCTGAGGCTCAAAAAGATTTTTTGCTGTCTTATATGTTGACCATGACTGGCTTTTCCATGTCTAGCTTTGGTTTATTTACCTTCCCTTATATGTTGCAAGAGGACCAAACAGAGCACTGGTTGACCTATATCGAGCATTCTAAAATCAGCATTTCGGCTTATTATCTATCTAAGATCTTTCGTGTTTTGCTGAATTTTATGGTGGCTATCATTGTGACTTTTTGTGTGGGAGCCTTTGTTCGAGATGTTGAGTTGCCTTTGTCAGGTTGGCTAGGTTCAGGTGCCCTCTTACTTCTATCAAGCTTGGTCTTTTTGGCCTTTGGCTTGCTTATCGCTCAGATTAAATCCCAACAAATCATGTCTGTGGTTGCAAATATCACCTACCTTGGCTTGGCTATTGTGGGTGGTTCATGGATGCCTATTTCCATGTTTCCAAAGTGGGTTCAGAGCATTTCTGAGTGGACGCCTGTCTATCATGTCAATGAGTTAGTTGTTAATTTTGCAAAGGATGGGACATTTTCATGGAAATCACTTTTGTTTATTTTGGCTTATACTGTAGTAGCAACAGGGCTTGCACTCTTTATCAAGTCGCAAAGAGAAAGTGATCGAGGTTAAAGGAGAAATAATGGATGCTTGGCAGAAGATGTATGAAGAGGCAAAAGCTTTGTATCAGCCACAGGAAGTCTCAGACTTTGTCTATGCTAGGCACGTTGTGGCTGCCGTTGAGGCTGAAGATGGGCAAATTTTCACAGGCTTTTGTATGGAAGGGACGTGTGGTGTTTTCCATCTATGTGCCGAAAGGGCTGCCCTTTTCAATATGTATCAAGAAACTGGTCAGACTAAGGTCAAGCGTATTATCGCCTTTCGTGACCAGCCACCTCATGGTGGACCATCTGGCATGCCTTGTGGAGCTTGTCGAGAATTTTTAATGGAACTGCATCCCGACAATCGTCATTTAGAGTTCATGGTTGACTACGAAACACGTCAGACCGTCACTTTGGGAGAATTATTGCCACTGTGGTGGGGAGAAGAACGGGCTCAACAATTTGAACAAAAGTCGCAAGACAAGGCTTAAAGTTTATAGAAATCACAAAATCCTCGCATGTTAAGTGTGAGGGTTTATTTTTTGAAAATAATTTCAGAAAATTCGAAATTTACCTTGAAATTCAAAATGAAAGTGCTATACTATATCGTGAAAATAGAAAGAAGGTTTCATTATGGAGTCACTTGTATCTTTTAGTAAATGGCTCAGCAAATGGTTTACTGTAGCTGTTATCCTCTGGGCGGCCTTTAACTACGCCCTTCCTGCAACTAGTAGTTGGGTCATTCCCAATACGGCTTATCTGCTTGGTTTGATTCTTTTTGGTATGGGGCTTACCTTGACAACTGAAGATTTTAAACGTATTGCTAAGCGTCCAATTCCCGTTGTTCTTGGGACTGTAGCTCACTATGTCATCATGCCTGGTTTGGCTTGGTTGCTTTGTATGATTTTCCATCTGAAAGGTGCGACAGCAGCAGGGGTTATCCTTGTTGGCTCTTGTCCAAGTGGGACTTCATCGAGTGTCATGGCCTTCCTTTCAGGTGGGGATGTCGCCTTGGATGTCTCTATTGAAACCCTCTCAACTCTCTTGGCACCACTCATGATTCCAACCCTCTTGTCATTCTTGGCTGGTCAGTACGTGAGTGTCCCTGCCCAAAGCCTCTTCCTAAGTACCTTGCGTATCGTGGTTGTCCCTATTATCTTGGGTGTGCTCGTTCACTCAATCTTTGGTAAGAAAATCGATGCCATCATCAAGATTATGCCTTTGATTTCACAAGCTGCCATCCTCTTGATTGTTGGAGCAGTTGTTTCTGCCAACCATGCCAATATTTTCACAGCAGCGACAGCCCTTGTCATTCCAGTCGTTATGCTCCACAATCTTTGTGGTTATGCCCTTGGTTTTGGATTTTCAAAAATCCTTGGTTTGGAAGAACCCCAACAAAAAGCCATTACCTTCGAAGTGGGGATGCAAGACTCAAGTCTTGGAGCAACTCTTGCTATGAAATATTTCGTGCCACAAGCTGCTATCCCATCAACTATCTTTAGTATTTGGCACAATATCTCAGGTTCCATCCTCTCATCATGGTGGAAGAACCATTCAAAAAATAATTAGTAAGATAAATGAAAAGCTGACCTTGGGTTGGCTTTTATTTTTTAATAAAGAATCTTTTTCGAGACTTTCCTTAGGTGATGACGGACGTCAGCGAACTTCAAAGAAGTTCCATGCCTAAGTTTCGAGTCGAAGGTCTCGAAACTTCCGAACCCCTGAAGTTTAAGTTCTTCAGGGTTTTTTATCACAGTGAAAAGTCTCAGTTATACTCACTTCGTTCCCAAAGAGAATCATCTGTCATTCTTTGCTGACTTTCTTAGTTCATGGCGCATTTGAAATAGTTTATCTATCTCTGGAGGCTGACCTTAGGTCGGCTTTTTTACGTCACATGACAAATGTCATGTCATGTCATGACATCTGGTGCTAAAAAGAGAATGACCAAAAAGATATACTTTAGTCATAACTTAGAAATAATAAAAAACGAAAGAGGTCATCTCATGAAAATCAAAACATCTTACCTTATCTACGCTGTTATCGGAACTGTCTTTGCTGGACTTAGCATGTTTACTGACATCTTTGAAAAAGGGAACTTTGAAGCTATCTTCTCAAATTTGGGTATGATTATTGGCTTGTCTATCTCAGCCTACATTCTCATCACTATGGCTAAAAGTTTTATCGACCTTGTCATTAATGAATTGAAAAACTAGGAGGCTCAGTATGAAACTATTGAAAATACTAAGCATTATGCTCCTAGCGGTAATTTGGACCATCCTCTTTGCCTATGTCCTACTTCATGGCAGTAGTGATATTCTCTACAGTGTCATGGGTGTGTCTGTTGCAGCTTGTTATGTCTTTTTAGCCTTCTACCAAAAGAAAGGAAATCACACACATGAGTGAAGCAATCCTTCAAGTCACAAATCTTGTCAAAAAAATCAAAGGAAAAACGATTTTAGACCATATTAGCTTTGAGGTGGGACAAGGTGATTGTCTTGCCTTAATTGGGCCAAATGGTGCTGGTAAAACGACCTTAATGTCCTGCATTCTTGGTGACAAGAAAGCCAGCAGCGGTCAAGTCTTTATCAAAGGCAAAAAGGGTAAAGCACAAGATCAAATTGCTGTTCTCCTTCAAGAAAATACCATTCCCTCACAATTAAGAGTCAAGGAACTGATTGCTTTTTTCCAAGATATTTCTGAGAATGGATTATCTAAAGTAGAGATTCAAGCACTCTTACAATTCAAAGACGATCAGTATCAGCAGTTTGCGGACAAACTCTCAGGGGGACAAAAACGTCTTCTTGCCTTTGTCCTCTGTCTAATTGGCAAGCCTGATATTCTCTTTTTAGATGAGCCGACAGCAGGGATGGACACTACGACACGCCAACGTTTCTGGGAAATCATCAATGATCTGAAAAAGTCAGGTGTGACTATTCTTTATTCGTCCCACTATATCGAAGAAGTCGAGCACACAGCTGACCGCATTTTGGTCCTTCATCAGGGGAGACTCATCAGGGATACTACGCCACACGCTATGCGTAGCGAGGAAAAGGAAAAACAAGTCACCTTACCAAGTCGCTTTGCGCCAAGTCTTGACAAACTGGCAGCCATTTATGATGTGACTGAAAAACGTGATGTTGTAACCTTTATGACTAAAGATATTGAAAGTGTATGGAGTAGTTTACAAGCTCACGGCTGTCGCATTTCTGACATTGAAATTCAAAACAAGACACTTTTAGATAGCCTATTTGATAGCACAAGGGAGGATAAGTCATGAAAGCACTACTTAAAATCGAATGGATAAAAACATGGCGCAGTTGGCCCGTCTTTATCATGTCTATCGGAATGCCCGTCGGATTTTTCCTCTTGTATTCAGGTATGGAAATGAGTCCTGACCCAGAATCACAAAAAGCCTTTATCTTGTCCTATATGTTGACGATGACAGGATTCTCTATGTCCAGCTTTGGTTTCTTTACCTTCCCCTACATGCTTAGAGAGGACCAAACGGAGCACTGGTTAACCTACATCGAACATTCAAAAATCAGTATTCAAGCCTATTACCTCTCTAAAATCTTCCGAGTTCTTATGAACTTTATGGTTGCTATCCTAGTGACTTTCTGTGTGGGAGCTTTTGTGCGTGATGTTAAGATGCCATTATCACATTGGCTTGGTTCAGGGGCTCTTTTACTCTTGTCAAGTCTAGTCTTCCTCTCTTTTGGCTTACTCCTAGCCCAAATTAAGTCCCAACAAATCATGGCTATCGTCGGAAATATCGTCTTTCTTGGTCTAGCTATTATTGGTGGTTCTTGGATGCCAGTAACCTTGTTTCCAAAATGGGTTCAGCACATTTCCGAGTGGACACCCATCTATCATATTAATCAGTTGGTAGTCAATTTCGCGAAAAAAGGGGAATTTTCATGGAAATCACTCATTTTTATCTTGGTCTATGCTACAATAGCTACAGGCTTAGCCCTTTTTATCAAATCGTACAGAGAAAGTGACCATGTTTAGAACATACCAGAAAAATGATTTCGCTTATTTTGTTAGTCTGATTTTCCTAGTCTTCCCAGTATTGGGAGTTTTTGGTGGCTATTTTCCAGTTTGGACCTTAGTTTTGACAGGATTGTTTACCATCGCTTATCTCCTTATGGTGTATTTGAAACAAGCCTATAGCAAGTGGATTCCCTTTCTGTGGTTTTACACTTTAGCTTACATTATCTTTATGTCCATGACCTTCGAGGGGGGCATGATGTGGTTTGTTTTTTTCAATGTCAATCTTCTCGTTTGGCGCTTTGAGGATAGCATATCATCTTATCGATTCTTTTCCTTTCTAGTGACCCTCTTGATTTTGACGTCATCATCCTTCCTATTGACAGACGATTTGAGTACCCACCTCATGTCTATGGCTATTACCTTATTTTCTTTGGGAATGTACTATTTTCAAAACCGTATACGTCAGGAGAGAAAGATGGAAGAGGCCCTTGCGGAGCAGAATCGGACCATTAATATCCTGTCAGCTGAAAATGAGCGTAATCGTATCGGCCGTGATTTGCACGATACCTTAGGGCATACCTTTGCCATGATGAGTCTCAAAACTGAGTTGGCTTTGAAACAGATGGACAAGGAACAGTATGATGCTGCTAGGAAGAATCTGGAAGAATTGAACCAGATTAGCCGAGACTCTATGTACGAGGTACGTGAGATTGTCAATAAGCTCAAGTACCGAACGGTGGCAGAGGAGTTACTGGAACTCGAGCTACTCTTTGACCTATCAGATATCGTCTTGGCCGTGGATAGTAGCCTTGACTTAGACAGCCTGTCACCTGTTAGCCAGTCGACCTTGTCCATGGTGCTTCGTGAACTGTCCAATAATGTCATCAAACATAGCCAGGCCGATAGCTGTCAGATTCGTCTAAGACGTGATCATGGTATTGTTCTTGAGTTTGAAGATGATGGTTGTGGGTTTAAGGAAGTCACTGGACAAGAACTACACAGCATCAGAGAGCGCCTCAGTTTGGTAGATGGAGACTTGGAAATTCTGTCTCAATCGCATCCAACAATCATTCGTGTGCATTTGAAAGAGGGAGGAAAAGCATGAAATTATTAGTCGCCGAAGACCAGTCAATGTTGAGGGATGCCCTCTGCCAACTTCTCATGTTGGAAGACGATGTCGAAGAGGTCCATGCGGCCAGTGATGGTCAAGAAGCCATTGCTCTCTTGGAAAAAGAAGAAGTTGACGTAGCCATTTTAGACATTGAAATGCCAATCAAGACAGGACTTGATGTCCTGGAGTGGATCCGTGCCAATCAAAGTGAAACGAAGGTCGTCATTGTGACTACTTTCAAACGAAAAGGCTATTTTAAACGAGCCCTTGCAGCCCAGGTGGATGCCTACGTGCTCAAAGAACGTTCCATCAGTGACCTCATGGCGACCATCCATACCGTCCTAGCAGGTCATAAGGAGTACTCACCAGAGCTTGTCGAAGGTGTCGCCTTTGACAATAACCCACTCAGTCAACGTGAACAAGAAGTCTTGGCCATGGTAGCCCAAGGTTCAACCAACCAAGAAATCGCAGAAAGCCTCTTTCTCTCAAATGGAACCGTCCGAAATTACATGACAGCCATCCTGACTAAACTCGATGCAGGCAACCGAACAGAAGCCGTCCGCATTGCCAAAGAAAAAGACTGGCTAGGGTGAGGAGAAGTAGATAAATTTTCTATCACTTTGTTTTAACTAAAAATTTGAATTAGATTAATTAGTAAGAGTGAAGTATTTTTAAAGTGAAACTTCCCGCTGTGAGAAAAGTGGCTGAAACAATTTAGTTTCAGCCACATGGGATTTTTGAGACCTTAGGCTCAAAAATGAGTCATGGAGCTTCGAAGAAGATCGCTGACGTCCCAATTCACTTAAGGGAAGTTTATAAAAGATACTTTTTAATTGAAGGTCACCAGATGGTGGCTTTTTTCATGCCTTATAATCTATCTAAACATTCACAAGCAAGAATGAGAGAAGTTGAAATGAGCCTCTACAGGAATATGTAGAGGCTTTGATGAATTATTGAATTGTGTCATTTTGTTTAGTGAATTAGACAGATTTTTTTGATTTTTTCAAGTATCAAAACTATTTTCTCTTTTGAGAGAATAACACTTGGTTTCCTTTTTTAACTGCTTTATAATAGAGTAATACTAAGGTCTTCTGCTGTGATAAAGAAGGGAGATTTTAGGAGATGAGAAATTGGCTTTTTGTGTTTAGAGGACACGGTTTGTTGATTTTTTACTGTAGGAGATAGATATGGCAATGATAGAAGTGAAACATCTTCAGAAAAATTTTGTGAAGACAGTCAAGGAACCGGGGTTGAAGGGGGCTTGGCGTTCCTTTATTCATCCTGAAAAGCAGACCTTTGAAGCGGTCAAGGATTTGACCTTTGAGGTGCCCAAGGGGCAGATTCTAGGTTTTATCGGGGCAAATGGTGCTGGGAAGTCGACCACCATTAAAATGCTGACAGGAATTTTGAAACCGACATCTGGTTTTTGTCGGATTAATGGCAAGATTCCACAGGATAATCGCCAAGATTATGTCAAGGATATTGGAGTCGTTTTCGGACAACGCACCCAGCTATGGTGGGACTTGGCCCTGCAAGAAACTTACACGGTTTTGAAGGAGATTTACGATGTCCCAGACTCGCTCTTCCACAAGCGCATGGATTTTTTGAATGAAGTTTTGGATTTGAAGGATTTTATCAAGGATCCCGTGCGGACTCTTTCGCTAGGTCAACGGATGCGGGCGGATATTGCGGCTTCCTTGCTTCACAATCCCAAAGTTCTCTTTTTAGATGAGCCGACTATTGGTTTGGATGTGTCGGTCAAGGACAACATTCGTCGGGCCATTACTCAGATTAATCAGGAGGAAGAGACAACTATTCTCTTGACTACTCATGATTTGAGTGATATTGAGCAACTCTGTGATCGGATTTTTATGATTGATAAGGGGCAAGAGATTTTTGATGGAACGGTTAGCCAGCTCAAGGAAACCTTTGGAAAGATGAAGACTCTCTCTTTCGATCTGACGCCAGGTCAAAGTCATCTCGTCTCTCATTATGAGGGCTTGCCTGATATGTCCATTGATAGACAAGGAAATACTCTCAATATTGAATTCGATAGTTCCCGCTACCAGTCGGCCGATATTATCAAGCAAACCTTATCTGATTTTGAAGTTCGTGATTTGAAGATGGTAGATACGGATATTGAAGATATTATCCGTCGCTTCTATCGAAAGGAGCTCTAAGATGGTCAAATTGTGGAGACGTTATAAACCCTTTATCAATGCAGGGATTCAGGAGTTGATTACCTATCGAGTCAACTTTATTCTCTATCGGATTGGTGATGTCATGGGGGCTTTTGTCGCTTTCTATCTCTGGAAGGCTGTCTTTGACTCCTCCCAGGAGCCTTTGATTCAGGGCTTCAGTATGGCAGATATCACTCTCTACATCATCATGAGTTTTGTGACCAATCTTTTGACGAGGTCTGATAGCTCCTTTATGATTGGGGAGGAGGTCAAGGATGGCTCCATTATCATGCGCTTGCTGAGACCAGTGCATTTTGCGGCCTCTTACCTTTTCACCGAGCTTGGTTCCAAGTGGTTGATTTTCATCTCTGTTGGCCTGCCATTTTTAAGTGTCATTATTTTGATGAAAATCCTGTCTGGGCAAGGAATTGTAGAAGTGCTGGGATTAACTGTCCTTTATCTCTTTAGCTTAACTCTGGCTTATCTGATTAACTTTTTCTTTAATATCTGCTTTGGATTTTCAGCATTTGTCTTTAAAAATCTTTGGGGTTCCAATCTACTCAAGACTTCCATAGTGGCCTTTATGTCTGGAAGTTTGATTCCCTTGGCTTTCTTTCCAAAGGCGGTTTCAGCTATTCTCTCCTTCTTGCCTTTTTCATCCTTAATTTACACTCCGGTCATGATTATTGTTGGGAAATACGATGCCAGTCAGATTCTTCAAGCACTTTTGCTTCAGTTTTTCTGGCTTATAGTGATGGTGGGCTTGTCTCAGTTGATTTGGAAACGAGTCCAGTCATTTATCACTATTCAAGGAGGTTAGTATGAAAAAATATCAACGCATGCATCTGATTTTTATCAGACAATACATCAAGCAAATCATGGAATACAAGGTGGATTTTGTGGTAGGTGTGTTGGGAGTCTTTCTGACTCAAGGCCTAAACCTCTTGTTTCTCAATGTCATCTTTCAACACATCCCCTCGCTAGAAGGTTGGACCTTTCAAGAAATTGCCTTTATCTATGGATTTTCCTTAATTCCAAAGGGATTAGATCATCTCTTTTTTGACAATCTCTGGGCCTTAGGTCAACGACTAGTCCGAAAAGGGGAATTTGACAAGTATTTGACTCGTCCTATCAACCCTCTCTTTCATATTCTGGTTGAGACCTTTCAGATTGATGCCTTGGGGGAACTTTTGGTCGGTTGCATTCTATTGGGAACAACAGTATCAAGCATTGCTTGGACGCTTCCCAAATTCCTGATTTTCCTAGTCTGTATTCCATTTGCTACCTTGATTTATACTTCCTTGAAAATAGCGACAGCCAGTATCGCTTTTTGGACTAAACAGTCAGGCGCCATGATTTATATTTTTTATATGTTCAATGATTTTGCCAAGTACCCGATTTCCATTTACAATTCGCTCCTTCGTTGGTTGATCAGTTTTATCGTGCCATTTGCCTTTACGGCTTACTATCCTGCCAGTTATTTCTTGCAGGGTAAGAATGGGCTCTTTGATATCGGTGGTTTGATTCTGATTTCCCTTGTCTTCTTTTTCATTTCCCTCAAACTCTGGGATAGGGGCTTGGATGCCTACGAAAGTGCTGGCTCGTAAGGGGGAAAGTAAGACTAAAATCAAGAAAGGAACTTATGATGTTTACAATTGAAGAAGTCAAGGATGAAGATCAAAAAATGGCAGTTGTTGATGAGGTTTTAAAGGATTTGCCAGAATGGTTTGGAATACCTGAAAGCACGCAAGCCTACATCGAAGGAGCCAAAGATTTGCAAGTTTGGGCAGCCTATCAGGAGAGTGATTTGACTGGATTTGTAAGCTTGTCCTATTCTAGTGAAGAGTGTGCAGAGATTGATTGTCTCGGCGTAAAAAAAGCTCATCAAGGTAGAGGAATTGGGAGTCAATTGCTTGCTACTTTAGAAAGTGAAGCACGCAAACAAGTAGACTACCTACAGGTAAAAACAGTAGCAGAAGGCTCTAATAAAGATTATGATCGAACAATTGTCTTTTATCGAAGTGTTGGTTTTAAAAAATTAGAGATTTTTCCTCAACTTTGGGATCCCCAGAATCCTTGCCAGATTTTGATAAAGAAAATCGTTTAAAACTTCCTGACAAAAAATTGAGAGTGCCATACTATAAAAGTGTTAGCCAATTTAGCTCAGTTGGTAGAGCAAGGCACTCGTAAAGTCTAGGTTATAGGTAGATAAACGACTGAGGATTTGAAAAAATAGATATGTAGAAGATAACCGTTAAGTCTTATTCTTAGCGGTTTTTTATATTGTTTAATAGCGCTGATATTTCATTAATGATGTTTGACTTTGTGATGTTGCTAGTGCTTTAAGTTGATTGCTACTATTTTTGATGGTGTGAATGTTCTGATAATGTACCCCAGCTAACTACGAAAGTTTTTGACTCTATGTTTTTAACGCTTATTAAAAAATAAATTAATGTAGGTTAATTTTTCTTGACTTAAATTTTTTAAATGATATACTATTTTTCTGGAGAGCTAACAATTATATATAAATGTACTACTCTATTTCCTAGATAATACTTATACTCGATGAAAATCAAAGAGCAAACTAGAAAACTATCCGCAGGTTGCTCAAAGCACTGCTTTGAGGTTGTAGATAGAACTGACGAAGTCAGTAACCATACATACGCTAAGACGACGTTGACGCGGTTTGATGCGATCTTCGAAGAGTATTAGTAAAACTTTTTATAACAAATGCTAGCAAAGTTAAAGTTTACTATCTATTGGAAGTTAAATAAATATGTAAGGAATTAAAATGAAAAAAAGTACAGTATTGTCATTAACCACAGCTGCAGTTATTTTAGCAGCATATGTCCCTAATGAGGTAATCCTAGCAGATACACCTAGTTCTGAAGATTCTTTAAAAATATCTGATAAAGAAACAGTAGTAGGTAAACAAAACGAAAACAAAGAAAAACTTGAAGATATTCATAATGTTATAGAAACTTCAAAGGATACTGAAGAAAAGAAAACAACAATTATTGAGGAAAAAGAAGTTGTTAGTAAAAATCCTGTGATAGACAATAACACTAGCAATGAAGAAGCAAAAATCAAAGAAGAAAATTCCAATCAATCCCAAGGAGATAAAGCGGACTCGTCTGCAAGTAAAGACCCAGAAAGTCCCAAAAAAGAGGATAAACTTGTCTATATTGCTGAATTTAAAGATAAAGAATCTGGAGAAAAAGCAATCAAGGAACTATCAAATCTTAAGAATACAAAAGTTTTATATACTTATGATAGAATTTTTAACGGTAGCGCTATTGAAACAACCAAAGATACTCTGGACATAATTAAACTAATAGAAGGTATTTCATCGGTTGAAAGGTCACAAAAAGTCCAACCTATGATGAATCATGCTAGAAAAGAAATTGGAGTTGAAGAGGCAATCGATTACCTAAAATCTATCAATGCACCATTTGGGAAAAACTTTGATGGTAGAGGTATGGTCATTTCAAATATCGATACGGGAACGGATTATAGGCATAAGGCCATGAGGATTGATGATGATGCTAAAGACTCAATGAGATTTAAAAAAGAAGACTTAAAAGGTACTGATAAAAATTTCTGGTTGAGTGATAAAATCCCTCATGCTTTCAATTATTATAATGGTGGTAAAATTACTGTAGAAAAAGCTGATGATGGAAGCGATTATTTTGATCCACATGGGATGCATATTGCAGGGATTCTTGCGGGAAATGATACTGAAAAAGATATTAAAAACTTTAACGGAATAGATGGAATTGCTCCTAATGCACAGATTTTCTCTTATAAAATGTACTCTGACGCAGGATTTGGCTTCGCAGGAGATGAAACAATGTTTCATGCTATTGAAGATTCGATCAAACACAATGTCGATGTTGTTTCGATATCATCTGGCTTTACAGGAACTGGTCTTGTAGGTGAGAAATATTGGCAAGCTATTAGAGCATTAAGAAAAGCAGGCATTCCAATGGTTGTAGCTACGGGTAACTATGCGACTTCTGCTTCAAGTTCTTCATGGGATTTAGTGGCAAATAATAATCTGAAAATGACCGACACTGGAAATGTAACACGAACTGCAGCACATGAAGATGCGATAGCAGTCGCATCTGCTAAAAATCAAACAGTTGAGTTTGATAAAGTTAACATAGGTGGAGAAAGTTTTAAATATAGAAATATAGGTGCCTTTTTCGATAAGAATAAAATCATAACAAATGAAGAAGGATCAAAAGCTTCTAGTAAATTAAAATTTGTATATATAGGCAAGGGGCAAGACAAAGATTTGATAGGATTGGATCTTAGAGGCAAAATTGCAGTAATGGATAGAATTTATACAAAGGAGTTAAAAAATGCTTTTAAACGTGCAACGGATAAGGGTGCACGTGGCATTATGGTTGTAAATACTGTAAATTACTACAATAGAGATAATTGGACAGAGCTTCCAGCTATGGGATATGAGGAGGATGAAGGAACTACTAGTCAAGTTTTTTCAATTTCAGGAGATGATGGTGTAAAGTTATGGAACATGATTAACCCTGATAAAAAAACTGAGGTTAAAAGGAATAATAAAGAAGATTTTAAAGATAAATTGGAGCAATACTATCCAATTGATATGGCAAGCTATAATTCTAATAAACCGAATGTAGGTGACGAAAAAGAGATTGACTTTAAGTTTGCACCTGACACAGACAAAGAACTGTATAAAGAAGAGATCATCGTTCCAGCAGGGTCCACATCTTGGGGACCAAGAATAGATTTACTTTTAAAACCAGATGTTTCAGCACCCGGTAAAAATATTAAATCCACTCTCAATGTCATTAATGGGAAATCAACTTATGGTTATATGTCAGGGACTAGTATGGCAACTCCAATCGTGGCAGCTTCTACTGTTTTGATTAGACCAAAATTAAAGGAAATGCTTGAAAGACCTGTGTTGAAAAATCTTAAGGGAGATGACAAAATAGATCTTACAAGTCTTACAAAAATAGCCCTACAAAATACTGCACGCCCTATGATGGATGCAACTTCTTGGAAAGAAAAAAGTCAATACTTTGCATCACCTAGACAACAGGGAGCAGGGCTAATTAATGTTGCCAATGCTTTGAGAAATGAAGTCGTAGCTACTTTTAAAAACACGGATTCTAAAGGTTTGGTAAACTCTTATGGTTCTATTTCTCTTAAAGAAATAAAAGGAGATAAAAAATATTTTACAATTAAGCTTCACAATACATCAAACAGACCTTTAACCTTTAAAGTTTCAGCATCTGCTATAACTACAGATGCTCTAACTGACAGACTCAAACTGGATGAAACATACAAAGATGAAAAATCTCCAGATGGTAAGCAAATTGTTCCAGAAATCCACCCAGAAAAAATCAAAGGAGCAAATATTACATTTGAGCATGACACTTTCACTATAGGTCCAAATTCTAGCTTTGATTTAAATGCGGTTATAAATGTTGGGGAGGCTAAAAACAAAAATAAATTTGTAGAATCATTTATTCATTTTGAGTCAGTGGAAGAAATGGAAGCTCTGAACTCCAACGGGAAGAAAATAAACTTCCAACCTTCTTTATCGATGCCTCTAATGGGATTTGCTGGGAATTGGAACCACGAACCAATCCTTGATAAATGGGCCTGGGAAGAAGGTTCAAAATCAAAAACAATGGAAGGTTATGATGATGATGGCAAACCGAAAATTCCAGGAACCTTAAATAAGGGGATTGGTGGAGAAGGTATAGATAAATTTAATCCAGCAGGAGTTATACAAAATAGAAAAGATAAAAATACAACATCCCTAGATCAAAATCCAGAATTGTTTGCTTTCAATAACGAAGGGATCAACGCACCATCATCAAGTGGTTCTAATATTGCTAAAATTTATCCTTTAGATTCAAATGGAAATCCTCAAGATGCTCAACTTGGGAGAGGATTAACACCTTCTCCACTTGTATTAAGAAGTGCAGAAGAAGGATTGATTTCAATAGTAAATACAAATAAAGAGGGAGAAAATCAAAGAGACTTAAAAGTCATTTCGAGAGAACACTTTATTAGAGGAATTTTAAACTCTAAGAGAAATGATGCAAAGGGAATCAAATCTTCTAAGCTAAAAGTTTGGAGCGACTTGAAATGGGATGGACTCATCTATAACCCTAGAGGTAGAGAAGAAAATGCACCAGAAAGCAAGGATACCAAAGATCCTGCTACTAAGATAAGAGGACAATTTGAACCGATTGCAGAAGGTCAATATTTCTATAAATTTAAATATAGATTAACTAAAGATTACCCATGGCAGGTTTCCTATATTCCTGTAAAAATTGATAATACAGCCCCTAAGATTGTTTCGGTTGATTTTTCAAATCCTGAAAAAATTAAGTTGATTACAAAGGATACTTATCACAAGGTAAAAGATCAATACAAGAATGAAACCTTATTTGCGAGAGATCAAAAAGAACATCCTGAAAAATTTGACGAGATTGCAAACGAAGTTTGGTATGCAGGCGCTGCTCTGGTTAATGAAGATGGAGAGGTTGAGAAAAATCTTGAAGTAACTTATGCAGGTGAGGGTCAAGGAAGAAATAGGAAACTAGACAAAGACGGAAATACTATTTATGAAATTAATGGTGCAGGAGATTTAAGAGGAAAAATCATTGAAGTCATTGCATTAGATGGATCTAGCAATTTCACAAAGATTCATAGAATTAAATTTGCTGATCATGCTGATGAAAAGGGGATGATTTCCTATTATCTAGTAGATCCTGATCAAGATTCATCTAAATACCAAAAGCTTGGCGAGATTTCCGAATCTAAATTTAAAAATTTAGAAAATAGAAAAGAGGATAGTCTTAAAAAAGATACAACTGAGGAAGAAAATCATCAAGAAAATGAAGAGTCTATCGAAGAAAAATCAAGCTTGACTATTCATAAAACTATTTCAACAATTAGAGATTTTGAAAGTAAAGACTTAAAGAAACTCATTAAAAAGAAATTTAGAGAAGTTGATGACTTTACAAGTGAAACTGGTAAGAGAACAGAGGAATACGATTATAAATACGATGATAAGGGAAATATCATTGCTTATGACGATGGTAGTGCCTTACAATATGAAACTGAAAAACTTGACGAAATCAAATCAAAAATTTATGGTGTTCTAAGCCCGTCTAAAGATGGACACTTTGAAATTCTTGGAAAGATAAGTAATGTTTCTAAAAATGCCAAGGTATATTACGGCAATAACTATAGATCTGTAGAAATCAAAACGACTAAGTATGATTCCCAATCAAAAACGATGACATTTGATTTATACGCTAATATTAATGATATTGTGGATGGATTAGCTTTTGCAGGAGATATGAGATTCTTTGTTAAAGATGATGATCAGATAAAAGCTGAAACTAAAATTAGAATGCCTGAAAAAAATAAGGAAACTAAAACAGAATATCCCTATACATCAAGTTATGGGAATGTAATAGAATTAGGAGAAGGTGATCTTTCAAAGAACAAACCAAACAATTTAACGGAAATGGAATCTGGTAAAATCTATTCTGATTCAGAAAAACAACAATATCTGTTAAAGGATAACATCATTCTAAGAAAAGGCTATGCACTAAAAGTGACTACCTATAATCCTGGAAAAACGGATATGTTAGAAGGAAATGGAGTTTATAGCCAGGAAGATATAGCAAAAATACAAAAGGCCAATCCTAATCTAAGAGTCCTATCAGAAAAAATAATTTATGCTGATAGTAGAAATGTTGAAGATGGAAGAAGTACTCAATCAGTATTAATGTCGGCTTTGGATGGCTTTAACATTGTAAAATATCAAGTGTTTACCTTTAAAATGAATGATAAAGGGGAGGCAATCGATAAAGATGGAAATCTTGTAACAGATTCTTCTAAACTGGTATTATTTGGTAAAGATGATAAAGAGTATCATGGGGAGGATGAGTCCAACGTAGAAGCTATAAAAGAAGATGGCTCTATGTTATTTATTGATGCAAAACCAGTAAATCTTTCAATGGACAAGAACTACTTTAATCCATCTAAATCTAATAAAATTTATGTACGAAATCCAGAATTTTATTTAAGAGGTAAGATTTCTGATAAGGGTGGTTTTAACTGGGAGTTGAGAGTTAATGAATCGGTTGTAGATAATTATTTAATCTACGGAGATTTACACATTGATAACACTAGAGATTTTAATATTAAGCTTAATGTTAAAGACGGTGACATCATGGACTGGGGAATGAAAGACTATAAAGCAAACGGATTCCCAGATAAGGTAACAGATATGGATGGAAATGTTTATCTTCAAACTGGCTATAGCGATTTGAATGCGAAAGCGGTTGGAGTACACTATCAATTTTTATATGATAATGTTAAACCAGAAGTAAACATTGATCCTAAGGGAAATACTAGTATTGAATATGCTGACGGAAAATCTGTAGTCTTTAATATCAATGATAAAAGAAATAATGGATTCGATGGTGAGATTCAAGACAAACATATTTATGTAAATGGAAAAGAATATAAATCATTTGATGATATTAAACAACTAACAGATAAGACACTAAACATTAAGATTGTTGTAAAAGATTTTGCAAGAAATACAACCGTAAAAGAATTCATTTTAAACAAAGATACGGGAGAGGTAAGCGAACTAAAACCTCATACGGTAACTGTGACCATTCAAAATGGAAAAGAAATGAGTTCAACGATAGTGTCGGAAGAAGATTTCATTTTACCTGTCTATAAGGGTGAATTAGAAAAAGGATATCAATTTGATGGCTGGGAAATTTCTGGTGTCGAAGGGAAAAAAGATGCTGGCTATGTTATTAATGTATCAAAAGATACTCTTATAAAACCTGTATTCAAGAAAATAGAGGAGAAAAAGGAGGAGGAAAATAAACCTACTTTTGATGTATCGAAAAAGAAAGATAACGTGCAAGAAAATCATAGTCACTTAGATGAAAATTACAAAAAGGAGGATTTACAAAGAGAAAATCATTCACACAAATCTGATTCAACTAAGGATGTCACAGCTAAAGTTCCTGATGAAAATGATAAAAACTTTGAAAATAAGAAGGAAGTTTATCTTAATGAACCAGAGAACATAGATAATAAACATACCAATATTGATAGTAAATCAACTACTAACAATGATAGGTTGCCAAAAACCGGAACAGTTAGCGAAGTCTTCATGTCATTAGTTGCCGGAATAATGTTTACCTTAGGTGCGTTTCTTGGATTAAAGAAAAAAGATCAAGATTAAGACAAAGCTATAGAAAAATGGTTTGTGTACTGAGATAGTGTGATGATGAAACAGTTTTGTGAAAATAGCCATTTATAACTCAATTATTTAGTTTACTTTACTATTGATACTCTTTTTGGATTTATTAATGTACTTAGTTTCGACAACTAATGAATTGATTGAAAGGGTTAGTATTGATAATATTGGTCATATTAATTAGAAAATAGAGTCTATCAAAATTTAAAGGCTAATAGAGGTGATGAGATAATTTCAAGGAATTAAGTAGCGTTTGGTTGCTTAATTCCTTTTTATTATGTGACTATTAGTCCGTTTCGCTCCGAAGGTGCGAAACAAATAAACCACCCGCTATGATTGATATGCCCCCTGTCAAGTAGACAGGTTAAATATGGCTCTTTTCTACCATTTGTCAAGTCTATCAAGGCTTTAAGTAAAAAAAGAGATAAGACAGTAACTATTCTGAGGTT
>NZ_JACLQS010000006.1:0-112000 GCF_016648815.1 Streptococcus sp. 9.1 | reverse complement strand
AACTGGGGTAGCTGGATTCGAACCAACGCATGAGGGAGTCAAAGTCCCTTGCCTTACCGCTTGGCTATACCCCAAAAGACTCTTATTATTCTACAGAAAAACTAGTAGGCTGTCAACACTTTTTTAAACTTTTTTTCAAAAAAAGCAACCGGAAATACCGATTGCTAGGAGTTAGGAGATTTCATCATCTAAGCGAACTTAGATAGATGATATGAGGTCGCTTCAACCTCATATGAAAAAAGAAAAGTTTTAGGATGGTTTAATTATATGTTTTGCTAGAAATAAAGTCAAAGAATTTGACTCATAAAATCCGACTTAGGGTTAAGAGTTATGATAACCCTCTCTAGCCCCTAGATAACAAGCTTAGTTGATAGCTTTATTCATCATCCTGCGAAACCAAATGATGTCTAAAGGCATAAACAACAGCCTGAGTACGGTCATCAACATTGAGTTTTCCAAGGATATTAGACACGTGAGTTTTAACGGTTTTCAACGAAATAAATAGCTCATTAGCAATGGTTTGATTGTCATACCCCTTAGCCAAAAGGGCCAAGATATCACGTTCACGTGCCGTCAAGTCATCGTGTAGGTCCGGATGGCTATCATGGTATTTAATCTTATTGTCCACCTCAGTTTCGATAGCTTCTTCACCACGGTAAACCTTACGGATACTATTGAGAATCTCTGCCGCACTGCTGGTTTTAAGCATATAGCCTTTGGCTCCAGCTTCAATGACTGGATAAATTTTTTCATTGTCCAAATAGCTAGTCAAAACCAAAATCTTGGCTTCAGGCCATTCTTTGAGCAATTCCAAAGTCGCTTGAACACCATCTAATTCAGGCATAACAAGGTCCATAACGACGACATCTGGTCGCAGTTCCAAGGCAAGATCAACACCCTCTCGACCATTCCCTGCCTCTCCAACGACTTCTACATCTCCTTGGAGATTCAAGAAACTCTTAAGTCCCAAACGGACCATCTCATGGTCATCGACCAAAATCACATTAATCTTATTCGACATTGTCTTCTCCTCTTAATATCGGCACACGGACATCAATAGACGTCCCCTTACCTTTAGCTGATAGGAACTGCACAGTTCCTGCCATTTCATCGACACGCTCTTGGATATTTTTCAAGCCATAACTCATCTCGTCAGTCGACGCATTTAAGTCATAACCAACACCATTATCCAACATTTTCAATTGAATTTCCTGACTATTTTGATAGAGATAAACCTCTATCTGGCTAGCCTTGGCATGCTTAAGGGTATTAGAGATAAACTCTTGGGCAATCCTAAAGAGATTATTTTCAATACGCTTGGGCACTTTCTTAACCATATCCTTGTAGACGACATGGATATTGGATTTATCGGTTAATTCCTTAAGAATCATCTGCAAGCCTTCTTGCAAGGTCTTGTTCTCAAGCTCTGTCGGACGAAGATGCAAAAGCAAGACACGCATATCATTTTGAGCGTCTGTAAGCATAGCCTCAACCGCCTGGATCTGATTATGCAAATCTTCTTTACTTAGTTGGTCCGCCATCTGAGAGACTCCAGATAGGATCATACTAGCCGCAAAAAGCTCCTGACTAACGGTATCGTGAAGGTCACGAGCAATACGTCCGCGCTCCTTCTTGATAATATCACGGCTTTGTAGAGCTTGGGCATTCTCAGTTTTCTGCAAGTCCTTAGTCAATTTACGCATCTTATGAGATAAGCGCATCATATTCTTGTCTAACTCAATATCTCCCTGACGTTTGACTGGTTGATTATTGATAATACGTCGCAAATCCTGATTGACTGAACGCATACTGTTATCATTGGCAATGGCCCAGAGAATATAAAGCAAAATAAGCAAACTCAGAACCACAAAAACCATGTTAAAAAGGAAGTGGAAGGCCTGAGACAGATTGCCGAAAACCAGTGAAAAGTTGAGGTTAAAGCTATCCATCACTACAAGGGTAACACCAACCAAAACAACAACCGAATAAATCAGGATTAAAAATAGGTACTGTTTCTTCATTTGCGACGTACCTCCACTGGTCCAGCTCCCACATTGAGAATCAATTTAACCGTCCGATGGGCATGCTCATACTCTGCCCCCTGCAAGGTCAAGCTTTCATAACGGAGGTCGTATTCATCTTCATTAAAGAAGGTGACAGAGCTATAAATTGCCGATATGTTGAGTTTGACGGAAACATCAATTGGTACCAAGATAGTCGTCGGTCCATAGAGTTTCTGCAAAATCACGACATTATCTCGCCCCGAAACAATAACCTGAGTCAAATCAATCACATCTGTCCCAAAGAAACGGATGATATTGATATCATCAAAGTCATAACGATCACTGACAGGTTCCATACGAGTCCCAATCCACTGATTTCGGACAGCCCGAGGATCCAAATCGTCTTCCTTAAATTGAATGAGAGCATAGCGATTCTTTTTCTTAACCTGTGAAAAATGGTTTATCATAACATAGGCCACACCCACTAGGATAGCAAGCACCACATAGATATTCCACATGGAAACCAGAAAAAGTGATATCAAACAGATGGTCAAGACAAAGTCACTCTTGGATTCCTTGTTAAAAAAGCGAACGGCCAACAAGGTCAAAACCAGAATGAAAATAAAACTGGTAATATCATTATTAAAGATGGTGATCAGGCCCAGAGTCAAAAGCAAGGCTTCCACCACTAAGAAAAAATTAAATTTGGTCATAAGGACCTCTCAAATAAAAGTATACAGGCTTCATTCTATCAAATTTTAAGGCAATTGACAAAAAGACCCAGTTTGAGCACCGACTAGTCAAGATAGAAAAGGAGCAGCAGAAAGCAAAAAAGTGTCTCCATTACAGGAAACACTGTCTTTCATTCAAAAATCCTAATCGTCAGTTTCGTCCATTTTACTATTTATGAGTTGCACCGTACTTCTGATTTCCTCCAGTATGACACGCTGCTCTGCCAACTCCTTCTCAATCTCAGCCAATTTTCTTTCAGTCTGACGACCTGACCGCACAAAAATATTATTGAGAGAGCTTGTTAACAACCCCAGAGTGGCAATCCCACTAAACATAAGAACGACCGCAACGGCCTTACCTACCAATGTTCGAGGAACGATATCTCCATAACCTACTGTGGTAACCGTTGCTACAGACCACCAAATAGCATCTATAAAATTATGGTGCTCTACTCTAGCAATAATAGCACTACTGATAAGGATGATAATGCTATTAACCGAAAGCAGAAAATAAAAGCCATTTCTGCGATTAATGCGATTGGAAATGTGCTTGAGCTTACTACTCAAACCAATTAAGCGAGAGAGTTTGGCCAAACGAGCAAAGCGTCCCACCCTTGAAAAACGGAGGAAGGTAAAGACTTCATTGTAGGGAATAATAGCTAACAAGTCCAAGATATGTGTTTTCACAAAAATTCGCTTACGAGGTGCCAAGGAGAAACGAATCGCATAATCAATGGCAAAGATGAGCGTTATAGACTGATCTATCACTCTGAAAGGTCGCCTTCCAATTGAAATTAATCCAACCAAATCAAAGATAACCAAGCCAATGGAAATCAGGGCCAGGACCGTCATGACGATATCGTAGGTAATGATATACCTTCTCAGTTTTCTACGGTTTCTCATAGCGTCTCTCCTATATGTGATGTCTTCATTATAAAAGAATCTCTGACCCCTGGCAAGCAGGCTTTTTAAGCTATCGACAAGAAGTCTAGATAACAAAAAAGAGAGATGAAATAACCTCTCTTTTTTTGTTACCTTAGTTATTTAAAACTACTGTAGCTCTGTGTGAGTAGCCTCTGTCGAGGTTTCAGTGCTTGAAGTTGTACTGTCAGTACTTGAGCTCGTCGATGACGAATGTGTCGTACTGCTTGAGCTTGACTGTAGGCTTGAACTTGCTGTTGCAACCGAAACATAGAGAATCACTGTACCATCAACACTTGTACCAGCTTGTGGATCTTGATAAAGGACCTCTGTACTGCTAGGAACCTTATCCTTGTCTAACTTGGCACCAGTATTATAGTCATGATACTCGATACTACTACTTGAGATACTCTTACGATTCAAGGTTTGAACCGCTGTTGAAACCGTCAAACCAGTCACATCAGGCATGGTAACTGTCTTAGGAGTTGCCACACGGAACTTAATCTTGGCCTTACTATCCTTAGGATTGAAAGACTTGTTTTTCCCTGGACTTTGAGATAGGATTTCTCCCTCTTCAGCACTGTCGTCTTCGACATGCTGAATATCAATTTGGTCCTCAGAAACGCCATAATTCGAAGTTAAGTCCTCAATGGCATCCTTATAGTTTTTACCTTTGTAGTCTTTCAAAGCGAAACCTTTACTACCAGAAGAAACATAGACATCAATGCTTGATCCTTCTTTTCGTGTAGTTCCAGCTGTAGGATCAGTCTTGATGACCTTGCCCGTATCGACAGAATCATCTTCCACTTCTTTGACTTCTCCTACCTTAAATCCAGCACCCTCAATTTTAGTCTGAGCTGTGGACAACTCTTGACCGACCACATTAGGCACCTGGACATTATCAGGATTGGTAAATACCAAATAGGCAAAGATGATGATACCAATAAAGACAAGTCCTAGGAAAACCTTGAGCAAGGTTGAGAAGAAATTCTTCTTCTTTTTCTTCTTAGCTGGTGTCGTTTTTTTCCTTGGTTGTTTACTTGGAGCAGGTGTAGGCTCTGATGGCTCAGCAGCAACAGCCTTTTTCTCAAGGCTTGCTGATGGAACTGGATCAACCTTTGGCAAGGTCTTAGTATCCGTCATATCATCAAAGACTACCTTGGCATCGCGTCGATGACTAGGATGCAAACTCGTTACCAAGTCACGGCTCATTTCCAAAGTACTATTATAACGATTTTCTAGTTTTTTGGCTGTTGCTCGAATTACCACGTTTTCCAAGGCTTGAGGAACGTTACGGTTCTCTGCCAAAATCGATGGGAGTGGCTTTTGGAAATGTTGGAGTGCAATGGTTACTGCACTATCACCATCATAAGGAATATGACCTGTCAACATTTCAAAAAGCATAATACCCATAGCATAGATGTCGCTCTGGATAGTCGCTTTAGATCCACGAGCCTGCTCTGGTGAGAGGTAGTGGACAGAACCCAACATAGAGTTGGTTTGAGTTAGGCTAGTCTCTGCAAAGGCAACCGCAATTCCGAAGTCTGTAACCTTGGCCGTACCGTCCTTAGTTAAAAGAACGTTTTGTGGCTTAAGGTCACGGTGGATAATGCCCTTTTGATGGGCAAGTGTCATGGCGGAAAGTACCTCCCCCATGATACGCACAACATCTTGGTTAGAAAGTGGCGCATGGTCTTGAATGTATTTCTTCAAGTCCGAACCGTCCACATACTCCATCACCAAGAACTGCTGGCCGTCTTCTTCGCCAATATCTCGGATAGCAACGATATTAGGATGACTGAGTTCTGCCATGGCACGCGCTTCACGCTGGAAACGCGCCACAGCCACCTGATCCGTTTGGTAATTGGTACGAAGCACCTTAATGGCCACTTCTTCATTATCCAGAATCAGGTCATTAGCCAGATAAACATCCGCCATACCACCACGTCCGATAGATTTAAGGATTCGATAACGTCCAGCAAACAATTTGCCAACTTGGATCATTATCCTTCCTCACTTTCTATCTTAATGAGAGCAACGGTAATATTATCAAGACCACCTGCCTCATTGGCTGCAGCTACCAAACGACTCGTTTTTTCTTCGACGAAACCAGGGCTATTGACAATATGTACAATCTGTTCAACTGAAATCATATTGGTCAAACCATCTGAATTGGCCAAAATATAGTCCCCTGGTTCCAATTGTTGAACACCAAGGTCAGCCTCAATCGGAGCAGCTTGCCCAATAGATTGCGTAATGATATTACGTTGTGGGTGAACTGCTGCTTCTTCTTCGGTCAACTGACCAGCCTTGATAAGAGCATTGACCAAAGAATGGTCATTCGTCAATTGCTTATACTCACCATTACGGATAAGGGCAATACGTGAATCCCCAACGTGGGCGAAAATCACAGCATTATCAACAAAGGCAAGAACCTCGATAGTTGTTCCCATTCCCTTATATTCTTCGTTTTGGCCAAGTTCATAAATTTTACGATTTTCTGCATCAATGGCAGCAATCATCCAATCACGAATCTGACTCAACTCACTAAAATCAGTGTTAATCCAGTCGCGACCAAGATCAGTCACTGACATCTCACTGGCAATATTTCCAGCACGGTGTCCACCCATCCCGTCTGCAACAACGACAAGGGTAACACCAGCTTGGTTGACAAATTTATTAACAAAATCTTGGTTATTTGACCGTTTTTGGCCAATGTCCGTTAATAATGATATTTCCATAGTTTTCTTTCTGACTTGCGTCAGCATTTCCTCCTCTGTAATCCTAAGCTTTTTTACGCAACTGTGCGATGAAAAAACCATCAGTTAGATACTGTTCGGGGGTAATTGCCAAACAGCCATTGACCACGATGTCTTTACATGGATGGTCTAAGGCAACTTGCTCAAAATCAGGATGGCTCTCAAGAAAGGCTTGAATCACCTCTTGATTTTCTTCTGCTATGATGGTGCAAGTACTATATGTTATTATACCACCTTTTCGTAGGGTTTGACAAACGCTGGATAGGATATCCAACTGTACGGCCTTGAGGGACTCAAAATCTTGGAGATCCTTGTTATATTTGATGTCAGGTTTCCGACGAATGAGCCCAATTCCAGAACAAGGTGCATCCACTAAAATCTTGTCAAAACTATCAGCTGGAAAGACTTGATGTACCTGACTAGCATCCAGTTTCTGAGTCTTAACCTTGTCAGCTAGTCCAAGACGTTGTGCATTTTCTTCGATAAGAGCAAGCTTATGATCATAGAGGTCAAGTGCCGTCACATGTCCACTCGTCAAATATGAGGCCATATGTACCGTCTTACCTCCAGGTGCCGCACAGGCATCCAGGATTTCTTCCTCGCCTTGAATCCCTAAAGTTGGCGCAACCAGTTGACTGGTCTCATCCTGAATGGTCAACAAGCCCTCTTTAAAATAATCTGTCCCAGCAAAGTAACCTGAAGACTTAACAAGCCCGACTGGGGATAATACTGAACGCTCAGCACCAGTGGCCTCTGCAATCTCTTCCAAACGTGACGCATCCGTTACACGCACACTAGACTTGTTTCTCACAAAAAGGCTTTGGAAAATAGCAAGGGCACGATCCTCTCCATACTGGTCGATAAGTTTTTTAACCAACCATACTGGTAGAGAATACTGAACAGAATAGCGTTTATTGACACGTTTGATCGTGCTTGGATCTGGCAAAGGCTGGCTGGATAGTTTACGAAGAACCGCATTGACCAGCTTCTCAGCACCCTTTTTATTGCCACGATTTTTGGCAATAGAAACGGCATCATTAACCACCGCATGGGCTGGAATCTTATCTAAATAGGCCAACTGATAGAGACTCAAAAGTAATAAGTCATAGACCCAAGGTTCAAGCTTGTCACGGTCCTCGATGACATGGGCTAGGACCCACTCCAACGTAATCTTACGAGCGACGGTCCCATAGACAATTTCCGTCACCAAGGCCTTGTCCTTATCTGTCAGACGCGACTTGCTCAGATGGGCATTGAGAGCAATATTTGAGTAAGCTCCTTCCTGGAAGACTTCTTCTAAGACTTCAAGTGCCTGTCCACGGGCTGTTTTTTTCCAATCATTGGCCAAATGCATCACCTACTTCAAGATTGCGTCCGACCCCATTAAGGAAATCAGCAATAGCCATCCGAGGCTTTCCTGCAGGCTGAACTGTCTTAAGTGAAATAGCTCCCTGACCAGTCGCAACTACCAAACTCTTCTTGGTCTTTTCAATGATATGACCAGACTGTCCCTGGCCTTCTGCCAAGTCTGCTTCATAAATCTTGAAACGTTTGCCGTCAAGCAAGGTATGTGCCACAGGCCATGGATACATGCCACGGATTTGATTGAAGATGTCACGAGCCGACTTATTCCAATCAAGTCTCTCCTCTTCTGGACTAATATTTGGCGAAAACGTTACCTGACTGGCATCTTGAGGAACAGGTTTGATTTCTCCAGCAATATAGGCAGGCAAGGTCTCAAGCAAAAGGTCACGACCCAAGACTGCCAATTTTTCAAACATGGTACCAACATTATCCTCGTCAAGAATTGGCAAGGCCTTTTGGCTAACCATGTCACCAGCGTCCATCTCCTTGACCATTTCCATAATTGTCACACCTGCTTCTGCATCCCCATTGATAATGGCATAATGAATAGGTGCCCCACCACGGTATTTTGGCAAGAGAGAAGCGTGGACATTCACCGCAAAATCCATGCTATTAAGCAACTTGCTTGGTAAAAATTGCCCATAAGCTGCAGTAACAATCCCATCAGCACCAAGCGCCATCAATTGCGCCATTTCTTCTGACCCTGACAATTTTTCCGGTTGATAAATTGGCAAGTCATGCGCCAAGGCTACTTCCTTGACCGGTGTCATGCGAATTTCTTTTTTACGGCCGACAGCACGGTCTGGTTGCGTCACCACAGCAACAATATCGTAACGCTCATCTGTCAAAAGTCCTTCCAGCACAGTCGCTGAAAAGGCAGGCGTTCCCATAAATACTAATTTTGTCATATTCTTCCTTTTCTAGATTAGGTAAAATTCTGAGGTTCGTGATCGATAATCAAACGCAGGTCCTTGTTTTCAGGTTCCTGAGTCATGTCAAGGACCCTATTAAGCGTTTCTTCCAAGTTATCCTCAAAACGGTATTTGATAATAATCTGATAATGATAAAGGTTATGTGTTCGAGCAATAGGCTTAGGCGTTGGCCCTAGGAAGGTCACCTTGTCTGACAAGTACTCTCTTAAATAAGCCATAACCTCATAGCTCTTGTGGACGACAAACTCTTCATCCTTGTGAGAAAGCGTGATTCCTACCGTATAAAAATATGGCGGATAGGCCAACTGACGTCGAATCCCCATCTCATAGGCATAGAAACCTTCATAATCCTGTTGTTGCGCAAACCGAATGGCATAATGATTAGGATTATAGGTTTGAATAATAACTTCCCCTTCCTTGTCAGCACGACCAGCACGACCAGCCACCTGTGTCAAAAGCTGGAAGGTACGCTCAGCCGAACGAAAATCTGGTAAATTAAGCGATGTATCTGCATTCAAGACCCCTACCAAGGTAACATTTGGGAAATCCAAGCCCTTGGCAATCATCTGAGTCCCAAGCAAAATGTCAGCCTTACCATTTCCAAAAGTCTCTAAGAGTTTCTCGTGAGCCCCTTTCTTACGTGTCGTATCAACATCCATACGAATCACTCTGGCTTCTGGCAAAAGTTCCGTTAACTGGTCATAAGCCTTCTGTGTCCCAGTCCCATAATAGCGAACCTGACGACTCTGACAGTTGGGACAGACATGTGGTATTGCTTTTTGAAAATCACAATAGTGACAATTCATGGTCTTAGTATCCATGTGCAAGGTCAGTGAAATATCACAATTCGGACAATCATCCACATAGCCACAGTCACGACACATGACAAAAGAGGAATACCCACGACGGTTCAACATCAATACGACTTGTTCCTTACGTGCCAAACGTTCCCTGATTTTTTCCAAAAGAGGTGGCGTAAAATCACTCGCCTCTTGACGGCCCACAAAATCCTTGAAGTCCACCACTTCCACCTGCGGAATTTTAGCATGAGGATTAGCCCTTTGTGTCAACTCAAGAAAATGGTAAACCCCTTTCTGAGCTCTCGCCCGTGTCTCAATAGAGGGTGTTGCTGACCCAAGGACAAGCACAGCTCCATGACTCTTAGCCCTAAGCAAGGCAACATCTCTTGCATGATAGCGAGGATTGGACTCTTGTTTATAAGTAGCCTCATGTTCCTCATCGATAATGATTGCCCCGATATTGTCCAAAGGAGCAAAGATAGCCGAACGCGCTCCTACCACAACCTTGGCCTGACCAGATTTAACCTTACGCCACTCGTCAAATTTCTCACCGTCTGACAAGCCTGAATGCATAATCGCCACCAAGTCCCCAAAACGCGAAATGAAACGATTGGTCATTTGGGGTGTTAGGGAAATCTCTGGCACTAAGACAATGGCGGTTTTTCCCATAGCCAGGGTCCTCTCGATAAGATGCAGGTAAACCTCTGTCTTACCTGATCCCGTCACTCCTTCCAATAAGAAAGGTTTGCCACCTTGTCCAATTTGGCACGTCATTTCTTCAACCGCATGCGCCTGTTGGGCATTAAGCTCAAGAAAATCTGTCTTTTCTACCTTTTCAAAGTAGCTATCGGCACGATTGACCTCAACTTCGGTGATGACCAAGGCACCAGCTTCAATGAAAAACTTAACCACATCTCGTGAAAAAAGCTTGTGGAGATCCGTCAACTTGCCAGACTCACTCTTTTCTAGCAAGAAGTCTCGCAACTCCAATCGTTTCTTAGCCCTTTGCGAAATTGCCAAAGTCTCGAGAATCCCCTTTTGAACACTATAGTGCTTCTCAGTCTTAATATTCTGCTTATCTTTAGCAAGGTAATCAACCGTTACACGCCCAGACTGGACCAGACGAGGAATGGCTTGACGTTGTACCTCTGACAACTGCGAGAAAAGAATATGATTCTGCCCTTGAAGGAGAGTCGCTTTTTCCTCTTCACCCAGTTTATCAGTTGCCATGATAACCTTATCGTACTGCGAATTAAGGAGACCGGGTAGCATTGACTTCAAGATGGAAATCTTATAAGAAAAGACCGTATGTCGCATCTGATCAGCCAAATCCAGCTGTTCCTGATTAAGCACTGGCTCATAATCTAAAAGCTCAGCGATGGTTTTTAGTTCAGGAAAATCTCTTAAATTTTCCTGCTCTTCCAAGCCAATAATAAAACCTTGAAGTAGACGATTTCCTTTACCAAAAGGCACATGAACCCGCATACCGATGGCGATTTGTTCTTGCATGGCTTCAGGGATAAGGTAACTATAAGGCCTATCCGTCTGCATCAGAGGAACGTCTACAATAATTTGTGCTACTAAAACCATAAATTTCCTCCTGTCACTTCCTTAAGACCAGTATCTTCCAAACTCAAGAAAATGTGAGCTGCCTATTTTCGTCATAAAGAAGGAAGCTGAGACACTATGCCTCAGCTCCCCTCTCCTCATAAACCAAAGCAAGACTTTGATTTTAGATCTTATCGCCTTCTTCTTTTTCTTTAGCGATTTGTTCTTTGATTTTACGTTCTTCTTCCTCAGCAGCAAGACGTGCTTGAATCACTTTCAAACGTGCCAATTCACGTTTAGATTCTGGATCTGGGTGGATAGTCACATTACCAGATTCAATCTCTTCAAGGGCTTGAAGGGTTGGTTTTACTGACGTAAACTCTTGAGTTGGTTCAGCACCAGCGGCTAATTCATGGGCACGTTTGGCTTGCAAAATAACCAATGAATATTTTGAAGGCACTTTATCCAAAAGTTTGTCAATAGAGGGTTTCAACATCATAATTCTATACCTATTTCTAATTTATTTATCTGATAATTTCTTTTCTGAAATCATATTACGATAGCGACCAATCACACGGTCAACTCGGAAGTGTTCTGCTTCAATAACACGTTTGACACGCTCAGCAGCCAAAGGCACTTCGTCATTAACAATGGCATAATCGTATTCGCTCATAAGAGCAATCTCTTCACGCGCACGCTCGATACGTTGAGCAATAACTTCCTCAGAATCTGTCCCACGACCAACCAAACGTTCTTGAAGCTCGTTCAAATCCGGTGGCGTCAAAAAGATGAAGACAGCATCTGGTACCTTTTTCTTAACCTGAAGGGCCCCTTGAACCTCGATTTCAAGGAAAACATCAATACCTTTATCCAAGGTTTCATTAACATAAGTCAAAGGTGTTCCGTAGTAGTTACCCACATACTCAGCATATTCCAACATTTGACCCTTACGAATAAGCTCTTCAAACTCCTCACGCGAACGGAAAAAATAATCCTTTCCATCAACTTCACCAGGACGTTGAGCACGTGTGGTCATTGATACTGAGTATTCAAATTTATGGTCAGGTGTTGAAAAAATCTCCTGACGAACAGTTCCTTTTCCGACACCAGAAGGCCCTGAAAAAACAATCAAAAGTCCACGTTCAGACATGTCTTCTCCTTAAACTAAGATTAAAAATCTTCTTATGACTCACCTTAAAAAAGAGAAAACAATCATCTCTTTTTTTGGCTTAGGGGTTGTTCAGTGATTAAGTTACAGCTCACTTTTCAGAGCATGCGTTTTTCCTTACTATTTTACCAATAAAAGCGACTTTTTTCAAGGTGAGGACACCATTAAAAAGAGTGAATTCCTTTTCTCAGTACTCACTCTTTTTTAAATACTCTTTTAAACCAAACCAGTCAAGAGACCTTGCATGAATTCTTCTGAATGGAACTCACCAATATCATCAATTTTCTCACCAAAACCAATTAACTTAACTGGAATATCCAACTCTTGGCGAATGGCTAAAACCACCCCACCCTTGGCACTACCATCCAACTTAGTCAAGACAAGACCTGTAAGAGGTGTAATTTTTGAAAATTCCTTAGCCTGACTAAGGGCATTTTGACCTGTTGAGGCATCCAAGGCCAAGAGGGTTTCATGAGGTGCTTCTGGAACCACACGTTTGATAATACGACCAATCTTTTCAAGCTCTGCCATAAGATTGTCTTTATTTTGCAAACGACCCGCAGTATCAATCATAAGGACGTCAACTCCCTCAGCAAGGGCCTTTTCCATACCATCATAAACCACTGAAGCTGGGTCAGCCTTCTCTGCACCAGTCACTACCGGCACATCAACACGACGTCCCCACTCAACCAACTGAGCAACCGCTCCTGCACGGAAAGTATCGGCAGCTACCAACATGACTTTTTTGCCTTCTTGTTTGTATTTATGCGCCAACTTACCGATAGACGTTGTCTTACCAACCCCGTTGACACCAACGAAAAGCATGACTGTCAAACCATCTTGGAAATTAATCTGCTCCTTGTAGACATCATCCTTCTCGTAGATGTCCACAAGTTTCTCGATAATCAAGCGTTGCAAATCTTCAGTCTTTTTGACATTTTCAAGGCGGGCTTCATAGCGCAAGTCTTCCGTTAATTGCGTTGCAACATTAACACCAACATCGGAAAGAATCAGCATTTCTTCCAATTCTTCGAAGAACTCCTCATCAACTCGACGGAAATTCGCGAAGAATTCATTCAAACGGGCAGCAAAACCTGTACGCGTCTTCTTAAGGGTACGATTGTATTTTTCTTGTTCTGTTTCAGTTTTTGAAGCCTGAACTTCTTCAGGTTTTTCCTCAACTTTACGAGTTTGAACAGCCTCAAAAGTAACCGTTTCACCTTTTTCTGCAGCAGCAGCTACCTGAGCCTTTTTAGCATAGTAATCAGCCATGACATCTGCGAAGTGGTTATCCACAGCGACTTGGCTTTCTTCTGACTCTGATACGCCCTCTGCTTCGCTTGAGGCCTGATCATCAACAGATAGGTCCTCATCAGACGCTACTTCACTTTCTTCTGTCACTGTAGATTCGCTTTCTTCAACAGATTCTGTAGACGAAATCTCTTCTACTTGAGTCTCTGACTCACTGAGCTGTTCTGTTTGACTTTCACTTGTTGACAAGTCTTGATTATCAAGAGCCTCAGTTTCTGAAATTTCCTGATTTGCTACAGTTTCCTGTGATTGGTTTTCCTCTTGTCCAAATAATCGATCAAATAGACCCATTTGGTTCTCCTTATTTCTCTAGAATATACTTGTGGATGGCCTCAGCCACTCCAGATTCCTCATTAGTTTTTGTCGTTACTGCCTTGGCAACAGCCTTAACCTTAGGAACAGCATTTGCCATAGCCACACCTAGACCAGCCCACTCCAACATGGTCAAGTCATTTTCCTCATCTCCCATAGCCATAACCTGACTTTTATCAAGGGCAAGATAATCAGACAAAAGTTTCAAGCCTACAGCTTTATGAACCCCTTTCGGCATGACTTCTAGGATAATCTCACGAGACTTAAATACCTCAAACGCTTGGTATAGATGGTCAGGTAGTTTTTGAATTTGGGCATCCAAAAACTCTTCCTCACAGACCGTAACTACCTTATTATAGACGATATTTTCAGGAATGTCATCAATACTCTCCACATCAACGAAGGTCAAGGTAGGATTAGCCTGACGATAGAGAGAATGATTGCCTTTACTCGGAACACCATAGACAATGCCATCACTGATAACATCCATAGGAAGCCCTAGAGGTTCGAAGACAGCATAAATCTGCTTTAAATCTTCTCGACTCATCTCTTTCTTTATGAGGATATCCCCATTATTACGCTGAACCAAGCCACCATTGAAGGTCACACTATAGTGCTTATCATCTAACAAGCCCAAATCTTCCAAGATATGAGTAATAGCTGGTAGAGGACGACCAGTCGTAATGACCACATGAACCCCCTTAGCTTCTGCCGCCTTCAAAGCAGCTCTATTTTCAGCTGTTACTTGCTTATCCTTAGTAAAGAGGGTTCCATCTAGGTCCAAGGCTAGTAATTTAATCTCAGACATCTGAGCCCACCAACCCTTCCATGTAGTCAAAGACTGCACCATCTTTATGGTGACCAATCACCTCATCTGCCACTGCCTTAATCTCATCACGCGCATTTTCCGTAGCAACTGCACGTCCAGCAAAGGTCAACATCTCCATATCGTTGAGGTTATCACCAAAGGCTACAACATCTGAAGCCTGACGTCCCAACTCTTGACAAAGATGGTAGAGACCAAAGCCCTTGTCCACCCCTTTAAGGATAATATCCATGGAATCAAAGCCAGTTGTCACAGCTGTCATATCCTCAAAAATTGTGTTGAGGTAGTCACCACGTTCCATAATGGTATCCCCTTGGAACTTAGCAGTTACCTTGAAAATATCATCTGTGACCGCTTCAAGGTCTGTTACCATGACATTTTCATAGTAACGTTCCATGGCCTTAAGATAGGCTGGATCTGCATCGTTTGGTGCATAGGCACCTCGACGTCCAGACAAGAGAACCCCTTCACAAGTTGGCAAGGCTAAAGTCGTGTCTGCAATTTCTAAATAATCTTTAGGTTCTAACTTGGACTCAAACAGGACTTCACCCTTATACTGAACCAAGGCCCCATTCTCCGCAATAATAGCAATGCGGTCCACAAAACCATCAAAAAGCTCCTCCAAGGCCAAGAGAGCTCGGCCAGAAGCTACTGTAAAAACGTAATCTTTAGCTTCACACGCATCCAAAAGGTTTTCCAAACGCGCCTTATCATAGGCACCAAGATGGTCTAGAAAAGTCCCATCCATATCTGTTGCTAAAATTTTCAAAATAATCTCCCTTCAGGTCGAACATACTTGCCCCTATTGTACCAAAAATAGGAATATAAGTTTGGGAAAAGCCAAAGAAATTAGAGAAAATATGGCATTTTACTTGCAAATTCAGTATTTTAGTTGTATCATTACGATAGTACAAAAATAACACTATTATACTTTTAGAAAGGAGTCTCTTATGGCTTGGACATTTGATGAAAAATCGCCAATTTATCTCCAAATCGCCTATCGCGTCAAACTGAAGATAGCTTCCAAGGAATTGAGTATGGGACAACAACTCCTACCCGTTAGAGAATTTGCTCAAGAAGCTGGGGTCAATCCTAACACTGTACAAAGAGCCTTCCAAGAACTTGAAAAAGAGGGGCTGGTCTATTCTGCCCGTACCTCTGGTCGCTTTGTTACCGAAGATGAAAAACTAATTGATCAAAAACGACACGAGATTGCCCAAAGTCTCATGAAAAACTTTGTCACTGAGATGGCAGCCATTGGTTTTAACTCACCTGAAATCAAAGCTATCATCACTGACTACATCGAACAAACAGGAAAGGACTTATAGACCGATGACTGATATTGTAACTCTAACAAATCTCACCAAGACCTATAATGGTATTCCAGCCCTTAGAGATGTGACCATGTCCATCCCTTCTGGTAAAATCATTGGTCTCTTAGGACCAAACGGTAGTGGTAAAACAACTCTCATCAAGATTTTGAATGGCCTCCTCCAACCAACTTCTGGTTTAGTAACCATTAATGGATTTCAGCCGTCACCTATCACTAAGGCGCAAGTGGCTTATTTGCCTGACACAACCTATTTAGATGAAAGTAAGACTATCCAATACTACTTGGACTTCTTCCAAGATTTCTATGCTGACTTCCGCTATCCTCTTGCCTTGCAACTCTTGCAGGATTTAATGCTCCAGCCTGATTTGCGCCTTAAAGACCTCTCAAAAGGTAACAAAGAAAAAGTTCAGTTGATTTTGGTTATGAGTCGTGAGGCTAAACTCTATCTCCTCGATGAACCTATTGGTGGTGTCGATCCCGCGTCACGTGACTACATTCTTAAAACCATCATCAACCAATACTCTGAAGATGCTTCTGTGATCATTTCAACCCATTTGATTGCAGATATTGAATCCGTCCTAGATGAAGTTGTCTTCTTAAAATACGGTCAGATTGAACTTCAGGGTGATGCTGATAATATCCGTCAAGCCCATGGCAAATCTATCGACAAACTCTTTAGAGAGATGTTCCACAACTAGGAGGTATGAGCATGTTTTGGAAATTAGTTAAATATGAATTACAATCGGTCCGTAAATGGTATCTTGGCATCTATGGTATTGCCATCCTACTCTCTATCCCCTTGGGTTTAATGCTTCGAAAATCTATTTTTGTAACTGAACAGAGCCACCAAGAACCTAGTCTACTCTTCTTTGCTTTCTTCACACTGATGGTTTTTGCTACCATTATCGTATGGGGAACCATTTATATAGCGACAATAGTCCTCATTGTCAGACGCTTTGCAAAGACTGTCTTTGGGAGAGAAGGTTATCTAACCAATACGCTCCCAGTTTCTGCTCACCAATTAATCTTGTCTAAACTCTTGGTAGCCTTTATTTTAGATATCATTTCATCACTCGTTATACTCCTTTCGATTGGAATTATAGCTGCTTTCTGCCTTGATATGAAAGATATCCTACTAGCTACCAGCTACTTTGGCCAGATCCTAAAAGAGATAGGCGCTTTCTACCTCTTCATCCCTTCTACAATCTTGTCAATGATTGCTGGTATCCTTTTCTATTACCTCTGTATTAGTATCGGTAACCTCTTTAACACTAACAAAGTTCTTATGGGATTTGTCGCTTATTTTGCCATTCAGGCTATCCTATTCTTTATTGGTTTCTTCTTTGGAATCGGTGCAGCCTTGACCGGAGATGCAACAAATACTGCAATTAATAACTCGTCATATATATTTAGTCTAGTTCAGTCTCTCATTCTCATCGGAGCAAGTTACTTTGGTACCTACTATATCATGACCAAACGCTTAAATTTAGACTAAAGAAAAACCGTGTTCCTTGTGGAACACGATTTTTTTTTGCATTGAAAAGACTTATTTACTTTGTTCTTTACGATAAGTCTCGATTTCGGCCTTGTTACCCCAAACAAAGTGTCCTGGACGTACTTCAACCATTTCTGGTTTATCGACAGAATAGTCGTGTTGGTTTGGATCATAAACCTTCAAGACTTTCTTACGTTCCAAGATTGGGTCTGGAATAGGAACAGCAGACAAGAGTGACTTGGTGTAAGGGTGGATAGGATTGTTGTAAAGTTCTTCTGTCTCAGCAACTTCCACGATTGTACCCTTGTAAATAACAGCGATACGGTCAGAAATGAAACGGACCACTGACAAGTCGTGAGCGATAAAGAGGTAGGTCAATCCCAACTCTTTTTGGAATTTCTTAAGCAAGTTCAAAACTTGGGCACGGACTGACACGTCAAGGGCTGAGATTGGTTCATCAGCGATGACCAAGTCAGGTTGCATAACCAAGGAACGCGCAATACCGATACGTTGACGTTGTCCCCCAGAAAATTCGTGAGGGTAACGTGTCAAGTGTTCCTCAAGAAGTCCCACTTCTTTGATGATTTCCTTGATTTTGGCTTTACGATCTTCCTCATCCTTATAGAGATGGAAGTTATGCAAGCCCTCAGACAAGATATAATCAACCGTTGCACGTTCATTCAAACTAGCCGCAGGGTCTTGGAAAATCATCTGAATACGACGGATAAGGTCGTTTTTCTCAGAGTGAGATAAGTGTCCATTGATTTTCTTACCGTCAAAAATAATCTCACCATTACTTGTATCATTCAGACCAATAATGGCACGACCGATAGTAGTTTTACCACTACCAGACTCACCAACGAGGGAAAAGGTTTCACCCTTGTTGATGAAAAAATTAGCATTGTGGACAGCAACGAATTTCTTGCTTCCTTCACCGAAGGAAATCTCCACATCTTTTACTTCAACTAACTTCTCAGGCATTGCCTTCCTCCTCATCTCCTAAATGTGCAAATCCCATATTAGCACGGATTTTTTCATGTAGATTTTGGATAACCGCAGGTTTTTCAACTTTTGGTGCATCCTCATGTAAGAGCCAGGTCTTAGCCCAGTGAGTATCTGAGACTTGGAATTGTGGTGCTTTTTCCTCGAAGTCAATTTGCATAGCATAGTCTGAACGCAAGGCAAAGGCATCTCCAACAATTGGTGTATAAAGTGATGGTGGTGTCCCTGGAATTGAGAAAAGCTCACCCTTATCATCAGCCAACTGTGGCAAGCTTGAAAGCAAGCTCCACGTGTATGGATGACAAGGCTCATAGAAAATCTCCTCAACAGTTGCATACTCAATGATTTCACCAGCATACATAACAGCAACCTTGTCTGCGATACTTGCTACCACACCAAGGTCATGGGTAATGAAAATCACTGAGAAACCATACTCCTCTTTGAGTGATTTCAAGAGGTCGATGATTTGAGCTTGAATGGTCACATCGAGAGCAGTTGTTGGTTCGTCACAGATAAGGATATCGGGACGACAAGCCAAGGCAATGGCAATGACGATACGTTGACGCATCCCACCAGAGTATTGGAAAGGATATTCGTTGAAACGTTTTTCAGCATCAGGAATACCAACCTTGTCCATGTAGTCAATGGCCATTTTTTTAGCTTCTTTGGCTGATTTTCCTTGGTGTTTGACAATGACTTCAACAATTTGGCTACCGATAGTCTTAATTGGGTCAAGACTGGTCATAGGATCTTGGAAGATAGTCGCAATCTTAGCCCCACGAATATGTGCCCAATCTTGGTGACTCTTAAGTTTGGTCAAATCTTGGCCACGATAATCAATAGAACCGCTAGCTACACGACCATTTTCTTCAAGCATCCCTGTGAAAGTCTTAGTCAATACTGATTTACCTGAACCAGACTCACCAACCAAGGCTAAAACTTCACCTTCAACCAAATCAAGGGAAACTCCTCGAATAGCTGTCAAAACACGGTCACGAACGTCAAATTCCACGACGATATCGCGAGCCGATAATATTACATTTTTATTTTCTGTCATATTGGACTCCTATCTATGCGTACGTGGGTCGCTGGCATCCGCCAAGTTTTGACCGACAATAAAGAGAGCAAGGGAAACGAGAATCAAGGTAGTCAATGGAATCCAGAAGAGATAAGCATTGACTGTAACGTTCTGTGCATAGTCTGAAATCAAACGACCAAGACTAGGCGTCGTAACGGGAAGCCCCAAACCAAAGTAAGAAAGGAAAGCTTCGTAAGAGATAAATCCTGGCAAGAGCTGACTAGCCATAGTCACGATAACCGATACAAGTTGTGGCATGATATTTTTAACCACAATCTTAGGAGTTGGTGTTCCCAAAGTACGAGAAGCCAAGTTGTACTCCAAATCACGGTAACGCATGATTTGAATACGGATAGTATAGGCAATACCAATCCAACCTGTGACAGTCATGGCAAAGATCATGTTCCAGAAACCAGCACCCAATGAGTAAGTCAAGACGATAACGACAAGGAGGGCAGGAATGTTTGAGATGATGTTGTAGATTTCCATCATAATCATATCGAAGGTCTTAGAAATCCCCCAAACAGCACCAACGACTAAACCAATAGCAACGTTAAGGAAGGTAGCGATAACAGCAATAAGGATAGAATTACGAGCTCCAAACCAAACACTGTCAAAGAGAGACTTACCATTACTGTCTGTACCGAACCAGTATTGAGCATTTGGATGCACATAACGCACACTAAAGTCATTAACCTTAGACACGTCATTGAAGTCAAATTTTGAAAACATTGGGTAGATAAAGCTCATCAAAATGATAGCAATCAAGATACCCAACATAACAGTTGTTGACTTTTTCTTGAAGAACTGACGCATCACTGATTTCCAGTATGAATAGGCCGGCGCATCAATTGTTTCAGAGGCAAAATCATCGCGCTTTACAAATTGGAACTTACTTTTATCAATTGAAGCCATTATTTACCTCCTTTAGATGTCAATTTGATACGTGGGTCAATTATAGTCATAAGGATATCACCCACAAGCAATGAGAAGATGGTAAGGGCTGTGAAAATAAATACAAGACCCACAACCATAGCGTTATTTGAAGCACGAACTGAGTCAATCAACATTTTACCCATACCAGGGTAGGCGAAGATTGTTTCTGTCAAGGTTGCCCCTGTGATAACACTAACGATAGATGCTGGGATCCCTGAAACCAAGGAAACCATAGCATTTTTGAAAATGTGTTTATTCGAAATTTCTTGTTCTGACAACCCTTTGGCGCGTGCAAAACGGACGAAGTCTTGTGATTGCAAGTCAATCATGTAACGACGAATCCAAATGGCAAGACCTGGTGTTGACAAGAGACCGAGAATTACAGATGGCAAGACGTATGAACGCCAGTCACCCGCACCCAAGATAGGGAAGGAATCTGGAAGACCAATCTTAGAACCAATCAAACGAATGATATAAACCAAGGCGATGGTTGGTAGTGAGAGCAAGAAAGTCAAGATACCAGTTGACACACTATCAAAGAGTGTGTTTTTAAAGCGTGCCATGTATGATCCCAATGGAATTGCCAAAGCATAAGACAAGACCAAACCAATCAAACCAGCAATGGCAGAACTTGTCACCATTGATGGGTACTGGTAGCGACTCTTAGTAGCTGTGTAAGGGTCATCACCATAGTAAGAACGATCCCTAGCATCAGCCTGACTTGGTGATTTATAAGTACGAGAGTAGATATCTACTGAAGATACTTTCTTACCAGTAGGGAAGTTGACCTCAGAGCTTTGTGTTTGCCCTTGTCCTTGTGTAATAACATCAAGAACACCCTGCTCAGCATAGGTTGGGTAAGATGTACCAAGGTTCATCTTCACAAAGTTTTGGTGAACAAATGGGAACTGACTGTTAAAGTAAAGCAAGTATTTATGCTTAGTTCCTGAACCGACAACTGACCAACCGATAGCTGGGTCATTTTCAATACGGATGTAACGCTTCAAGTTTGGATTTGTTTTATCTTTAACCCATCCAGTATTGTCAAATTCAAAGAGGTGTGCATAGAAACCAAACACACGTTCAAGCACTGGCACATCACGTGTCGCATAGAATTGTTTGCTTTGCTTGAACTGATGCAAACGCCAGCCACGTCCTAAACTATCCACATATTTTTGGTAAATAGCTTTATTTTCTTTTGTTGGCTTAGTGGTTACTGACTTATCAAGGGAGCTAGCTTTCTCCTGCAACTCTTTGGTGTCGTAGTACTCGATATAACCCATACGTTCATAGATTGTATTTTCATAGTTAGCCTTAGAGTCGGCTGTCTTAGCAATCTTGTTGTAGTTAGGGTCCTGTCTGAAAATCAGACGCCTCGGCACCATGGTATAGATGATCGTGTAGGTCAAGGCCGTCACGACAAATATTGACAATAGAGAACGGAGGGTTCTCAATAAAATGTATTTTTTCATGTCTCTTCCTTTAATTCCAAAAGAACTTTCCCAATCTAATGAGAAAGTTCCATCGTCCTTTTATTTAACGTGTTTCTCAAGGTCTTTTTGAGCTTTTTCGTTGGACTTAGACTTTTCTTTAAGCCAGCTTTCACGGGCTTTATCATAGTTTTTCTTAGTGACAACATCTTTTTGAGGTTCGAGGTACTTGAAGTATCTGTCAGAACCTTTAGGTCCTACTTGAGAGTAGGCTCCCGAGAATGGTGTCAAACGAGCTACCATTGGAGCTGCACCCTTGTTAACCATAAGTGGCATGAAGAGTGAGCTATCTTCCAACCAAGCTTGTGCCTCTGCATAACGTTCATAACGTACGTTGAGGTCGCTTGTTTCTTTAGCTGCATTGTCAACCAAAGCATCAAAGTCTTTAAGACCTACTTGAGCTGCTGCTGCATTGTTAGGATCGTCAAATCCCATGTAAGTTTTTGTGTTCTCACTAGCTGTTGTCTTGAAGATATCAAGGAATGTTGATGGGTCTTCATAGTCAGGTGCCCAAGCAACTGAAATATTGATATCCCAGTCTTCTGCTGCTGCGTTAGCTGCATACAAAGTACTGTTAAGAAGATCATCTTGAGACATTTGATGAACGTCTACAACCACATTTTCTTTACCGAGTGTCTTTTCAACAGATTGTTTCAAAGATTGTGCACGTGCTACAGTTGGTTTTGCAGCTTGGTCAACTGGAAGGTCCAAGTGAATTGGGAATTGAACACCTTGTGCTTGGAGGGCTTCCTTAGCCTTATTAAATTCAGTCTTAGCCTTATCAGCATTGAAGATACCATCTTGACTGTCTTTAAGGTTAACACCTGACCACTCGTCACCATATGAAGCCATCTTTTCAGTTACCAAATCACCGAATGACTTGTCACCAGCATAAACAAAATCAGGTTTTACAAGAAGGTTACGAACTGCAAGGGCTGCACCTTTTTCACCATTAAGTTGTGCTGAATAAGCAGTACGGTCAATAGCGAAGTTAACTGATTGACGGAAGTCCTTGTTAAGAAGAGCTTTCTTAGTTGAATCTTTCTCAGCATCAGTCTTCTTAGATGTATGGTTGTAAGACTGACGGTCAATATTAACACCAACCCCACCAATATCTGCAGATGGTTGTGTATAGAAGATATTATCTTTATATTGTTTTTCTACTGAATTAAAGTTTGAGCTTGTTGGATATAGACGTGCTTGACTATAAGCGCCATCAGTGAAATTACGAACAAGCGATTCTTGGTCTGAAGCATCGTAGAAAGAAAGTTTAATGCCATCGAAGTGGACATTTTTCTTATCCCAGTAGTTTTCATTTTTAGCCAATTCAATAGATGATTTAGCTGTCAATGACTTAAGGATGTAAGGACCATTATAAAGGATAGATGATGGATCTGTTGATTTACCAAAGCTATCCCCTTTTGACTTAAGGAACTCTTCATTTACAGGCCAGAAGAGAGAATAAGTCATCTTAGAATTCCAGTAAGGTTCTGGTTGTTTAAGTGTGTACTGAAGAGTGTAATCATCAAGCGCTTTAACGCCAACTTTAGAGAAGTCTTTATCAGTACCATTGAAATAATCAGCAAGACCTACTACAGAATCTTTTGCCAAGTAAATTGACTCAGTCTTTTTATCAGCAGCATGCTTAAGACCTGTTACGAAGTCTTTAGCTGTTACATCCGCATACTCTTCACCGTCTGAAGTATACCATTTAACTCCCTTACGAAGTTTGTATGTATAAGTTAAACCATCAGCTGAAACAGTCCAATCCTTGGCAATAGCAGGTACCAAGTTACCATATTTATCGTTTTCCAAAAGGCCATCGACACCATTTGTCACAGCGTCAGTCGTTGAACCTTTATTGGAAATAAGGTAATCCAATGTCTCAGGATCAGCAGTATAAACATAGTTATAAGTATTGCTTGAAGTGTTTGATTTTGATGAGCAAGCCACTAAAACCCCAACACTTAGGAGTGAAACACCCGCAAGGGCCAACCATTTACTTTTTTTCATAAGCATTCTCCAAAAAATCTTTTTTATATGCCTACATTATACCATAAAAAATAAGATGAGTACAATTTTCAGAATATTTTGTCTTATACTGACTTTCTCACAATTTTACCCCTTACGAACACTATGGATTAGCCCTTTTTGGACAAAAGAAAAAGGCTAACTGCCTTTTTCTCAAGAATATTATTTAACGTGTTTCTCAAGATCTTTTTGAGCTTTTTCGTTAGATGCTTTCTTTTCTTTAAGCCATTTTTCACGACTTTGTTCATATTCTTTCTTAGTAACTACTTTTTCTTGTGGTTTCACATATTTGAAGTAGTCTGATGAGTTCTTATCACCCACTTGCATGCTAGCACCCGTAAATGGTGTCAAGCGTGAGATAACTGGTGCTGCACCGTTACCAACAGTCAATGGAATGACAAGTGAGCTATCTTCCAACCAAGCTTGAGCTTGTGCATAACGGTCGTAACGAGCGTTGAGGTCTGTTGTTTCTGAAGCTGCTGAATCAAGCAAGGCATCATAATCTTTAAGACCTACTTGGGCTGCGGCTGCATTGTTTGGATCATCATAACCCATGAAAGTCTTGGTATTTTCACTTGAAGTTGTCTTAAAGATATCAAGGTAAGTTGATGGATCTTGATAGTCTGGACCCCAAACCACACCGTTTGAAATATCCCAGTCTTCTGCTGCCGCATTAGCCGCATTAAGAGTAGCATTTTGCATATCATCAGATGACAACTGGTTGATATCGATAACGACATTTTCACTGCCCAATGATTTTTCAATCGTTTGTTTCAATGATTGAGCTTGAGCAACATTAAGTTTAGAACTTTGATCAACTGGAAGGTCCAAGTGAATTGGGAATTGAACACCTTCACCTTGAAGAGCTTCTTTGGCTTTGGCAAACTCAGTCTTAGCTTTTTCCGCATTGTAGAGACCATCTTGACCATCCGCAAAATTGACACCAGACCATTCATCACCGTAAGTGCTCATTTTCTCTGTCACAAGGTCACCGAAGGTCTTATCACCTGCACTGACAAAATCAGAAGGAACAAAGAGGTTACGTAGAGCAAGAGCTGCCCCATCTTTACCATTAACTTGAGATTGATAAGCTGTACGATCAATAGCGAAGTTGATTGATTGACGGAAGTCTTTGTTTAGAAGAGCCTTCTTAGTTGATGTCTTTTCAGCATCTGTCTTCTTAGCTGAGAATTTATAGCTTTGACGATCAATATTCACACCAATAGCTGCTGTAGACGCACCTGGTGCTGTGTAATAAATATTATCTTTATATTTCTTTTCTACTGACGCATAGTTAGAGCTCATAGGGAATACACGTGCAATGCTGAGAGCACCATCTGAGAAGCTACGCTCTTGAGCCTCCTGGTCAGAACCATCATAATATGACAATTTGATAGCGTCGAAATGCACGTTCTTCTTATCCCAATAATTCTCATTCTTAGTCAACTCGATAGATGATTTAGCTGTCAAAGATTTAAGAAGGAAAGGACCGTTATAAAGGATAGAGGTTGGGTCTGTTGACTTACCAAAATCTTTTCCTTTATTCTTAAGAAAGTCTTCGTTAACCGGGAAGAGCAAACCATAGGTTGTCTTAGAATTCCAGTATGGTTCTGGTTTTTTAAGGGTATATTGCAATGTGTGATCGTCGATTGCTTTGACACCTACATTTGAGAAATCTTTATTGGCACCAGAGAGGTAGTCAGACAAGCCTGCAATAGAATCTTGTACCAAATAGAGGGCTCCAGCTTTGGAATCAGCCGCATGCTTAAGACCAGTCACAAAGTCCTTAGCAGTCACATCAGCATACTCTTCACCATCTGAAGTGTACCATTTAACACCCTTACGGATTTTATAGGTATAGGTAAGACCATCTTGAGAGACAGACCAATCTTCAGCTACTGAAGGAACAAGATTTCCATATTTATCTGCTTCCATAAGACCATCTACACCGTTAGTTACAGCAGTCTTAGTAGGTCCAGTATTTGACGTGATATAGTCTAAAGTTTCAGGATCTGAGTTATAAATATAACCATAAGTCGTTCCACTAGTACTTGACTTAGAAGAACAAGCCGCTAAGGCACCTACACTGAGGAGTGCCACACCCGCAAGGGCTAACCATTTGCTTTTTTTCATAAGATTTCTCCAAAAAATAAAATTTTACTCTTTCATTATAGCATAAATAATCAAGAAAAACAGTCGTTGTCAGACAATTTGAACAAGTATTTTACATGATAAAACACGATAAACTCAACAATCCCTTGTATTTCCTAGATTTCTAGCCACTTCAATCAATTTATTTTTAATCACTCGTCATGCATAAAACAAAAAGGTCTAACACCTTGGTTAAACCTCTGTTTTTAAGTAAAAATTAGCCATTAAGAGCTTGAGCAGCTGTGATAATCGCCAAATTGTAAATATCTTCAGCACTGGCACCACGAGAGAGATCGTTAACAGGTTTATTAAGACCTTGCAAGATTGGTCCGATAGCTTCGAACATTCCCAAACGTTGGGCAATCTTATATCCAATGTTACCTGCTTGCAAACCTGGGAAGACAAAGACATTAGCATGTCCTGCTACATCACTATCTGGTGCTTTAATCGCCGCTGTTGCAGGAACAAAGGCTGCATCAAACTGCAACTCACCATCAATAGCCAAGTCAGGACGCATTTCTTTAGCAATATTTGTTGCCTCTACTACCCTGTCAACTTTTGGCGATTTAGCAGAACCTTTTGTTGAGAAGCTAAGCATGGCCACTTTAGGATCAATACCAAAAACTTTAGCTGTTTCAGCAGTATTAATCGCAATTTCTGCCAATTCTTGAGCATTTGGCTCAATATTGATCGCACAATCAGCGAAAACCAAGCGATGATCAGTATTTTCACGGTTCATAAGGAAAACACCTGATGTACGTGAAATACCTGGTTTTGTTTTGATAATTTGAAGGGCAGGACGTACCGTATCCGCTGTTGAGTGAATAGCACCTGAAACCATTCCATCAGCAAGACCAAGTTTAACTAGCATAACACCGAAATAGTTGACATCACGAAGCAATTTCTCTGCATCTTCGACTGTCGCTTTTCCTTTACGGATTTCAAGAAATTTTTCCTTCATTTCCTCAAAACCTTCATAGGTTTCAGGATTAATAATCGTATAGTTAAAGTCTGCAAAACCAAGATCGCTCAAGATTTTGTGAACCTCAGCTGGGTCTCCCAAAATAATAGGATCCACCAATCCTTCAAATTTCAAACGGGCAGCAGCACGAACCACACGGTCGTCGTTCCCCTCAGGGAAAACAATCTTAATTCCTTTCCCTACAATACGTTCACGAAGTTCACCAAATAGACTACGCATAAAAACTCCTCAATCAATCTTTTTTAGTTTGTAAGTTCATGATAACGGTTTCAAAATCATCTGTCAAGGAAGATGCATGGACCATCTCTTTTTTGGTGAAAGGATCAATAAAGGCAAGACGATGACAATGCAAGGCTTGACGCTTAATACCGTAGTCTAGGGACCCTCCATAAAGGTCGTCTCCCAAAAGAGGCAAACCTAAGTGAGCAAAGTGCACACGAATCTGGTGCGTACGTCCGGTATGAAGATTGATATCAACCAGTTTAACCCTACCATAATCAGCTACCAAGCGATAGCTCGTATGGGCATATTTCCCTGATTTATGAACCCGACGTGTAATAATTGAATCCACATCACGCGCAATCGGTGCAATGATTTCTCCCTGCTCCTCAAGTTTGGTATCACCTTCAACCAAGGCGTAGTAATGTTTCTTAATAGACTTCTGCTGCAACTGCTTATCCATACGCGCGTGGGCATAACCATGCTTAGCAAACAGCATAAGACCAGACGTGTCCTTATCTAGACGTGTCACGATATGCACCCGCTGGTTAGGATAATTATTGCTAACAAAATGATATTTAACAAAGTTAGCCATGGTATTGTCATGGTTAACACTTGGAATACTGGCATAACCATAAGGTTTATTAACCACCAAGAAGTTATCATCTTCATAGACGATATCCAGGTCAAAAGGAATGGGTTTCAAGGTCTCGTGTGGCGCCTCATCAGGAATTTCAATAGTAACCACATCTCCTTCATGGACAGGATAAGTCGCAAACTGCTCCTCGCCATTAACCCAAATATGACCACCTTCAAACTTAATCTTGGCCAGAAGTCCTTTTGAAATATCATGCTCCTTCAAAAAGGTCTTAACTCGACAGGAACGTCCTACGGTAAATTCATATCTCATTCTTCCATGTCTCCAATAAAGGAATCACGTACGCGTTCCCAGAAACTTGTGTGACTGGCACTAGCAACAAAGGAAATCTTACGTTGGTCGATTGAAAATTCTACCTTTTTCACATTACGGTTGGTATAGGTTTTATTATCAACGGATAGAGTGTAGCTTCCCATTCGGGTAGGATAAACGGTAATCTTCTCATGCTTGGGCACAATAAGGGGACTTCCTAAGGTCCGGTACACACGATTATTAAGACTGGCAATCTCTGTCAGTTGCAAGGCTTCAATAGTGGGATGAAGGACCGCACCACCCAAGGATTTATTGTAGGCCGTTGATCCTGTAGGCGTCGACACTGACAACCCATCTCCACGGAAGCTCTCAAACAAGACATCATTAAGGCAAACATCTGCTGCCATGGTTTTCTCATTACGCTTGATGGCTGCTTCATTGAGGGCAATCGACGTAAAAGAACGACCATCAGCCAGGGTCAATTTGACATTCAAAAGAGGGTAAGAAATCTTTGCACCACTATCTTTTCGAAGCGTCTCGATTAATTGATCCACTTCACTGTCCAAATAATCCGTATAAAAGCCTAAATGACCCGTGTGAATCCCTACAAAACGCACACGCGCAAGCTCTTTTTCATACATATGAAAGGCCGATAGCAACATGCCATCACCACCAATTGAGATGACCACATCTGGATTTTTCTTGGTCAAATAAAAATCAGGATCATCTCGTAAGGCATTAAAAAGTTTCGAGGCAACACGCCTACTTTGGGGTTTGCCATTGGCAATAATAGCTACCTTCATCTCATCCGAAGAGGTCTTCATCTGTGTCATCACTATTTCCTACACTATCCTTCAAAGTTCTATTAATTGGATCAAAGAGCAACTGGGCTTCTCTAATATCATCACGTATCTTACGCATTTCTTCGTCAAGCTCATAAGCCATACGGGCCGTATTTTCCAAGCGAAGTTTAATCTCCTCTGGAAAATTTCCCTGATACTTATAGTTAAGGGAATGTTCAATGGTGGCCCAAAAGTTCATAGCCAAAGTCCTAATCTGAATCTCGGCCAAAATTTCCTTACGACCATCAATGGTATCAACCGGATAGGACACGATAACATGGTAAGAGCGATAACCCGAATTCTTACGGTTCCTAATATAGTCACGCTCTGAGACTATGGTCATATCACTACGATGACGAAGCAAAGCCAAAACCTCATCCACATCATCGACAAATTGGACCATGACTCGGAGACCAGCGATATCCTGCATATCTTGAGCCAAATTTTCAATCGAAAGGCCACGAAGGGCGATTTTCTCCTCAATGGAAGCCACTGACTTCACACGTCCCGTCACAAACTCAATGGGCGAGTGACGATTTTGCTTACGAAATTGTTTACGAATGCCTCGGAGCTTGATTTTGAGCTCACCTACGGCCTGAATATAGGGGTCTAGAAATTCTTCCCAATCCATGGTCAAGATAGGACTCCTCCTTGTCAAAAGCTTTAGTTTTTTATAAAATAAATACAATCTGTTATATTATACCACATTTGAAAGCACAAGGGAGGACACACATGAACCATTTAGAGATAGAGTACAAGACTCTACTCACCAAAGACGAGTACAATCGTTTAGCGATGCTTTTCTCCCATGTGACACCTGTTACGCAAACCAACTACTACATCGACACTCCTCAGAGTGACATGAGAAACAAAAAACTATCCTTGCGTATCAGGACACTTCCAACTCATGGTGAGCTGACCTTGAAAATCCCTGAAAAAGTCGGGAACATGGAGTACAACGTTACCATGGATTGTGCGGATGCTAAGGCTTTGACTAAGTCACTGGACTTTCCTGATTGTCAGATCAAATCCATTCTTCTAGAGCGTGGGGTTAAACTAGAAGACCTAACCATCCTCGGACATTTGACCACAACCCGTCGCGAGTACCAGACCAACATCGGCCTCATGGCTCTTGATGTCAATGTCTATGCTGACAAGAAAGACTATGAGCTTGAACTAGAAGTTTCGGATGCTGAGAAAGGTAAAGACGACTTTGATGCCTTTCTTAAAGAAAATAACATTGACTTTAAGTATGCCAAGAGTAAGGTTGCACGCTTTGTAGCTACCCTCAAACGAGACAAAGACTAAAATTTAGACAAGGAGTTGGCTCCTTGTTTTTTTATTTTAAACACATGTAGCTTCAAATGCCACAAGTATTTAGAACTCCAGAGGGTAATAGATTTCTCTAAAAACGCATACAAAGGCGTTTTATCTAACAAAGGTTCGGTATTTTTCACTAATATCACACTTTGAAGGCTGAAATTTCTGCTTCTTTTTGCTAAAATAGAACTATCTTTAGTTTTATTACAATAGCCCTAACTGGGCTTAGCATCTTATTTTTTTAAAGGAGTCACCATCGTCATGGTACATCAAAAAGCAAACCCACAATTGAAATTGTTCTCGCTCAGCTCAAACCCAGAGATTGCTGAAAAAATTGCTGAGGCTACTGGATTGCCACTTGGTAAAGTATCTTCACGTCAATTTTCTGACGGTGAAATCATGATCAACATTGAAGAGTCTGTTCGTGGGGACGATATCTATATCATCCAATCTACTAGCAACCCTGTTAACGACCACCTTTGGGAATTGCTCATCATGATTGATGCCTGCAAACGTGCCAGTGCTAACTCTGTCAACGTTGTTATGCCTTACTTTGGTTATGCACGTCAAGACCGTATCGCTGCGTCACGTGAACCAATCACTGCTAAATTGATTGCCAATATGCTAGTTAAAGCTGGTGTCAATCGTGTTTTGACGCTTGACCTTCACGCTGTCCAAGTTCAAGGATTCTTCGATATCCCAGTAGACAACCTCTTCACAATGCCTTTGTTTGCTGAATACTACAACAAAAAAGGATTCACAGGAAGTGATGTTGTCGTTGTTAGCCCTAAAAACTCGGGTGTTAAACGTGCTCGTAGCTTGGCGGACTACCTTGATGCACCAATCGCTATCATTGACTACGCTCAAGATGATTCAGAACGTGAAGAAGGCTACATCATCGGTGAGGTTGAAGGAAAAACAGCAATCTTGGTTGATGATATCCTTAACACTGGTAAAACGTTTGCTGAAGCTGCTAAAATCCTTGAACGTGGTGGCGTTAAAGACATCTATGCAGTAGCTAGTCACGGTCTCTTTGCAGGAGGTGCTGCTGAAGTCCTCAACGCTGCCCCAATTAAAGAAATCTTGGTGACAGATTCAGTTGCAACTAAAGAAAAAGTTCCTACAAACGTTAAATACATTTCAGCAAGTAAGCTAATCGCTAACGCTACTACTCGTATTTTCGAACGTCAACCACTTAGCCCACTCTTTGCTTACACTGCAAACGAGGACTAAGCTATGGTTTATTTGGACAATGCGGCAACAACTCCTTTAAATACTGCTGCTATTTCAGCTATGACACATGTCATGACTGAAACCTTTGGGAATCCATCCAGCCTCCATGCTTACGGTCGACAGGCTTCTAAGGAACTTCGTGAAGCCCGTGAAGAAATGGCCAAACACTTTGGAGTCCCTGCTCGTAAGCTTATTTTCACTTCTGGTGGGACTGAAGGAAACAATACAGCTATCAAAGGTTACGCCCTAGCCAATCAATCTAAAGGTAAGCACCTGATTACAACTGCTATTGAACACCACTCTGTCCTTCACACCATGGCCTACTTGGAAGAGCGTTTTGGTTTTGAAGTAACCTATATTCAACCAGAAAATCAAGTCATTACTGCCCAACAAATCGCTGATGCCTTACGTGACGATACCATTCTGGTTTCTGTTATGTATGCCAATAATGAGACTGGCCAATTGCTTCCTATTAAGGAAATTGGTGACTTGCTTGCCAATCACCAAGCTGCCTTCCACGTCGATGCCGTTCAGGTAGCAGGAAAGCTTCCTATTCACCCAGAGGAACTTGGAGCCAATTTTCTCTCTATTAGTGCCCATAAATTCCACGGACCTAAAGGTGTCGGCTTGCTCTATCATAACGATTTGCATTTTGACAACCTACTTCACGGTGGTGAGCAAGAAGAAAAACGCCGTGCCAGTACTGAAAATCTGGTCGGTATTGCCGGTATGACCGCTGCTTACAAGCATGCTAGTGACCACTACCAAGACAATTACCAGCATGTTGAAACGATTCGTCAGGCCTTTCTAGATTCCCTTACCATTCCTTATGAAATCAATGGTGGAGGACCTAGCCTACCTCACGTCATCAACATCAGTTTTCCTGATAAGGAAAACGGCCCTCTCTTAACCTTGTTAGACCTAGCTGGCTTTGCTGTCTCAACAGGTTCTGCTTGTACTGCTGGAACTGTTGACCCTAGCCATGTCATCCAGGCCCTCTATGGCAAGGATTCTGACAAGCTAAAAACAGCCATTCGCATTAGTTTATCAGAGGAAAATACCGCTGAAGAACTCCAGGCCCTAGCAGAAAAACTTAATCAAATCATAGGAGACTAACATGGCATTTGAAAAAAGCATTCATTTGACTGACTGTAAGTACCGTTACAACATCAGTCCTAATGTCAAAAAATTCACTCTACGTGATACGACTTTTGTGCAAAATAAAATCGGAAACTACGAGTTGCACCGCCTTCTCGAAAAAGTGCCTAACTCAGGCGAAGGTTTCCCACTCAAAATCACTATTAACAAAGACTTGACTGGTTTCAAATTGTCGATTACAGACAAATCTGGCCTTCGTAACGTTAATATCTTTAAAAATGAAGATCATCACATCTTGCAAGAGAAATTCTATTTCTTGATGCAGAGTTTGGTTGATCGTAACGTTTTCGAGCAAGAAGAAGTCTAAACTTCTTTCTTAATACATAGAAATAGCCTATCCTTGTGATAGGTTTTTTATATCGCCTCATCTACACTATTTTGTTGCAATCTTCACAAACTTTTCTTAAAATATAAGAGAATCATACTAATTGAAGAAAGGAAAGCGATCAATGACATTTGAGAAAAACATCCCAAACGCCACTGCCAAACGTCTCTCTCTCTACTATCGTATTTTCAAGCGATTCCATCGTGAAAATATCGACAAAGCAAGCTCTAAACAAATTGCTGAAGCTATTGGGATTGACCCTGCCACTGTTCGTCGAGACTTCTCCTACTTTGGTGAGCTAGGTCGTCGTGGCTTTGGTTATGATGTGAATAAGCTAATGACATTTTTCGCTGAACTCCTTAATGACAATGCGACTACCAAGGTACTCCTCGTAGGTGTTGGGAATGTCGGGCGTGCCCTCCTCCACTACCGTTTTCAAGAGCGCAATCGCATGCAGCTGGTCATGGCTTTTGATACAGATGATAATGAATTAGTAGGGACACAAACCGAAGATAAGATCCCTATCTATGGTATCTCTCAAATCAAGGAGAAAATCGCTCAAGAAGATATCAAAACAGCCATCCTGACAGTGCCATCAGTTAAGGCTCAGGAGGTGGCTGATCTTTTGGTTGATGCCGGAATTGAAGGCATTCTCTGCTTCTCTCCAGTTAACCTCAATCTTCCACGCCATGTGGTGGTCCAATATGTAGACTTGACTAGCGAACTACAAACCCTACTCTATTTCATGAAAGAAGAAGAAAAATCAAGGAGAAACAATGACTAAACCAATTATCGGAATCACTGCCAATGTAAGGCCTAATCCAGCCCATGAAGACATCAACTGGTCCTATGCCCCATCTGGCTTTGTAGAAGGAGTTCAAAGAGCCGGTGGCCTAGCAATCCTACTACCAGTATCCGATCCTTCGGAAGCCAAGACCTACATCTCCATGATTGATAAGCTTATCCTGATCGGTGGGCAAAACGTTGACCCTAAATTCTACAACGAAGAGAACCATGCCAGTGAAGATGACTTCTTCCTCGAACGGGATATCTTTGAAATGGCACTCATCGAGGAAGCCACTAAGCAGAAGAAACCCATCTTTTCAATCTGTCGTGGAACCCAACTCATGAACGTCGCACTAGGTGGTAGCCTCCATCAAGATATTGAGCATCACTGGCAGGACAAGCCGTCTGATTACCTCTACCATGAGATGATTGTTGATGAGAACAGTAAGTTGGCAGAAATCTACGGAAGTGAAACCTCTATCAACTCCTTCCACCATCAAAGTATCAAACACTTGGCCTCTGACCTTCGTGTCATTGCGCGTGATCCTGAGGACAACACAGTCGAAGCTGTTGAGTCAAATAGTCCAGACCTTCGCTTTCTTGGTGTACAGTGGCACCCAGAGCTTCTCCTAGACAAACGTGAAGAAGACCTCAAACTCTTTGAATACGTCGTTAACGAACTTTAAAAGCAACTGAGACTGCACTCAGTTGCTTTTCTCTTGTCTTTTTTCCATCGGCTCAATCTAAAGCTCAAAATCCTCCCTCTCCTCACGAAAAGAATAATAGGTCGATTTGCCAACAATCAGATGATCAAGCAGACAAATCCCTAAGTCGTCACAGGACCGCTTAATCTTTTGAGTAAAATCAATATCATTACGACTAGGATAGGCCTCACCTGACGGATGATTGTGAACCACAATCAAAGACGTTGCCATCAGATGACAGGCATAATGCAAAATCTCACGTGGCTCAGCAATCGAACGTCGAACACCACCAATAAAGACCGTCTTTTGCTGAATAATACGATTCTGCGTATCCAAATAGATAGCCACCAGATGCTCCTGAGGCTTGTCCCCAATATCCAACATCATACGACGGGCCACCTGCTGACTGGACATAATCTGCTCGGAACGAGCCAACTCAGCCTTCTCAATCCGCTTAGCCAACTCCACCATAGCCTTCAGCTCAATAGACTTCACACGCCCAATACCAGGAATCTCCTGAAGCTCATTCAGGGACAAGCGAGACAAATCCGCCAAACTCGTCATCCCTTTCAAAATACGATTAGCCATAGATAAGACCGACTCAGACTTGGTCCCTGTTCGCAGCACTATCGCCAACAACTCCTGGTCCGATAAAACCTCTGCACCCTTCTGTAAGAGTCGCTCACGAGGCAAAAGTCCCGACTCCTCAGATACAATACTATACATAAGAAAAAACCTCCTACTTACCTATTCGTAAGTGGGAGGGGGATAATTACTATTTCATAGTATTTTTACTACTCTTGGATGTAAATCTACGTTTTATTCTTCTCAAAATATACTTCACAGCAGTTCCTGGACCTACAATAATATATTTGAGAGCACCTTTTATACCACCGATATTATCAAAATTAATATAGGTATTTGGTAAAGTATCAGGTCGGATATTTAACACAACATTATCTACAAAAGGCGTAATATAGATATCGTTTTTTGCAATCGCATAATCATAACGTCTTGCCCATGCGAGGTAAACTAGAATACGCTCAATTGAATGCAAAATGGTATGTTGAGGAATTGGTTCTGCTGGGATTTCTTCATCTTGCAAATCAAGGTCAAACAACGGTTTCAAAGCATCATATTTAAACCAAATAAATGTTCCATAACTCATGATAAAAGTATTCATCTTATCAAAGTCAATTTCTCGACCAAGATTCATACGCTCCCATAAATCATTCATTCCTTCGGCAAAACGATTCTCATTCCAAGGATCCACAATTTTAGTATAACGGAAGAAAGTTGGAATATCAGCAATTACAAGCCCTAACCTATCATCACGTTCTAGATTTGCAATAATATTATCAGCAGGTTGAATTAACATTGAGAAAAGTTCATTTCGCCATGAATCTCCAACCCAATAAGGGTATTCTGGTGATTTTTTCGTATGGAAATGTCCAATATAATCATAAGCAGAAAGTTCATCTTTCAACTTAAGCATTGGAATAACATCACGTCCACGATTCCCAGTAATAAAGATTCGAGCTACTTTTCCATTCTTATCAAGGATAGACTGAATCTCTTCCTTCTTCTCTTCAGAATCCGTTGTTAAGAAGAGGTCATAAGTAAAGTGAAAATTCTCAAATTGCTTCAAAAAGTCTTCGAGTAAGTCGACATAGTAGGTGTGAAGATGTACAGCAATTTTTTTAGTGTCTGAATATGTCTCTGAGCTTTCCTCAATGACTTTGCGATCAAGTAAATAAGGTGGAGTCGGTAAACTCATATCCGACATGTGTGACAAAATGAATTCTACCGGATAGTCCGTTCTATTCTCAATTTCCTTAAGCAAATAAGGTGCAAGGTGCTGGGTTAAATCAAATGTCTTAACCTTAATAAATGGAACCCCTGCATCAAGCAAAACATGAGGATAATGAATTGTAAAATTACTATGGAAAAACTTATCATTTAGTGGAATCGTATTAAGAATCGATTCATACTTAAATCCAGCATCCATAAACTTCTTGGTATAAAGAGTTTCATAATTATCGATTACCTTTTGAACATCTTCGAAACTCTCAACTGACTTCCAGAACTTTTGGAAAACACTAGATTCAACTAAACGTTTTTTAAATGAAATAAAGTAAGATTGCAAATGTTCATGAATATAAATATCACCAGCCTTGATTCCTTGATGATTAGTCATACCCCAAAAATCTACATTTGGGTTTGATTCATATTTATCATAGATTGGTGCCATATCCCATAGAGGACCAAAACAGGTATCATTCATAACAGTGACAGAATCATACTGTTTCAAGTTATCAAATCCAACAAATTCCATACCATCATGCCAAGCAGCAAAATCGTAACCCTTATTCTCACGTTGGATAAAATCATCAATCAAGTGTTTATCACGAAGCTTTTGTACTTCACTTTCACTAAGACGACTATTTGAAATAAAAACCAATTTATCAAACAAGGGTCTCATATGTTCAAGTTGATAAAATACATGTCGACTAATATGATCATATTTATTGAAATGAACATAAAGCAATAGACGTTTCATTTACTTCTCCTAAAGAAATTAATAATTTTAGTTGGTATTGTCCATCTTCTCGAAGTAACAACACTGTTATATTGGATTTGTAAGTCATCATATAAACTCTGTATACGATTCAACTCACTTTGAAAATCTTGATTTTCTTTCTTCAAGACTTCAATATACTCATTTTGGTCATGAGAAATCTGTGATACCTGATTTAGTTTCAAATTCAAGTCTTCTATCTGACGGTCTTTTTTAAAAACTAAGATATCCAAATCACGATCCTTAACGAGGGCCAAGTGTGAAATTCTTTGAATATCCTGATCTGGATACTTGTTGAGATATTTAATTTGAGAATCTAAGATACCAGTGAACCGCCTTTCAGCAGTCTCCAATGTCATAGGTTTTGAATCAGATCCCAAATTCATACGATATACAGTAGTGGAATCACTCAAAAAAGAAATTTTAGTGCGTTTGAATAATTCAAGTTGCAACTCAAATGTATCGTCTGCAGCTGTATCGCTAATTTGAGCAGATACATCTTGCATAAGAGCGGTATCAACCACCCAGGTTGAAGCCATTGTCATTCCTTTCATGACAAGCATCTCTTCGTAAGAATCAATCAAAGGAAGTGCCTTATTAGCAAAGGCATCTTTTTGGATAAGATTTCCGTCTAGGTCTACCATGTCAAATTCGGTATTTGACCATAGTGAATCCGTTGAAGCATCTAGCAAATCAACTTGCTTTTGAAGTTTTAATGGGTCCGTCCAAAAATCATCACTATCACATCTCGCGATGTATTGACCCTTAGCTTCTTGGCAAACTTTTTTCCATGTTCTAGTAATGCCAAGATTCACTTCATTACGAAAAGTTCTAACTTTTTCAGGAAACTTTTTTTGATACTCTTGAATAATCTCATACGAATGATCTGTTGAAGCATCATCAATGATAATAATCTCAAAATCAAAATTAGTTTTCTGATTGAGAAAGCTATCTATAGCCTCTCGTACCCAATCCCCCTTATTATAATTGGTACAAATAATCGATACTTTCATTCAAACTTCCCTTTTTTCTCTTAAGAAAAACTCCACTTCCCATTTCTTTGAATAATACCAGTTGCAGAATCTTTAGCTGACTCGTCATCTTCATCAATATCATCCCTATTTAGAACAATAACTGGAATCTCATCAGCTGGAAGAAAGGCTAGAACTTGGTTATTCGCATCCCTTACAGTAATTTCGAGTTTTAACTTAATATCGTTTAGCCCTGCCAGTGAACACTGATAGTTTACTTTAACATCACCCTTGCCACTTGTTAAATTATCCATCGTATTATCATTGTAAATCCAAATATTACGATCAATATCTGTAAATGAGATAGCAATATAAGTAGGCACATCTTCTAGCAGAGTATACATCAAATCAAATGAAATTGGTTCATTTGGTGTCGCTCTCTTAGAAGACAATAGTGATAACTTCAGATTTTCCACAACTGAACCACTTCTTTCAATTCCTGATTGTTCTGAAGTGATTACTTGTTCTGTATTGTCAAAACTATATTGATTGGCAACGTCTCTAGGCTCGCCTTTGGCTTTAATGTATCCGTCCTCAATCAAAATAGCCTTGTTACAGTACTTCTTAACAGCTCCCATATCATGGGTTACAAGAATTGTTGTTTTCCCTGATTTCTTACGTTCCATAAAGTAGTCATTACACTTACGTTGGAAGGCTTCATCACCTACTGCAAGAACCTCGTCAAGGATAAGAACATCACCCTGTGCCTTGATAGCCACAGAGAAAGCCAAACGGACCTGCATACCAGACGAGTAGTTCTTGAGTTTTTGGTTCATGAAATCTTCAAGCTCTGCGAACTCAACAATCTCATCATACATGGCATCAACTTCTGCCGTCGTAAAGCCAAGCATGGCTCCGTTCATATAAACATTCTCACGTCCAGTTAATTCAGGGTTGAAACCGACACCAAGTTCAATAAATGAAACCATTTTGCCATTTACGGTAACCGTCCCTTGTTCAGGAACATAAATTTGAGAAATAATCTTCAATAATGTTGATTTCCCTGAACCATTTCGTCCCACGATTCCGAAGAAATCACCTTCCTCAACTTCGAAGTCAATGTCTTTCAAGACATGTTGTTCTTTATAGCCTTTGATTCCTTTAAACCTATTTACTAGGGCAGTTCTAAGACTTTGAGTAGACTCAACCGGTAATTTGAAAAACTTACTTACATGGTCCACTTTAACTGCAATTTTCTTTTCTGTCATTAGAGAATCTCCGCGAATTTTTTAGCTTGATGATGGAAAATGTAGTAACCAATAGCAAAGATAACAAGTGGTAGGAAATACGGAATGATAGCAATAGCCTTATGTCCAATTAAATCCCAACCACGTAAGCTACCTGAGAAGACAATAAAATGTCGCAAGTCCTGAATAATTTGTGCTAAAGGATTCAACATCATCAGTTTTGCAATCTTAACTTGTCCACGTTGCAAAATAAATGTCAATGAATAGATAATGGGTGTCGCATACATACCAGCTTGCATAACTACTTCCCAAATCGGACCAATGTCACGGTACTTAACAAAGAGCGTTGCTAAGACAAAGGCAATACCAGCTGAGAAAAGGAAAAGTTCCGCAAATAATGGAATAACTGTCAACCATCCAACTGAAAAATTAACACCGTTTACCAAGGCAAAAACAAAGACAACAAGTAGGTTGATAATATAGTTAATTGAAGCCCCAACAACAGATGAAATGACGATAATCTCTTTCGAAAAATTCAATTTTCGTAACAAGTCACCCCTTGATACAATTGACATCATACCCATACTCGTCGCTTCTGAAAAGAAACTCCATGTAACCATACCAATTAAGAGGCCAATAGCGTAATGCGGTGTTCCGTCGTCAAAACGCAAGAAGCGAACAAACACTAGGTACATGATTGTAAAGAGCATAAGTGGTTTCAAAATAGACCACAAATGACCGATTAAACTACCTTGATAGCGCAATTTGAAATCGGTTTTAACCATTTCTCGTAACAAAATACGATTTTTCTGACTAAAAAAGTCTAACATCTTTCTCTCCTCTATATGCAAACTTTGTAAGAATCAATGTCGTAAACACAGTTGTGTGAAAAGCTCTATTTTTTCGATAACCGTATTTTCGGATACGTGCTAAACGTTCTCTAAATGGAGCATCCATAATTGTCACAAAGTTTTCAATGATTTCCTTATTCTGTGAACTTAACGGGAGTTCTAACAAATTTCTAGCCTGATCTTGACTAGCTTTGATAAGACTCCAATATTTGGCAAAAAGGATATGGGGTCTAACCCAATTTTTCATCCGCTTTCGCAAAGTTCGGGCGCCAAGGACATTACTGCTATGCTGACGATAAAGCTCGGTTGGCTCATCAATATAGACTAAGTTACCAAAGGCAGAAGCTAGCAAACCCAGATACCAGTCATGCATCAGTAAATCATGCTTTTCCTCACCAGTCCATAGTTCTGCTAAAGCATGGTTTATCATAGCAACGCCACCAGTAACTGTATTTTCAGTCAACTCTTGAATCAGCTCAGTATTCGCATGGTCAGACTGAGTACGAATCATACTCTCATGCAGGACAGATAAATTTTCATCCACTACCTTTAAATCTGTGTAAATGAGTAAAGGTTTATCCTGAGAATACTTTTTGGCTTCTGCCACTTGAAGTGAGATTTTTTCAGGAAGCCAAAAATCATCCTGATCACTGAAACAGTATAGGTCTGCCTCCCCATGCTTAAGTAAGGCATGGAAACTTTTGATTACACCAACGTTTTCAACATGATTCTCATTGATAAAGTGAATACGTGAATCTCGTGCAGCCAGTTGTTTAATAATTTCAACTGTCCCATCAGATGAACCATCGTCACGTATGAGAAGTTTCCACTCTTGATAGGTTTGCTCTTGGATACTCTTCACTTGTTCTGCTAAATACTGCTCACCATTGTAGGTTGACAGTAAGATATTTACTTTCATGATAAAAATAACTCCTCGTACTCACCTACAATTTTTTTCCAAGTAAAGTTCTGTTCCATGTTCTCCTTAGCTAACTTTCCTAGTTCAGAGTAATCTAAAACACCATCTACTTGATCAATCAAATAGGACAGATTGCCCTCATCTTTTTTCCAATAACAAGCTGTATCTTGAGCTACTGACCGGTTAAATGAGACGCCTAATACTAAATTCAAATCAGTTTGTGCCATAGCTTCCAGTAAGCCAGGGTTGGTTCCTCCAACTTCATGACCATGAATATAAGCAAAGGCTTCTTTGCGAATATATTTTAATAGGTCTTGATCATAAACTGTTCCAACAAACTTCACACGTGGATCCGTATCAAACTGTGTTTTAGAACGCAATTCCTCAAAATAAGCATTGCCCTCATGATTACAAATAATAATTAAATCACGTTTTGTTGAGGAACTCATAAACTCACGAATGGCCGTTTCATAGTTATTTTCTGGAACAAAACGACCAAGAATCAAATAATAGTTTTTCTCGTAAGTGTTCCACGTCTTGTAAATATCTCTAACTTTAGCATCCTGATTTGTAAGTCTTGTCGGTGATAAGTCTGTTCCATAAGCAATATAAGTTGTCTTAGACCACGGATAGGCATCTTGAATATAAGTTTCAATGCCTGGATTATCCGAGATAACTAAATCAGCATGTCTTGTCATTACTTTCTCAGAGTACTTTAGATAAGCTTGTACTGGCTTGGGCCACTTAGCTCTTTTCCACTCCAAACCATCTGGATTAATGTAGAATTTACCACCAATTTTATGAATCTTAGTAGCAAAGGGAGCCACAAAAGCACCTATAGTATTTCCTAGAACATAGAAAATCGGTTCTTCTATATTTTCCTCATGGATTATCTTCAAAGCGTAATTAATAGCCATCATATCATAGGCAATAACGCGAGCCGGTCCTAATTTCGGTGCCTTAATCGTGAAACAATCTACACCCTTATATTCGAAATGCTCATAGGCCTTTTGATCAGAAAGGCAGGCAACATGGTATTTAACTTGGGATGAAACTTGGTTGGAGACTAATTGATCTACAAATGTCTCAAAACCACCGTATTTTGCTGGAAGTCCACGACTTCCGATAATGAATACGTGTTGCATAAATCCCCTTTCTAACAAGTCTATAATCTAGTCAATTATACCATTTTACAAAGCTTTTGCCTAATGCAAACAGAAAAGCAGCCACTAAGGACTGCTTAAAAAAACTATTTATAAAATGCTAGAAATTCAGTTCTTCACACCGTAATACTGAAGAATTGTCAATACTACTGACATCAATATAAACAGATTGGCAATAACATAAACAAAGTATTCTCGTCTATCAATTGTCTCATCGAAGTCTATGTTATTTTGAGGATAAAATACTCTTGAACAGTTAACAAACAAACCTAATAGGAGTAAAACACCTGTGAAATAACGACCTTGAACACCTGCAAAACTAATATCAGCAGTTTGGCCCCACATAAGATATGAAGTCATTAAAATACCAAATGAAATTCCAATAGCTACAAGTGCAGTACCAATTTTACTAATTTTTGGTAAAGGTAAAGGTTGAGGAAGCATTAAAATAATAGAACTTACAAAGATAAGATAATACCACGAAATATTACCTAAACCATAGGTTAACCAACCGAAAGTAAATAATGACCCCATCTTATTGGGAATCAAGTCAATCCATTCCCGAAGGAAGGTCTTGAAAAAGACGTTAGCATGTGCAATAGTGAATTTTATCTTGTCCACTGGGTTTGCACCATGAGTTACCTTACTTGCATTAATATCACTCGATTGCTTCAACCATAAGAAACTTAATATGGCGGTAACAAAAATTAATAGAGCTGCATAAAGATAGTTCTTCTTAATTGTCATCTTTTCCTTTGGTATAAACAATAATAAGCCCACTAAAAGAACATATGGTAATTTCATCGTTGCTAAAACTAAGCTCAGTGCTGCAAAAATGATCATATCTCTTAAACTTACTTTTTGTTCTCTATTTATCAGATAACAGAACTGTGCTATCAAATAAAACGTTAATGCGTTAACCATTCCATCAGTACTGAAAGAAGCCGCTAAATAAACACACATTGGTAACAAAGCAATGGTGCCAAAAAGAATTTCAAAACCTTTAGCTTTCTTTATAGCAAGACGAGTAATTAAGGCATAGCAAACTAAATTACAAAATCGACCTAAAATAACCAACCATAGGAGACTAAGTCCTAGGATTCTTGCTATCCAAATACCAATCACTTGAGGAATGTAAGGGATAAAAGATGATGCATTGGTAACAATAAAAAGTGAAGAATGTACCTTTTTAAAAGAAACTTTTATCTTATCTAAACCAGTTTGCTTTAAAGGCACCTTAAACTCTTTAGTAACCTTACTAACATCATCTGAGACTTTTAAATCCTTGTCTTTTTTCGGTAGATAAGCATGGAAATCTGCTACATATAAGGCACGAGCAAAATGTGCATTCTCATCTGGAATGTCAAGGTTAGGGGAAGAAACAACAAATAAACTTCCTGAAAGTACAATAGCAATGGCTATTTTGTTATAAAATTTCCCTGGCAATAAAATAATGATAGAAAAGAATATGCCTGTTACTAACAATAAACTTTTAGGAAGATTAACCAGACTTCCCCCTAAATATATATATGTTATTCCAATTGTAAGCCAAACCAGGATAACTTGCACCCAGTGTTTTCGTAAATTCTTCAAAAAATCGGAAGAAACTTCCTGCATTTTTGAAGCAATAAAATCTGTTTGCATTATTACTCAACTACCTTTCACTTTTTTGATGACTGGCCAAACACCAAAACCACCATATTTCAAAAACTTCAAAAAGAATGGAACAACGTAGGATAAGGATGAATTGATATTTACTTTTTGAACACCACGTTTAACATACTTATTTTTATCCCAATGTTTTCCAAAATATTTTTCCATAAAGATAACAATATCTTTAAAATCTTGTTTTGTAGCCTCAGGGTAATTCAACAAACGATACGTATGACCAACACATAAATGCTCAATTGCTAAATATTGTAGTTCATTCTTATACTCCTCAAAATGATTTCCAAATAAATTAAACAGATGAGTTAACGAGTCATAAATATCAAAGATATTAGATTTACTTGAATTCATAATTGACCCGGGAGTATTAATAACATAATTAATAAGTGGTTTCTGAATATAATGGATTTTCTCAGCTCTACTAGTTAAATAGGGCATAACTGCAAGGTCCTCGTATAACTTACCTTTTGGAAAAGTAATGTTATCGTATAGGTCGGTCCTACAAATCTTCGACCATGCAGCATGTTTCACAACCATGAAATCTTTTTTCTTATCATACTTATCAAATTTAGGATTAACAATTAATTCTTTTACCAGATTTCCTTCATAGTCGACTAAATTAATATCGAAAAATATTAAATCATAGTTACTTGATTTATATTTGTTAAACTCTGTTAAAAAAGATCTATCCCAAAAATCATCTGAATCAAGTGACACAGTATAAAGACTATCGTGGATAAACTGTAAGCCAGTATTTCTGACATCAGCTAACCCACCATTTTCTTTATTAAAAATCTCTATATAAGGATATTTCTCAACAAATTCTTCTATTATTTTTTGAGATCCATCAGTACTCCCATCATTTATACAAATTACCTTAAGGGAACACTTTTCAATATCATCTTGATTTACAATACTTTCTAAACATCTTCGTAGATATTTTTCAGTATTATATACTGGAATAATTACAGTCAAATCGTAAGTCATTGTCTTCTCTCTTTAATTCTTTCTCTAAAATAAATAATTGAAATACCAAACACATACACAATCATAACTACTAAAAATGCTAACGAAGCACCAAGCATCCCCCACGAATAGATAAATGTCTTAGTAATTAATAAAGTAACAACTAACATAGCAACATAAATAGCAATCAGTAGGTGTTGCTTTCGCATAATGGTAAGGATGTTTTCAAAAATAATCGCGACAGCGTACAAAACTCCAGCTAAAATCAAAATTGTAAATGGTACCTGATAAGATGCTAAATCTAATCCAAAGACTAGTCCTAATACTTGGACTCCTAGTAAATAAGCTAAACAAACTACTAGTAACCCACCACCTATGATATAAAGCAAAAGTTTTTTTATAATCGAATCAAACTTCTCGTATTCTTTGTCCACATACAAAAAAGCAAGTTGTGTAATCAAAGGACGAACCATTAGAATAATAAGGCTCATGAAAAAGACAGGCATGAAGAGAATATTGAAATCTCTTTGCATTCCTGTTTGTAATACTCCCTCAGATAAACCTCGCTCAATGATTAACTTAGGCTCATTCAAAACATAAAGTAGTATGAAACCGTTCAAGAAAAGTGGGAAACACTCCTTAAGGATATCCAGAGACTCATGAATCTTCCTTAGGTCAAATACTCCTCTCCAATTAATTGATTCGAAGTGATGAACAAACCTAAACTCATATAATAAAATAAAAAGTCCATTCCAAATGGTCAAAGCTAGCAAGGATATAATAAGAGATTTTGAAATAAGCAAAGCAAGAAACAAGACCACCGTACTAGTCGAATAACGATAGAACATGGTCTTCCCTGCAATATCCATACGCTCACGTTGTTGAAACAACCCCTGAAAAAGATCAGAAACTGAATCCCAAGCTCGATATAAAATCATCAGAAACGCCATTAAAATAACAGACGAGGTATATCTATTTCCTCCTATTATCTTTAAATAAGGTAACAGTGTTACTATCATGGCAAGTATCGTTAAAATACGGGCTTGAAAGTACGCTCTAAACGAATGCTTCTGCCTTACATCTGTTCCATGATAATTTCGAACTTGAAAAAGACCGATAACTACCCAGAGAGTCCCGATAGACCATACCAAACTAAATTGGTCAGCTAGAGACGCCGAAGTCAATCGAGTAACGATTAAAAGATATAAAACCGATACACCTGATGCTGCTAAATTTCCCAGCAGATTCCAAAAATATATCGTTTTTGCATCTGGAAGCTGACTTTTTTTACTCATCTTTTCCTCTCAAGGCAATTGTTTGTACTAAGTTTTTGAACTTTGTATCAAGTTTAGATAAGCGAACTGTTAATTGATATTGATTAATCAGTAGAAGGAAAATGATAAAAAGGAAAATAAAGTTTACCGCCGAAACAATTCCTAATGCTCTCGCAATGATCTCAGCTAATTTTGGAAAGACACTAAATACAAGTAATACCAGTGAGAAGAAAATCCAAAATAGTGAATCGTTGATTTGTACTTGAGATTTTCGAATCCCTCTAAGAATGAAGGTAACTGTCGCTAGAGATACAAAAATTAGAACAATTTGAAACCAAATAGTCATGGCATCTAGCCTCGCTTTCTAAAGTTTTGAATGAGTAGGATTGACACAAACATGTGTGTCATATATTTGATAGAACGAGAAAGGGTCAAATAACTTTCTCCCGCTTGTCTATCTTCCATTCTAACTTGCGCTTCCGCAACTTTTACACCATTACGGATGAGATAAGAAACGGTATCTGGCTCTGGACCATAGTTAATATTGAGTGCAAACTCTTTAATTAAATCTTCTGAGAACATTCTCATTCCTGAAGTTGGGTCCTTAATTGTCTTACCTGTGGTAAGTTTAATAGCTGAACTAATTAAGATATTACCTAACATTCGTAAAGAATTTGGTCGTTTCTCTGTAACAAATCGAGAACCAATAACTAAATCAAAGCCATCATTGATTTTTTCTTCCAGACCTTGAATATATTCTGGTAAGTGTTGACCATCTGCATCAAATTGCACCGCTTTTTTATAACCATGCTCATATGCATATCTTAAACCTGTTTGAAAAGCTCCCGCAAGACCGAGATTCACTGGCAAATCAACAATATTGTAATGATTCTCATGGCAAATTTGTGAAGTCTTATCACGAGAGCCATCATTGATAATGACGTAGTCATATTGAGGATAATTTTGAATGATGTTGTTAACAACATTTTCAATCGAGCCTTCTTCGTTATAGGCTGGAATAATAATGAGTAAATCTGACATTTTTATACGTAGTTTCTCCTGAAAACTCTATTAAAAAGGTCAGTCAAATATATTCAAATCTATTTAACTGACCTTGATTCTTACTTCACTTCTTGTTTGTAAAACTCTTTCAAAGCATCTTGCCATGTTGGAATGACAAATCCTGTAGCCTTAGCCTTAGCCAAACTCATTGTTGAGTTAAGTGGGCGTTTAGCTTTGGCTGGGAACTGGCTTGAATCAACAGGTTTCACTTCAACATCAGTATCTTTGAGGATTTCAACCGCAAAGTCATACCAAGTTGTATCTTCTGCTGCATCATTTGACAAGTGATAGTAACCATATTCCTTACGGTTTTCAGCCAAATAAGTCATAAATTCTGCCAAAGTACGTGTCCAAGTTGGGCGGCCATGTTGGTCATTAACAACTGTGAGTGTCTTGTGAGTCTTAGCAAGGTTTTGCATAGTGAAGACAAAGTTCTTACCATAGTTACCGAATACCCACGCAGTACGGATAATGTAGTAGTTAGTCACATGTTTTTCGACTAACTCTTCACCCATGCGTTTTGTACGACCATACTCTGTCTGTGGATCTGGTTTATCATCAACTTCCCACTCTTGACCGACTGGTTTTTCACCATCAAAAACGTAGTCCGTTGAAATATAAACCAGCGTTGCACTATGTTTTTCAGCAGCCTTAGCAACATTTTCAGTACCTGTCACGTTGATAGCATAGTCAAGCTCTTTACCTTCATCTTCAGCAGCATCAACAGCTGTGTAAGCAGCACAGTGATAAACCAAGGTTGGTTTTACTTCCGCAAATACTTCATCTACTTTGGCAGCATCAGTGATGTCCATTTCTGCCACATCTACTGCTACATATTCTTCGTTACGTTCGTCAAGAAGGTGGCGAAGCTCAGTTCCGAGTTGGCCATTTGCACCTGTTACTAGAATCATATTTTTCTCCTTGTAATTTTCATTAATAGCACTTTAATTTTATCAAAAAAAGCAGAAAAAATCTGCTTTCATAAATAATTCTATACAACAAATTTATTTGTATAAATAGCTGGTTATCTTCACCCTTTTTCTTTAATAACATACACCGGTCGTTTCTTGGTTTCTAGGAAAATCTTTGAAATATAGTTCCCGATGATTCCCAAGGCCAAGAGTTGGATTCCTCCGATAAAGAGGATGATCGAGACAAGGCTTGCCCAGCCTGCAACACTCCCACCTATAGTTAGTTTTCGGATAACGACAAAGAGAATTCCAACCAAGGAGATTAAGAATGAGAAGGTTCCTGCCCATGTGGCAAGTTTCAAGGGTACTTCTGAGAAGTTGATAAAGCCATCAAGTGAGTAACTCAATAGGCTCCAGAAAGACCAAGAAGTCTCTCCTGCCACACGTTCACGATTTTCATAAGAGACGTAGGCCACATCAAAGCCGACCCAAGAAAAGAGCCCTTTTGAAAAGCGATTCACTTCCTTGAGCTCAAGGATGGCATCAACGACTTGACGAGTCATCAAGCGGAAATCACGTGCCCCATCCACCATTTCGGTATCAGAAACTTTATTTATCAACCAATAGAAGGCCTTAGCAAAGAGTGAACGAATAGGTGGCTCACCCTTGCGGTCAGCACGTCGTGTTCCGACAACGTCGTAACCTTCTTGGATTTTGGCATACATCTCGATAAGAAGTTCAGGTGGATCTTGAAGATCGGCATCCATAACTGTGACATAGTCACCTTGGGCTGCTTCAAGTCCTGCCAGTAAACCTGCTTCCTTCCCAAAATTACGAGAGAAAGAGAGATAGTGAACATTTTCAAATTGTTTTGAAACCTGTCTCAAAACTTCCAAGGTGCGATCTTTTGAACCGTCATTGACAAAGTAATAGTTGAAAGCCAACTGATTGGCCATTTGTCGCTCAACTGCCTGACAAGCCTCTAAAAAAGGATGAATAGTCTCTTCCTCGTTATAACAAGGAACAACGATAGCCAGTGTTTTCATAAGATTTCTCCTAACGAATACCTAGGGCGATACGGGCATAACGACTCATCTTTTCGATAGTCCATGCTGGTGTCCAGACCAATTTAACCTCTGTCTTAGTGACTTCTGGCACTTCTTTCATAGCGTCATAAATTTGGTCTGTCAAAAGGTCTGCCAGTGGGCATCCCATAGTCGTCAAGGTCATATCGATTTCAGTATAGCCATCTTGCTGGAAACGGATATCGTAAATAAGGCCAAGGTTGACAATATCAATTCCCAACTCAGGGTCAATAACCATTTCTAAAGCTTCTAAGATACGGTCCTTGATTTTTTCAATTTCTGCTTCAGTGTATTTTACTTCAGACATAGCTTTTCCTCCAAAATCAGGGCCTAATAATCAGGCCCCTTCCATTTACTATCTTAGTCTTCAATAAAGTCTTTAAGTTGTTTACTACGGCTTGGGTGGCGCAATTTACGAAGGGCTTTAGCTTCAATCTGACGAATACGTTCACGAGTAACATTGAAGACTTTACCAACATCTTCCAAAGTACGCATCTTCCCATCATCAAGACCGAAACGAAGACGAAGAACATTCTCTTCACGGTCTGTAAGAGTATCAAGCACTTCATCCAATTGTTCACGAAGAACCACACGAGTTGTGTAATCTACTGGATTTTCAATAACTTCATCCTCGATAAAGTCACCCAAATGGCTATCATCTTCTTCACCGATAGGTGTTTCTAGAGAAACTGGCTCTTGAGCAATCTTAAGGATTTCACGAACCTTATCTGGAGTCATATCCATACGTTCAGCGATTTGCTCAGGTGTTGGGTCTTGTCCCAACTCTTGCAAGAGGTTACGTTGCTCACGCACCAATTTATTAATAGTTTCAACCATGTGAACTGGGATACGGATGGTACGTGCTTGGTCTGCGATGGCACGTGTGATCGCTTGACGGATCCACCATGTCGCATAAGTTGAGAATTTGAAGCCTTTAGAGTAGTCAAATTTATCAACGGCTTTCATAAGCCCCATGTTACCTTCTTGAATCAAGTCCAAGAACTGCATACCACGTCCTACATAGCGTTTAGCGATTGAGACTACCAAACGAAGATTGGCTTCTGCCAAACGTTGTTTAGCTTCCAAGTCACCATTTTCAACAGCGATAGCCAATTCTTTTTCCTCTTCGTTACTCAAGAGAGGCACTACCCCAATCTCTTTGAGGTACATACGAACAGGGTCATTGACCTTAGCTGAGTTTGAACCAAGAAGTTCCTCATCTGTCAACTCTTCTGGTTTTGGGGCTTCAACAACATATTTAGATGAAGGATTTCCGTCCTTATCAGTGATAGAGATACCACCGTCTGTCAAACGTTCCAAAAGGTCATCAATCCCATCAGCATCAAGAACAAATGGGATAACTAGTTTTTCTGTGACTTCATCATCAATTGCTGTACCAGCTTTTTTGTGGTTACGGATGAAATCAGCGACTTGAACGTTAAATGCTGTATTTTGTTTTTTCTTTGCCATGTGTTACTCCATATCTCGTTTTTGGGCGATGAGCATCTGCAGGGCTTCCACCGCTGCATCCACATCACCGTGGTTACTTGATTCTCTTATTTGTTTACTTTGCTTACGAAAGTCCTGTTCCCTCAAAAAATGATTTCTACGCTCTTCGATAGCCTGAACTTCTTCAAGACTGGTTTCAGGTGGTAAAATTTCCTCTAAAACCTGATAATAGGCTGTTTGCACCTCTTGAGAAAGTAGAGACAAAGCTACGGTATCAATCTGACCATCTTGTTTCAGAATACGATAAAGCTCCTCTAACTCAGGTGTTTGGAAGAAAAACTCCTCTCTCATGCGATAGTCATTCAATATCATAGGATGATTAAGCATACGATGGAAGAGTTGGTTTTCCGCTCGACGAAGACCTGTAATCCTTGGTGTAGAAGGTAGTTTGACCGCCCCTCTGAACCCTGACGCCGAAGACTCATAAGCACTATTACTAGCAGCCGATAATTGAGCCGTCTGCTGATTCCTAATGGTCAACCGTTCGTTATTGACCGCTTGCTCGACTTGGAAAAAATCAAAGTCAGGCAAAAGGTCGGCCACCTTAGAAATGTAGGAATTTTGTGCCGTCACAGAAGGTGACTTGGCAATAATCTTAGCAATCTGCTCAACATAGGCAATCTCTGCTTGAAGATTGTCTACATTAGCAGGTTTTAGCTGTCCTATCCAAAATTCCACATCTGAAATACGGGACTCGACCAAGAGTTTCCCCAAAGCCTCTTCGGATGTTTTCTGTAGATATTCATCAGGGTCCATATTGTCTGGAATTTTAACAATATCGACTTGAAAATCCGATAAAAGCTCAAGAGACTTGGCGATCGCATTTTGCCCAGCCTTATCACCATCATAGGTCAGAACAATTTTCTTGGTTAACTTACGCAGACGATTAACATGCTCAGGGGTCAACGCCGTTCCCATAGAAGCCACAGCATTAACATGCCCAGCCCTATAGGCAGCAATGACATCCATGAACCCCTCCATCAGATAAACCTCATGTGTCTTCTGTATCACTGGTTTAGCCTGATCCAAGTGGTAGAGTTCGTAGGACTTATTGAAAATACGGGTAGCCCTTGTATTTTTGTACTTGGCTTGCCCCTTCTCTATATCTTCCTTAGTCCAAACACGTCCTGAAAAACCGATTGTCTTTCCAAACTCATTTTTTAGTGGAAACATAATTCGATTTTTAAAAGTGTCGAAAATGCGATTATTTTCAGAAAGATTAAAAAGACCTGATTCTGTCAGTACCTCTTCGTCATATTTTTTTGAAACTGACTGGTAGAGATAATCTGGTTCGTCAGGGGATAGGCCAATCTGAAAGGCCTTGAGTAACTCGTCAGTCATCCCACGCTCATAGAGGTAGGCACGCGCTGCTTCTCCTATCTTAGTCGTCATGAGAACAGCATGATAAAACTTAAGTGCATCCTCATGAAGATCATAAAAAGCTTGATTAGGAGAATTTTGCTGCTTGGCTTGTCTTGGCGCATCTATACTAACTGCGATACCTAGCCGATCTGCCAGAACCTTGACACTTTCTTGAAAAGAAATCTGACGATATTCTTCTAAAAATTTGAAGACATCGCCAGACTTGCCACAACCAAAGCAATGGTAAAACTGTCTGTCCTCAATAACATTAAATGAGGGGGTTTTCTCCTTATGGAAGGGGCAGAGACCCAGGTAATTGCGGCCAGCACGATTAAGACTGACAACTTCACCAATCACGTCGACGATATTGGTACTACTCTTAATATCTTCTATTAAAGCTTTATCAATTACCATCTAATCGCCCCCTATCTTACCATAATTGCATTACCCCTAATTATAACACGATGAAAAATGAAAGTAAAATAAAATTGATTTTTCATGAGCAAATCTCTTGTCAAGATTTACAAAACCAGATAAAATATTAAAAGTAAATAAAAGAAAGGATTCATTGTCAAAATGATTAAAGAACTTAAAGACTTTTTGTTCAAGGGTAATGTCCTTGATCTTGCTGTAGCCGTTGTTATGGGGGCTGCTTTCAACGCTATCATCACTTCACTTGTTGGTGATATCATCACACCACTTATCCTTAACCCAGTTGTTAAGGCCGCTAACGTTGAAAACCTCTCTAAATTGTCATGGAACGGTATCGCATACGGTAGCTTCTTGAGCGCAGTTATCAACTTCATCATCGTTGGTACTACTCTCTTCTTCGTTGTTAAAGCTGCTAGCAAAGCAACTGCTCTTAGCAAAAAAGAAGCTGAGGATGCTGCTGAAGCAGCAGGTCCATCACAAGAAGAATTGCTTACTGAAATCCGCGATCTTCTTGCAAACAAATAATCTTTATTTGTTCAACTAAAGACATATGAAACTTAAGACGTCTGAAATCTCAGACGTCTTATTTTTTGTATCTCAGGACTACTAACTGACTTATTTATTCGATGAAAAGAAAAAAACTTGAGAAGACTCAAGTTTTTTCTGTTAATTTCATTCTTAATTAGAATTTTTTACGTTTGCGAGCTGCCTCTGATTTACGTTTACGTTTTACAGAAGGTTTTTCGTAATGTTCACGTTTACGAGCCTCTTGAAGAGTACCAGCTTTAGTCACAGAACGTTTGAAACGACGAAGAGCGTCGTCAAGTGATTCGTTTTTACGTACTACTGTTTTTGACATTGAATTCACCTCCTCAAGATAATGTAACATTTTACACGTTCTATTCAAGTATACAAGACTCGTCTTTTTCTGTCAAGAAATATATTTTAAGTTTAGGAATTTTTGCTATTACAGTTGACTTCTAAGTCTACTAAAACTATCCAAGTTTTTTCCTATACAAAAACTAGAGGAGGCATCTCCCCTAGCTACTGATTTATTCAACTGCTGTGTATTTAGAAGCATCCTTGATGTACTCGTCGTAAGTACCATCTGCTTTCAATTTCTTGACGACTTTGTTGACTACTTCTTTCAATCTTTCGTTGCCTTTAGCCATAGCGACTGCTTTTGCATCGCCATCATCAACTTTGAGGGCAACGCTTGCCAAAGCCAAATCTGAATTTTGTGCCACGTAACCTTCTGCTACTGGTTTTTCAAGGTCAACAGCATCAACTTGGCCAGATTTCACCTCGTTAATCGCCTCACCCATTGCTGTAAGTGATACGACTGTTGAATCTTTCAATTGTTTCTTAGCAAGGCCTTCTTCAATGGTACCTTTTTGAACTGCTACTTTCTTACCTTTGAAAGCATCAAGACTTGAGTAAGTAGACTCTTGATCTTTGCGAACGATGATAGCATTTTGTGTTTCGTAGTAAGGATCTGAGAAATCAAAGGTTTTCTTACGTTCGGCTGTTACTGAGATACCTGAGATAGCAAGATCAGCCTTACCTGATTGAAGGCTAGAAAGGACATTGTCAAAGCTCATAGTTGTCACTTCGAGTTTAACTCCAAGTTCATCAGCAATAGCTTGTGCCAACTTGATGTCTGACCCGACAACTTGGTCTTTACCGTCTACCAATGTTTTGAACTCAAATGGTGCATAGTCAGGGCTAACAGCTACGACAAGTTTTTTATTTTCTTTAATAGATTCGTAAGCGTCTTTTTTTGACCCACATGCCACCAAAGTAACAGCAGCAAGGAGAGCCATAGCTCCGAGGAATAGTTTTTTCATTTTCATAAGAAACTCCTGTATAAATATAATTTTTCGCTTGTTATTTTACTTAAAATTAGTAGCATTGTCAACATTTATTAAGAAATTGCGACAGTTTTTCCAAGCCCTTTTGAAGGACCTCCTTATCGCAACAATAACCAATGCGGACATGCGACTCCTTGTCAAAACGGTTACCTGGAACCACAAGCACACCGTACTCCTGAAGAAGCTCTAAGGCGAACTCTTCAATGGGACGGTCAACATCTAATTTGACGAAGGAAGTTGACACACTGGCAGGACGAATCCAGCTAGCCTTAGGCTCTTTGGCAATCCACACGTCCATAAGAGCTAGATTTTCCTCTACAATCTGACGATTACGTTCCAAGATGGCTTCTTTATTTTCTAAAACAAGGGTAGCCACCATATCGTCGAAGACACCTGCACAAATCATTGTGTAATCGCGGTAGTCCCGCAGAATGTCTGCCACCTCAGTATTAGAAGCTACCCAACCAACTCGAATACCAGGAATCGAATAGGTCTTTGACAGACTATTGACGGCAATGCCCCTTTCATACAAATCCACAATAGAAGGCGTAGGCTGGTCAAAACTGAGATAGACCTCATCTGAGAAGATATAGGCGTCTACTTCTTTAGCGATAGCCACCAGCTCCTCGAGGTAAGCAGCGTCCATAAGGGCACCGGTAGGATTGTTGGCGTTGTTAATACAGATCATCTTGGTATTAGGGCGAATCAGACGACGGAGTTGATCCAAATCAGGCAACCAGCCCTTGTCCTCTTCAACCTCCCAGAGATCCACGTCTGCCCCTAGCGACTTAGGAATGTCATAGAGCTGTTGATAGGTCGGATACATGGAAATGACATGGTCGTCAGGCTCAATAAGAGCGTAAAGAGCTAGCATCGTCGCTCCTGTAGCCCCATTGGTTTGGAGGATATTATCAACCGGCATGTTCTTGTATAAGCTAGCCACTTGAGTCTTGAACTCTGGTGACCCCTCAATCCAGCCGTAATCCATCTTTTTCTTTAGTAGTTGGGCAAAAAAGGCGTCCTTATCAAGGCCTGATAGGTCAAATAATTCTTCCATTGTGAGGGCCTTAATTGAAACTCCTGCGATATCATATATGGCAGATTTTTCATGGACATTAAGCCATTCTTCAACACCAAAACGTGGTAGCTTCATAGTTTCTCCTTGCTTTTCTTAAGCACTCTATACGATGTCATTTGTCTATTTTGACAGACTTACCTACTTTGATAATAACTGTTTTTAACAGAGAATTCAATAAAAAATGGGGGATTGCCCCATTTTAGATTTAAGACTATTTTTGAGACTCTCTTTAGTGGGCAAAGCGAGTGTCAAACGAAACCTTCCACCGTGATAAAAGCACCTGAAATTTACTATTTTCAGGTGCTCGGAAGTTTTAAATTTACTTACTTTGTTTGTAGGTTGATGCTTCTTTCAACCATTGGTCAAATTTTCCAGAGTCCTTAGTCTCTTTGATGACGGCATTGATTTCTTTAAGCAAGTCATCTGAACCCTTACGTGTTGCGACGGCATAAGCATCTGTGCCATCTGACTTGAGATTAAAGTTGGCAAGGGTTAAATCATCATTTTGAGCGATATAACCTTCTGCAATGGCCTTCTCAAGTACAACTGCTTGAAGCTGACCTGACTTGAGTTCGTTAATCATTTCACCATTTGAAGACAGTGATACGACACTTGCCTTAGGGATTTGTTTCTTAGCAACGGTTTCTTGGACAGACCCTTTTTGCGTACCGACCGTTTGTTTTGCGAGACTATCAGTGCTTGTGTAGTCATTTACCTTGTCTTTTTTGACAATCACTACATTTTCTGACGTATAGTAGCTGTCAGAAAAATCATAAACCTTCTTACGTTCGTCTGTCACCGAAATCCCTGCAATGGCGATATCGGCTTTACCACTTTGCACGTTAGCAAGAACATTATCAAAAGACATCACTGAAAATTCAACCTTTACACCGAGTTTTTCACCGATAGCTTTGGCCAATTCGATATCTGCTCCAACCAGCGTATCTTTGCCGTTAACCAACGATTTGAACTCAAAAGGCGCAAATTCAGATTCTGTTGCCACGACAATTTTCTTCTTTTCCTTAATCGTTTTGGGACTTACTCCCTGACTTCCGCTACAAGCAACTAGAAAGCACGTGGCGACTAGAGCTGTAAGGATAAACCAAACTTTCTTCATATAATAACCCCTTATTTACTAGAACTCTTAAGTGAAAGAGCATAGGCATCTTGAACATAGCTGTCAATCTTACCTTCTTTTTTGAGTTTAGCGATAACCTTCTTAACCTTTGCTTTTAGTTTATCGCTTCCCTTAGGCATTGCGACGGCATAGGCATCTTTTGAATCTGACTTGAGCGTAATGTCTGACACAGCTAGATCACTGTTTTGATCTACATAACCTTGTGCAATGGCTTTTTCAAGAACCACTCCTTCAACTTGACCAGATTTCAATTCATTGATAGCTTCACCAGGTTGTGCCAAGGATACCACATTAGCATCTGACAAGTTTGCTTTGGCGATGTTTTCTTGAATAGAACCTTTTTGAACGGCTACAGATTTTTTAGCAAAATCACCGGTTTGTTTGTAAGTTCCTGTCGCATCTTTTTTGACAACAAGAACCGTTTCAGACTCATAGTAAGTATCTGAGAAATCAAAGATTTTTTGACGTTCTTCAGTAGCTGAGATTCCGGAAATGGCGATATCTGCCTTACCAGATTGAACATTGGCTAAGACATTATCAAAAGACATTTCAGAGAATTTAACTTTTACACCAAGCTCATCTGCAATAGCCTTAGCAATTTCAACATCTGCCCCAACAATCGTATCCTTACCATTTTGGATTGTCTTGAATTCAAAAGGAGCAAAGTGAGGATTAAGAGCAACTGTCAAAGTTCCTTTATCTTGTACCTTTTCCAAAGTGTCCTTCGACGAAGAACAAGCTGCTAAAGTCGTCAAAGCAAAGATTCCTGCAAATCCCAACAAAAGTTTTTTCCATGTTTTCATAATCAATCTCTTTTCTATATTTATTAACTTATGTAAGTATAATAATGCATTATTATGCATTTGTCAATGAAAAAATGAACTTTTATTGATTATAATTTTCATTTTTATTAATTTTATCGTCATTGCAAAATCTAAAAATTACTTATTTAAAGCTCTTCTTTCTGATTTTAACGACAAAAAAACTATTCATTCATTTGAATAAATAGTTCATATTCTTACCAAAATTCTCGGATAAAGTCATTTTCAAGACGCTCACGATAGAAAAGTTCAGAGAGTTGGTCCTCTTCAAACACGCGCAGGAGGTTGAGCATGTCATAGGCCAGCTCCATCTTAGGTACGTCCTCCCTGGCAACCCAACGGACTTCTCCCTCTTCTGTCGAATGAATGTCTCCTTCAAAGTCTGAAGTTCTATAGAGGAAAACAAGATAACGCTCGTCATCTGTCGTGTACCAATGCTTCATACCAACCAATTTAGGATTTTTAATGGTCAAGCCAGTTTCTTCCTTGACCTCACGAATAACTGACTCCACTAGCCCCTCGTGTGCTTCAATATGACCACCAGGTAGGGCAGCACCCGACCAAGAATAACGCTTGGGATCGCGAATTTGCATGACAATATTCCCTTGACCATCTTCGATGAGACACATGTTGGTCAGAATAGTAGCTTGTGAACGTGACATAGATAGTCCTTTCTAGTAAGTAGTCAAATAAAATCTTAACAATTATTTTTTAATCGACTCTCGATGTCGCAAATGCAGATAAATAGAAGCATAGAAAGCCATAAACAATATATAACCAAATATTGGTATCCAAACAAGTTCTCTTTTTATCATCCACAAGGGCTCAAAAATAATTCGCGGATTCTCTTCATTCATATCACTTATACCTACCATAGCATGCAACAGAAATACAATAAGGTTAAAATTTAAACCAATAAAAGCTGCAATTTTTCTCTGATGCTTATAGGCAATCTGATCCTTATGGGCAAGAAGTAAGAGGAACCAGATAAGAAAGTTAAGCTCAAACGGAAACAATATACCACTTCAAAATAAGGTAGGGAAATAAACATAAATCAGAAAAGAAATAACAAAACCTGGTATAAAAAGACAGATTGTCTTAAACCAACTTGAATTCAATGTTGCCTCCTTTTTTGAAAGTTCATCTTGCTAAAGCATCAACCTAACGTCCAGTGTTTCTAATCCATACTCTTCAGTTCTAGCACCATATCACGGATTTGAGCCGCCAATTCAAAGTCAAGTAGTTCTGCTGCTTCATGCATTTGTTTTTGAAGTTTCTTGATGGCTTCTTGGCGTTCTTTCTTGTTCATGGCACTGTAGTCCACAGTATCCTCTGCCACTTCTGCTTCATTAGCCTTGGTAATCGAAATAAGGTCACGAATTTCTTTCTTAATCGTTTGTGGAACAATGCCATGCTCCTTATTATAGGCCATCTGGATTTCACGACGACGAGCTGTTTCGTCCATGGCTTTTTGCATAGACTCCGTAATCTTATCCGCATACATGATAACGTGCCCTTCGCTATTTCGGGCAGCACGTCCAATCGTTTGAATAAGCCCACGTTCATTACGAAGGAAGCCTTCCTTATCAGCATCCAAAATAGCAACCAGACTAACCTCAGGAACGTCAATCCCCTCACGGAGAAGGTTAATCCCAATAAGAACATCAAAGACACCCAAACGCAAGTCACGAATAATCTCCGTACGCTCTAGGGTCTTAATATCAGAATGCATGTATTTGACCTTGACACCCATTTCCTTGAGGTAGTCCGTCAAGTCTTCAGCCATCTTCTTAGTCAAAGTTGTTACAAAGACACGCTCGCCTTTTTCAGTACGGGCATTAATTTCACCAAGGAGGTCATCCATTTGACCCATAGTTGGACGCACTTCGACTTCTGGATCAAGAAGTCCTGTCGGACGAATGATTTGCTCAACCACAGTCTCGGTCTGTTCTATCTCATAGTCACCTGGGGTAGCAGAAACATATACAATCTGATGCACATGACTCTCGAATTCTTCACGTCGAAGTGGACGGTTATCAAGCGCCGATGGCAAACGGAAACCGTAATCAACCAACATCTTCTTACGGGCCTGGTCTCCGTTATACATTCCCTTAATCTGACCCATGGTCATATGACTTTCATCAATCATGATGAGGAAATCTTCTGGGAAGAAATCAAGCAAGGTGAACGGTGGCTCGCCCTCTTTTCGCCCATCCATGTGTCGTGAGTAGTTTTCAACACCATTTGTGTAGCCCATCTCACGAAGCATTTCAACATCGTATTCTGTCCTTTGGCGGATACGTTGAGCCTCGATGAGCTTACCCTCAGCTTCAAATTGCTTAACCTGAGCTTCCATCTCTTCCATAATATTCTTGATGGCCTCTTCCATATGCTCTTCATTAGTCATAAAGTGAGTCGCCGGGAAAAGAACAAGGTGCTCGACTTCACCGAGATTGCGTCCTGTCAAACTCTCAATCTCACAAATGCGGTCAATCTCATCACCGAAAAATTCGACACGAAAGGCGTGCTCATCACGGCTGGCAGGAAAAATTTCGACCACATCGCCACGCACACGGAATTTCCCACGTTGGAAATCAATATCGTTTCGCTCAAACTGGATATCAACTAGGTCATTTAGCAGCTTGTCTCGAGAAATTTCTTGGCCTGGACGAAGACTAACTGCTGAATCAGCATATTCTTTAGGCGAACCCAAACCGTAAATACAAGAAACAGAAGCCACAACGATAACATCATTACGCTCAAGGAGGGCCGACGTTGCTGAGTGTCGTAGCTTATCAATTTCATCGTTTACAGAGCTATCTTTTTCGATATAGGTATCTGATGATGGTACATAGGCCTCTGGCTGATAGAAATCATAGTAGGAAACGAAGTATTCTACAGCATTGTCTGGGAAAAACTCCTTGAATTCTCCGTAAAGCTGACCTGCCAAAGTTTTATTGTGGGCGATAACCAAGGTTGGTTTATTCACGCGCTGGATGACCTGACTCATGGTATAGGTCTTACCTGTCCCTGTCGCTCCCTTTAGGATTTGAGCCTTCTCCCCACCTTCGATATTATCAACCAAGGTTTCGATGGCCTGAGGTTGGTCCCCAGAAGGTTCATATTTAGAAACCAAATGAAATTGGTTGTCTTCTTTTCTATCTATCATTCTTTTTCCTTTCATTTATGTAATCATTCATCTCTTGGTCGGAGAAGATTTCCCCACTTGTAAGCGGAATTTGAATCATTCGCATCTTAGCGACATAGGCACGTTTCTTCCGTGATTGATGACCAAGTTTTTTGTCATAGGTAACAGCTGTCTCACCATTTTTGAAGAAGATAAGCAACACCTGATATCTCTTTTTATCATCAACCTCGGCATCATAGTCGAAGACATGCTCGATGCGTTTCAAAGAATATCTCACTGTCGAAGAGCGTCCAATATCCTCCATCCGTGTTGTCCAAGCTTTCTTGACAAATTCAATCTCGGATAAGGGAATGTCAAAAGTTTTCCGTCCAAATGCTTGGCCATAGTAGGTCAAGGAATTGTCATCCAGTTCCAAGAGCTTTCCATGACCTTTGAGATTTACGATACCGTCTATAAGGTGAACAATGGATAATAAAAGCCAAAATAAAACAATGACAGCAAGGAACTGCTTGACTGGATTATCACGAAGAGAACCTCTAATTAGCTCAGGACAAAGAATCCATAAAGACAAGACAGAAAATATAAGGCCAACGACTATTTTCAATTTCAACATGACCCTATCAAGCTTAACTATCATATTGTCTCCTCCAAGCGTTTCTTCTATTTTAACACAGAAGTAAAAAGACCGAGTCTTTGAACTCAGCCTTAAAAGTTTTCTTTTTTCAATTGTAGACGAAGGATGACGATACCTACCAGGAGTACGAGACAGGTAACGATATTCCCTTCTAGGCCAAAGGCCCCACCTGACAACCAATCAGGCACGCCTGACCTGGCCTGAAAGTGCAATAAGCTGCCGCCTGCATTCTGTCCACTAACTGACACGCCAACTAGATTTCCTTGTGCAAAGTTCCAAGCACCGTGAAGAGCCGCTACACCCCAGATATTATCTGTCTTGAGCATGTAAAGCGCCGTGAGAACTCCTACTAGAACAATACTGATAAGAGACAAGGCTGTAACACCTTGATTTCCTAAGTGTAATATTGAAAAGAAAGAACTTGAAATAGCAATTCCCCAGGAAAGGTTCAATTTATTAGTCACCGTCTGAAGTAACCAACCACGTGTCACCAGTTCCTCGGTTCCACCTTGGATAAACCAAAAAGGGATTAGGGATAGTATATATAAGAGGGTTCTCTGAGAAAAGTCTACTTTTAGAAATTCTAACCCTCCAAGTAAATAAGTCCCAAAGAAACTAACTAACAAGAGTAGAGTCCCAAGCCCCCAACCCTTAAGCAAGTTCAACCAAATATGACCCTTGAAAAATCCAAGTGTACGAATGGGACGTTTTTCAACAACTTTAACCCAGAAAAAGATAACTAAGGCAATAAAAACAAAGACGCCCAACTGGAAATATAAAGTTGAGAACAAATTAAAGGAAATTGTATTGACATCTTGTAGCTGAATATTGCCATTAAGCATCAAGAAAGCAAAAACAATAAAGAGAGGAATTCCCACAGCAATCCCAGCCAGGAACCCACCGATAAGGACATAACCAAAGGCAATAAAACAGGACAGCATAATCATCAGCCAACTTGGAACTTTATCATATCGGCTAGTATATTTCTCAAGCATACGTTTCTTCATTTTTTAGCTCCTGTAACAAATCTTACATGTATTCGATTACAGTGTAACTAATTGACACAAGCTTGTCAACTTCTTCTCAGATAGCTCTCATAGCTAACGAACCTTGTTACATTTCCTAACATCAAACTCCTAGAAGTTTGATAACAAGACCTTTTTTTGATAGAATAGGAAGGTATTTTATAAAGGAGAACTTTTTATAATGAAGAAAAAACTTCTGACACTCTTCTTGAGTGTCATGTCAGTTTTCTTTGTTTTCGGAGCTAAGGTATCTGCCGAGACTATCTCAGTCGTTTCAGATACAGCCTATGCCCCATTTGAATTCAAAGATTCTGATCAGACCTACAAGGGTATCGACGTTGATATCATCAACGAAGTTGCCAAACGTAAAAATTGGGATGTTAACCAAACCTTTCCTGGTTTCGATGCAGCCGTTAACGCTGTTCAATCAGGCCAAGCAGACGCCCTAATGGCCGGTACGACTGTTACCGACGCACGTAAGAAGGTCTTCACTTTCTCAGACACTTATTACGACACTTCAATTGTTATCTATACACGTAGCAGCGACAAAGTCAGCGACTACAAACAATTGAAGGGTAAAACAGTCGGTGTTAAAAACGGTACCGCTGCTCAAACTTGGCTTGATAAAAACGCTAGCAAATATGGTTTCACAGTTAAAACTTTTGACACTAGTGATTTGATGAACAATAGCTTGGATTCAGGTTCAGTTGACGCAGCTATGGACGACACACCAGTTGTTAAATACGCTATTGGTCAAGGAAAAGACTACGCTATCAACATTAAGCCTGAATCTATCGGTAGCTTCGCTTTCGCTGTTAAAAAAGGCGGAAAACACGAAAAGCTTATCAAAGACTTCAACGAAGCTCTTAAGGAAATGAAGAAAGACGGCACCTACGACAAAATCATGAACAAATGGTTGGGTGACTCGGAAAAATCTTCTTCATCAAAACCTTCAGCAGATCTTAAATTGACTGGTGATGCTAACGCCAAAGCCACTCCTGCTAAGGAAACCTACACTATCTCAATGGACTCATCTTTTGCTCCATTCGAATACCAAAATGGTTCAGGTAAATATGTAGGTATCGATGTCGATATCATCAATGCCATTGCTAAAAACCAAGGTTTCAATGTCAAATTGACAAACCCTGGTTTCGATGCATCACTTAATGCTGTACAATCTAGCCAAGCTGATGCCGTATTGGCTGGTATGACCATCACTGATGCTCGTAAACAAATCTTTGACTTCTCTGATCCTTACTACACATCAAACATTCGTTTGGCTGTAGCTAAAGGAAGTAAGGTTAAATCTTACAAGGATCTCAAAGGTAAGACTGTAGGAGCTAAAAATGGTACGTCATCTTACTCATGGTTGGAAGACCACGCTGATGAATATGGCTTTACTGTTCGTGCTTACGATGAAGCTTCTACTATGTACGACAGCTTGAACTCTGGTTCAATCGATGCTCTTATGGATGATGAAGCCGTTCTTCTATACGCTATCCAACAAGGGCGTAACTTTACAACACCAATTGAAGGTATTGCTACTGGTGAAGTCGGCTTTGCTGTTAAAAAAGGTGCTAATCCTGAGTTGATTGAAATGTTCAACAATGGTTTGGCTGCTATCGTGAAAGATGGTACTTACGATAAGATTATCAATAAATACCTCGATAGCAACAAATCAAAAGAAGGAAGCACAAAAAAAGCTACCGATGAAACAACCATCGTAGGCTTGATTAAAAACAACTACAAACAACTTCTCCAAGGTCTTGGAATTACCCTTGGTTTGACTCTTCTTTCATTTGCTATTGCCATGATTATCGGTGTTATCTTCGGTATGATGGCAGTTGCACCAAACAAGACACTTCGTGTGATTTCACAAGTCTTTGTTGACGTGGTTCGTGGTATCCCATTGATGATCGTTGCAGCCTTCATCTACTGGGGTATTCCTAACTTGATTGAAAACATCACTGGTCACCAGTCACCAATCAATGATTTTGTGGCAGCGACAATTGCCCTTTCACTTAACGGTGGTGCTTACATTGCCGAAATTGTACGTGGTGGTATCGAAGCTGTCCCAATTGGTCAGATGGAAGCCAGCCGAAGCTTGGGTGTTCCTTACAATACAACAATGCGTAAGGTCATCTTGCCACAGGCGGTCCGCTTGATGTTGCCAAACTTCATCAACCAATTTGTTATCTCATTGAAAGATACGACTATCGTATCAGCTATCGGTTTGGTTGAACTTTTCCAAACTGGTAAAATCATCATTGCTCGTAACTACCAATCATTCCGTATGTATGCAATCTTGGCCATCCTTTACTTGGTCATCATCACATGCTTAACGAAATTGGCTAAACGACTAGAAAAGAGACTTAAATAATGGCTGAATTGAAAATCGATGTGCAGGACTTGCACAAATCATACGGCGACAATGAAGTCCTTAAAGGCATTGACGCCAAATTCTACGAAGGTGACGTTGTATGTATCATCGGTCCTTCAGGTTCAGGTAAATCAACCTTCCTTCGTACGCTTAACCTACTTGAGACAGTGACATCTGGTAAAGTAGTCGTTGATGGCTATGAATTATCAGATCCTAAGACAGACCTTGACAAAGCCCGTGAAAATATCGGGATGGTCTTCCAACATTTCAACCTCTTCCCACACATGACAGTCCTTGAAAACGTAACATTTGCACCTGTTGAACTTGGACGTATGAACAAGGAAGAAGCTGATAAATTAGCTATGGATCTTCTTGATCGTGTTGGACTTGCTGACAAAGCCGATGCTACACCTGATAGCTTGTCAGGTGGACAAAAACAACGTGTAGCAATTGCACGTGGTTTGGCGATGAATCCTGACATCATGCTCTTTGACGAACCTACTTCTGCCCTTGACCCTGAAATGGTCGGAGACGTTCTTAACGTTATGAAAGAATTGGCAGAGCAAGGTATGACCATGATTATCGTTACTCACGAAATGGGATTTGCCCGTCAGGTAGCCAACCGAGTAATCTTTACTGCGGACGGTGAGTTCCTCGAAGATGGTACGCCAGATCAAATCTTCGATAACCCACAACACCCACGTTTGAAAGAATTCTTGGACAAGGTTCTAAACGCTTAATCATCACAACAGTTACTCTTGCTAGAGTAACTGTTTTTGCTTACCAATTTGGATAAGAAAAAAACAGAGCAAGTGCTAGACTTGCTCTGTTTCTTCATTTAATTCAGGGTGTTTTGCTGCTTCTTCCCTTGCCAAACGTTCACGCTCAAGACGGAGTTTTCGGTTAGGATTTAAGCGCGTAAAGAGTTCCTCAAGTTTCTTTGGATTCCAAACATCGGCCGCAGAAACAAAGTTCCCATCTTTATCCCTGAAGGATATCGGTTTATCTCCCATTGTAAACCTCTTATTTCAATATTTTTATATTTCAATGACCTTACGCAGTTAGTGAGGTTGATAGGCAGTCCGCCATAGCGGCTGCCGTAGACTATCAAGTGCTTGGCACTTAGAGAGTCTTTCAACGTCAATCCACAAACTCAAATTCGAAGTTACCGATACGAACGATGTCGCCATCCTTAGCACCACGTTCACGAAGTGCTTCATCAACTCCCATTCCACGCAATTGACGTGCAAATTTCATGATTGATTCGTCACGTTCCATGTTAGTCATGACAAAGAGTTTTTCAAGTTTCTCACCAGAAAGTACCCATGAGGCATCGTCGTCACGGCTAATTTCAAATGGACGTTCATCCTCGTTAAAGCCGTAGTACACTTCTTCTTGTTCCATATCGTCTTCGCTATAAAGCAAGAATTCATCTGTCTCATCAAGCAATTCTGCAGTAGCTTCCAAGAGATTTTCCAAACCTTGGTGAGCCAAACTTGAAATTGGGAAAATTTGTGGCAACTCATCAAATTCATCATAGTTAGCAGTCAATTTTTCCTTAAACTCTTTCAAGTTTTCCTCAGCCCCAGGCATGTCCATCTTATTAGCCACAATAATTTGTGGACGTTCCATCAAGCGAAGGTTGTAAGTTTCCAACTCTTTGTTAATTTGAAGATAATCCTCGTAAGGATCACGCCCTTCACTCGCTGACATATCAATCACATGAAGGATAACACGTGTACGCTCAATGTGGCGAAGGAACTGCGTTCCCAAACCAACACCCTGGCTAGCCCCCTCAATCAATCCTGGAAGGTCAGCCATGGCAAAGCTCTCACCTGACTTCGTACGAACCATCCCCAAGTTAGGAACGATTGTCGTAAAGTGATAGGCACCAATCTTTGGTTTTGCTGCTGTTACCACACTGAGAATCGTTGATTTACCAACGGATGGGAAACCAACCAAACCAACATCAGCCAAAATCTTCAATTCCAATTGAAGTTCACGTTCTTCTCCTGGTTCACCATTTTCAGCGATTTCAGGAGCAGGGTTACGAGGTGTTGCAAAACGGATATTTCCTCGACCACCACGTCCACCGTGAGCAATGACAAACTCTTGGCCATCTTCAACCAAATCAGTAATAACTTTGCCAGTCTCAGCATCACGAACTGTCGTACCTGGCGGGATGCTAACGATGAGGTCTTCAGCACCTCGACCGTGCATTCCCTTGTTCATCCCTTTTTCGCCATTCTTAGCCTTGAATTTACGGTTATAACGGAAATCCATAAGGGTACGCAAGCCTTCGTCAACCTTGAAAATGACTGAGCCACCCTTACCACCGTCACCGCCCCAAGGACCGCCATTGGGTACATATTTCTCACGACGGAAAGCGACCATCCCGTCACCACCACGACCAGCTTTGACACTAATCTTGGCTGTATCTAAAAACATACTCATCTCTATATCTCTCTTTCTGATTCATGTGTCCTATATCAAGACATTCTCATATAAAAGAATTTCTGACAGACACAAAAAAACGCTTGATAGCGTCTTAAAGGACAGCTGCGACTGCTTGGAAAATCAATGCCCCAACTGTTACTAATAGCATAATCAAAACGACCAATACTGTTAGACGTTCAAAAAATGATTTCTTACGTGGTCCGTTATCTCCAAATGCCACTTGAATTTACCTCGTTTTTTCTTCTATTATTTCACAATAATAGTAACAAAAATCTGCCCATTTCGCAACTCTTAACTAGCTTAAGCCAAAGGAATTCCAAAAACAGCCAAAGCTTCCAACTCCTCCTCGGTTAAACGTCGCCAAGCACCAAGTTCTAAATCATCTGGCAGACTTAAAGGCCCCATACTCATACGTTGTAACTCTGTCACTTCCTTACCACAAGCAGCTACCATACGCTTAACCTGATGGAATTTCCCCTCAGCAATGGTAATCTGAACCAAGCTAGTCCCAGCAGCCCTATCTACGGATACAATCTCTAGTTTAGCTGATTGGCAAGTATGGTCTTTGAGTTCAATCCCTTTTTCAAAAGCCAGAATATCCTCCTGATCCATGATACCATCCACCTTGGCTTGATAAATCTTGTCCACATGTTTCTTTGGAGATAGCATGGCGTGAGCTAAGTCACCATTATTGGTCAATAGAAGAAGACCATGAGTGTCAATATCCAAGCGACCAACTGGAAAAACTTGCTTATGTCTTGCTGTGTCATCGAGTAAATCGAGCACTGTCTTGTGACGGGCATCCTCTGTTGCTGAAATGACACCCTGAGGCTTATTTAAAAGATAGTAAACAAAGGTCTCGTGTGTTAATGCTTGACCTTGAAAAGCAATCTGATCTTGATTCTCATCAATCTGAGTCTTAGGTGATGTCTCCACCTGACCATTTACGGTCACTTGCTTCTTTTTGAGAAAGGTCTTGACTTGACTGCGACTACCAACACCACAATCAACCAAAAACTTATCCAGACGCATCTATACTTCCTCCTTTATTGGAATCCAAACTTCCATCTCATAATCTTCAGCCTGACGATTCCCTGGTGGATAAACCTCTACAGTTGGCTGATTAATCATTTCAAAATGTTTCTTAGCATAATGAAAACTCTCCCAAACAGCTGCTGTTGCAGGCCCACTAAGTTTAAAAACCGCATAAGTAGCTGGTGCAAGAGCAATCATTTCCATACTATCATCCTCACCAGCCAAGGCCGTTACATAAGTCTTGCGACTGCCATCATTGATCCGAATACCATAGGTAGGAACAGCCAAATCATCTTGTTCTGCCAAAAAGGGTACCCAAAGAAAGTCTGTTGGCTTACCTAGTTCCTCGCCCTCAAAAACCATCCCTGAAAAACTCAAAAATCCCTTTCGAACAACCTTCACATCATAACGAACGGTTACTAAATCTAGCTTTTGAATCACCTTTTTCAGTTTTGTCAGTTCAACTGGAACCTCATCTGCTAGGACATAGGAAATCCTTTCTACAAATGCTTCTTTTTCAGCATTACCAAAACCTATAGGAACCAAGACCCAATCTTCTGCTGTAACACTTAGGTCTTCACAAAGGTAGGTAAAGTGCTTTCCTCCTTCGTTAAAAGACACATCAGCTAAACGAAAAAGGGGCTCAGGCAAATCGACAACCACCATCTCAAGCCCCTTTGCTTGAAACAAGAGCTCTTGATCCCTTAAACGTACTTTCATAGCCAAGCTATCACTATCAATAGAAAAGCTGTTATCCAAGTCCATTACAGACTGAAAGAAGGCCTGGTGTAACCCTGAAAAAGTCCAGACAGCATGCCAACGACACATCATCTCGTAATCATCAATGGTCACAAGAAGAGAGAGCTCCTGCTGGTCTGACGCATAAGAATAGGCTTGAACTTTCAATCGGTCTGGTGTCAGGTAGTCATTAACAAAGACCGCAAAGTCATCCATGGTTTGAAAATCTGACATAAACGCTCCTTTTCTATTCCTCGACCGAGCCTGTCACATACATGGTAAACGTAGCCCTTGTAAGAATTTTCTCTTCCTGATTAGTAATGACAACCTCCACCACCTTGGTCGTCTTGCCATTATGAACGCACAATCCCTCAATCTTGAGTTGGTCAGACAAATGCCCTGCCTTGAGAAAATTGATATTAGACTGAAGCGTCACTGCATAGTCACCTGTTGAAATAGCCACCAGCCCTGCAACCTGATCACAAAGCGTAAACAAATATCCCCCGTGGGCATTACCAAAGTAATTTAGGGACTTCTCAACCACCTTAGTTGTCACGACGACATGTCCAGCTTCAAATACTTCTTCTTGAAAATTTTCAAACACACGGATTTCATGTAGTTTGTCTTGCATAGCAAGCCCTCCTATTGCTGCTCATTCCACCCCCAGTGAAATGACACGTCTTTATCTATTAGTATAACACGAAGTTCATAAAGGATAATAAGCTTATTTGGCTAAGCTAATATCAACCTGAATATCTTCACGAAAAAGCTTCTTCACTCGACAATAATCATACACAAAAGCTAGGAGTTCTTGCTCATTTTCCAAAATCAGACCCTCAGGTAACTGAATCTCAAGTGTGAAATGTCCTTCTTCATAGCTGGAATCAACCTGAATGGCAAGCTCCTCAATCCCCTGATACTTGGCAAAATAGCTTTGTAGACACATGGTCACGCAGGAAGCCAAGGCAATATTGACCAAGCTCATCGGTGTTTCCCCATCTTCTGTGTAGCCAAAAAGTTCCACCGGTGCTCCATATCCCTCTGAAAGCGAATGGAATCGTTTATCACCTTTAACTGTCGTTTGATACATGATGTCACCTCATTCTGTTTTCTATTATTATAACAAAGAGAGGCCTTACAACCTGACTGAACGATTTGAAATATCTATCAAACCTCCTAGAAGCGTAAGGGAATCTACCTCTTATTTTCCAATAGATTAGCCTGTAACAACACTGATATTACCAAGGGATTACAGTTGCGTAAAAACGACTGGAAGCGCTTTTAAATCTTTCCTTTTTCATTTAAAATAAATTTACTAAGAAAAAAGGGAGACTATTATGAAAATGTTTTCTAAATTAACTTTAGCCTCTGTCTCAGTTCTTGCCTTGTTGACCTTAGCAGCATGTGGCAACTCTAAAGACAAAACTGACTCATCATCTTCAACACCATCATCAAGCAAGGTGACCAAAGAATCTTCTTCAACGGATTCAAGCGCTTCAGTAAAAGTCAACAAAGACGGTTCAACTGAAGTGAGCGACGGAAACGGTAACTCAGCAAAAACAAACGGCAATAATACTGTCGAAGCCAACGATAGCGAAGGTAACAGCGCAACAGTTGGTCAAGATGGCTCAGTCGAAGTTAATAGCCAAGACGGTACAAATGTCAAAGTTGGTTCAGACGGAACTGTCTCAATTGGTAACTAATAAGATAAGATAGGCTAGCTAATCTGCTAGTCTATTTTTTAGGTTCAGATTGATGTAAACGCTTCCTGAAAGTGCTATAATAGGCGTGGAAATCCAAATTCAGGAGGTGAGATAATGAAGAATAAAATTATCTTAGGATGCTTGGCTGCAGCGACCTGTGAGATTCTCTTTGGGCTCAGTTTTATCTTTACCAAATCTATTACAGCACAGGTCAGTGACCTGGCTTTAATCTCTTGGCGCTTTGTCACCGCCTTCCTTTTTATCAACCTCTATTTCCTATTCAGCCGACGTCGGCTAAAAATTAATGGTAGAAATCTCAAACCACTGACACGTATTGCCATTCTCAATCCGATTATCTATTTTATCTGCGAAACGATTGGCATTCGTATGACGACAGCTTCTGAAAGCGGAGCCTTCCTAGCCTGTATCCCAGTCGTTGCCCTTATCATGTCCAGCCTAATTTTAAAAGAATGGCCTAGCCGTTGGCAGGTGGTCGGTGTCATCACAACCCTCATCGGTATCATCATAGCTGTCTTTGCTGCTGGCGGTTCTACTCACTTCTCCCTTGTTGGCTACTTGATTCTAGGGCTAGCAGTCATCTCCTACGCCCTGTATTGCGTTGATGTTGAAAGGGCAAGTCAATTCACCAGCCTTGAGATTACCTATTTTATGCTTGCCAGTGGTTGCCTGACATTTGGACTCTTTGCACTCAGCCAAGGCTTTCTAGCTGGCTACTTAAAAGAACTCTTACTTCTTCCTTTGACCAATCCAAAATTTACAATCACTATCCTTTATCAAGGCTTGGGATGTAGTGTTCTGGGCTATTTGCTATCAAATTTTGCCATCGCCAATATCGGGGTTAACCGAACAGCTTCCTTCATTGGGATTTCGACAATTATATCTATTCTAGCTGCTGTTATTGTCTTAGGAGAGCCCTTCTCACATCTACAAATTTTTGCAGGAATTTTAGTCGTCTTGGGCGTCTATGTGGCCAATAAAAACTAAAACTCTCGGTAATCGATCTTCCGAGAGTTTTTTAGTCTTAATCAAGCTCTGTTTGAATCAAAACGACGAGTTCTTCCTCATTAGGAATACTACTTACCGCAGTCGGCACAGGTAAATCCTTATCTCCATAGCCCTTTATAATATGTGATAAAAACACAGATGCTTTCGTCATGGCAAGAGGCAAAGAATCTGCCCTAATGCTACGACCAAAGTCAGGAAAACTAATTTGATAACCTTCCTCAATCGTGTGAAAAATCGCCGGATATTCGTATAACATGTCTCTTCCCCCATTTCAATACTATACTCCTCTATGATAAGATTCGTTTGAAGAGAAGTCAACCAAAATCATTACAATGGGGGAGTGAAACCATTTAAAACAATACAGCTCTAAAACGTACGTTCAGTAAAACAAGATATTGGGGAAGTTTTGGAACCATTCGAAACAACACAGCTCTAAAACAACGCTATATATTCTTTGATTTTAGTAATCGTTTTGGAACCATTCGAAACAACACAGCTCTAAAACTTATATGTAATTGAAAGAGAAAAGTCTTTCGTTTTGGAACCATTCGAAACAACACAGCTCTAAAACTCTCATGTGTTCCATACCAGGATATACACCGTTTTGGAACCATTCGAAACAACACAGCTCTAAAACACGCCCTTGGTCTTGATAGTTGTTATTGAAGTTTTGGAACCATTCGAAACAACACAGCTCTAAAACGTACAAGACTACTAAACCAGATACGGATAAGTTTTGGAACCATTCGAAACAACACAGCTCTAAAACCAAAACCATACTCGGTCATTCTTGGAAACCGTTTTGGAACCATTCGAAACAACACAGCTCTAAAACGTCGGGCGATTGTGGGTGTATCTCGTACCGGTTTTGGAACCATTCGAAACAACACAGCTCTAAAACAAAGATTTAGAAAAACAACTAAATAGCAAGGTTTTGGAACCATTCGAAACAACACAGCTCTAAAACGAACTACTGGTGTTATCACTTCATGACTGAGTTTTGGAACCATTCGAAACAACACAGCTCTAAAACAATAGCATTAACTTCTTTACGTAATTCCATGTTTTGGAACCATTCGAAACAACACAGCTCTAAAACCTGGGCATAAAAGTGAACTCTTGTGTGATCGTTTTGGAACCATTCGAAACAACACAGCTCTAAAACCCTTGTTGCTTAAGATACTTGTACCAGGACGTTTTGGAACCATTCGAAACAACACAGCTCTAAAACGAAGATTGCATGCTATATGTATCTTCAAAAGGTTTTGGAACCATTCGAAACAACACAGCTCTAAAACGTGTAGACTGCAACCGTACCCGGTTTAGGTGTTTTGGAACCATTCGAAACAACACAGCTCTAAAACCTAATTGATCTAATGGCAAACCGTGGTCAGGTTTTGGAACCATTCGAAACAACACAGCTCTAAAACCTCGTAGACTGTCTTTTTTCTACCAGATTTCGTAATCGCGCTATTCATCTCAGCATGACTTCAGCTTCAAAATGATCCCGTTTTTATGTTTATTATACCTTAAAAAGCTATATATATCAACGTTTTAGACAAAATGTCACTGTCACCATATTGGAGTATTTCTTAGGAATCTTATGGCAACCAATTTAACTCCTCCTCTATCAAAACCTTATAATCTACTCTCTAACAAAATGATTCTTCTACTCAACTTTATACAGAAACACTAAACACTAAAAAAATAGTCTTGAAATAACTCAAGACTATCTATACTCATTACCAAATTACAAGTTATTATAGGGCATCAAAATGTAATCTTTATCTAAAACAAATTGTTGAAACCTCCCAATCCGTCTAGGTTCCAAAAATAATACATTAGCTTGTAATAACTTTGTATATTCCAAGATTTGATAAATTTCATCATTAGAAAAATATGACAAGCTATTGACGAATACTAAAATTCTCTTTTTAGCCAAATATTTGAAAATCTGTAGAATCTCAAATATTTTTTCAAAAACCGTACAAGACTTAGTTTCGATTCTGATACCTAACGCTTTTATTAGTTCTAAAAGTGTAATCTCATCATACTCTATATCTAGTTCATTTTCTAAACACTCTGCCAATATAATATCAGTAATCAATGATACCAAAGAATCTATTTCCGATCTAACTTCTGGTTTGTCATTCAACTGGCTTACTATATCTATGTGAAGCAACTTTAATATCTGAGAAGTATTAATATCGTAACCTAAAATATCTGTTATTAACAGTAAGTCAGAGGACTTTAAACTCCTTATTTTACTATCAAATATTGTTAAATTCGATTGTTCATCATACTGATAGAATTCCTTGACTAATTGAGCAAACACACTCACATCCTCAATTACGAGAACTGTTCCCTGCTTAATCTCCAAAGGCTCATCTAAAAGCGAAAAATTAATCTTCATCACAATAATTTTCTCCTAAAAATACTAATCTTTCGTCTGAATTGGCAATACTTGTGTTTTTATCTCCGTACAAATAAATCATACGGGCAAATTGCTTTTCAGTAACTGTTAGTATTGTTATATTTCCTTTTTTAGGATTATTAGCCTTAAGTCGTCCAATCATTGCTGTATTTGCAGTATTATTTAACAAAAGTTTACTATAAACCGAATACTGGTGCATAATAAAACCTTCACTTAAAAGAAACTTCCTAAACTTACGATACGCTTTCCTCTCTTCAGCAGTATCTGTTGGCATATCAAACATTAATATCATTCGCATATATCTATAACTCATATTCTAAATTCAGGAATTTCCTCACCTAACTGATTTAACGCTTTTATAACTTTTTTTGTATAATCACTAACAATGTTTGATAAATACATCTCTTTTCCATTATAGTGATAGGTTTCTGAAAAGATCGAAAAGAGTTCTTTTTTGATTTTAACGAAATTATTATGTCGATTTTGATAAACAATTCTATCTATAATTGGTCTAAATGGCTCCATAATATCACTAGCAAGGTTAAATTGATTAAACTGATTAGCATGTTTTAAACCAATTTGTGTCATACAACCACAGACGACAACCTCACGTGCAAACATACTCAATAATAAAGTATAACCATAATCTAGCGCTGCATTGATATCATTATCACTTTCCCTAGTAAAGTCATTACCGAAAAGTGTATTAAAATAAATTCTGGCAGAGTGACCCTCACGATTACTAGGATCAAACTGTTCTAAACCATGATATAACTCCATAATTGATTGAGATTTCTCAAAGAAGGAACATTCTCCCAAATAGTAGGACTGATTCAATATCTTTTGTGCAATAATAGCCGTCCATACTTCACATTTAACATCTTCTTTCCAAGAAATTTGTCTAGCTATTTGTAGACTAGAATCATGACGTGCATAATACGGTGTAAGAAAAGCTGTCGGCAATCGTTTATCATCACAGAAAATAACAAGGATATTTTCATCAACTAATCTCTTTACTAACATAGTGGTTAGTACAATATCAGTAGTTTCCAATAAAAGTATATCAATCTCAGAAAGATGAATCATCTCAGTTTTATATGAGTTTCTAAAAATAAGGTGATTATTCTTATATGACAGTTTAGAATGTGTGTTTACGACTACTGTTCTCCAACCCGCCATTAATCCTCTCCTAGTTTGCTAAGGTCTAATCGTGTTTCATAGAGGCCTGTAACAGATTGGTGAATAAGTGTGGCATCTTTTAATAGGGATGATGGGGTATAGTCTCTATACCTTGGAATTTTAACACCTAAAAATTCAAAATCAGCAGCACCTCCGCGAGAGGTTAATTCAAATAGTCCCTTTCTTTCACTTCCGGTAGGTCCTATAAAACTACTACAGAGTTCATCTATACTATGATTTTGCCATGATTGAAAAGCAGATTTTAAGAGTTCACCATTCTTTTTAGCTCCAACATAATTCTCATTAAACTCAAGAATATAGTAAAATAATTCTTCAAACTCTTTTTTATGATTTTCAACATATTTTCTATGATTCTCATTAAATGTGCTACTTATTCTTTTAGCATGATAAAGTAATTTCACAAACTTCTGTGAAATAAAGATTTGATTTCCTTTGTGAATCTCTCCCCTCTTATTATTCGTTGACAAAATACTAGCCAACATCCGACGTGAACCATCTGAAAGTTCAAATAAACTATATTTAGGTAATTCAATAATTAACTCAATATCTTTATAACCTTTTTCAAGTAAAAAATTAAGTTTATCTTTTCTATAATAAATCCTATCTAAAATAGAAATTCCTTGAAATTCTAGTACATTTGTTATTTTTTTCTTAGCACCTTTTTCAATTGTACCTTTAACAAGAATAGCAAATGAATTAGAAATTCCAGCATACCCTCCGTACTTTTTGGGGTCAAGGTACTCTTTAGCACCTACTAAATTTTCTTTACTATTTTGTTTTGGTTTCGAAGAAAGGTTTGCATTAAACAATCCCTTTGGTTTTCCTCTATCCAATCCGTGATTCTGTTCCTCAACTTTTTTGACAACATTAACTTGTGAATATGAAAGAACTTTTCTAACAGTACTTAGGTCTGCTACTTTATTCCAAACGGATTCACCGGTCTCCTCATTTACCTCAATAAGTGGTCTTTCAATAACTGTACCATCAGCTAAAGAAATAGATTTTTTAAAGATATTCATGATATTTGAATAGAAATATACCTTTTCTGTAGCTGACTTTCTTTCTCTAAAACTATTGTATTTTGGATAGTCACCGTACACAAATTCTGGCTCTAGTTTAGGGTATTTCTTAAGTAAAGCACTTGCTACAACGGCATTCAAGTAGGCATCATGAGCATGATGAAAATCGTTGATTTCACGGACTTTATAAAGTTCAAAATCCTTACGAAACTGAGAAACCAAGCTAGATTTCAAGGTAATGATTTTTACTGTTCGTATCGTTTTATTATCTTCATCTTTTTTATTATTAAATCTCTCATCAAGTAAACGAGCTACATGTTTTGTTATTTGACGTGTTTCAACCAACTGGCGTTGAATAAACCCAGCTTTCTCCTCTTGTGACAAACCTCCTCGCTCAGCTTTTGTCAGATTATCAAATTTTCGTTGAGAAATTAATTTTGATTTCAATAATTGATACCAATGTGTCTTTCTTTTTTTAACAACCTCTAAACTTGGAACATCATCTGATTTACCACGGTTGCTAGCAGATGAAACAAGTACTTTATTGTCAATAGAATCATCTTTCAAAAAAGCTTGAGGAATAATATGATCAATATCATAATTACTTAATCTATCAATATCTAATTCTTCTCCGGTATACATATCTTTTCCGTTTTGAAGATAATACAAATAAAGTCGATCATTTTGAAGTTCGTTATTGTCTATTTTAGAGAGTTTTGCAGGAATATTTTCCTTAAGTATCTTACTACCTAAGTCTTTGAGAGATTCTTCTAAACGTTTCAAGCGTTGTTGAGAATTAGATTTACCTTGGTTGGTATATTGGTTTTCACGAGCCATCTCAACAACAATTGACTCAGGTCTTCTTCCCATAACTTTAACTAATTCATCTACAATTTTTATGCTTTGTAAAATACCTTTTTTAATCGCAGGACTTCCTGGCAAAGCCTGAACGACCTGTTTAATATTATCTTTGTCACCAATAATTTGTGATTTCTTTATCTTCTTTTTAAAAGAAAGAGCATCATCGTGAATAAGTTGCATGAAATTACGGTTAGAAACACCATCATCAATTAAGTAATCAAGAATAGTATTACCAGATTTTTCATCTCGAATACCATTAATAAGTTTAGCAGATAACTTACCCCAGCCAGTGTAATGTCTACGAGATAACTTTTTCAAAACGGATTTATCGAATATATTCTCAAATTTTGAAAGACGTTGTTTTATCATCTCTCTATCTTCAAAAATTGTCAAAGTATGGATAATTTCTTCGATAATCGCTTCATTTGAACTATCATCCAAAAACTCTTTATCATTAATAATATTTAAAAGATCGTGATAAGTAGATAAACTAGAATTAAACTGTTTCTCTATGCCTTTTAATTCAATTCCATCATATCCATCAATTGCATGTAAATATTCAATAATATCCTTATCAGTAACTTTCCTTTTATTTTTAAAATAAAGTCGGACAATATCTTTCTTCTGCTTACTATCTAAAAATTGATAATCTCTCATACTTTCGGCAATAAATCTAACTTTTGTTAATTCATTATATACAGTAAAAGTTTCGTATAAGAAACTATGCTTTGGAAGTACCTTCTCTTCTGGCAAATACAAATCAAAACTAGTCATTCGATTAATGAAAGCCTCTGCCGAAGATTCTTTGTCAATAACGTCCTCAAAATTCCAAGGTGTAATTTTTTCATTTCGTTTTCTTATTGACCAAGCGAAGTCACTATTCCCTCTCGCAAGTGGACCTACATAATAAGGAATTCGGAAGGTTAAAATCTTCTCGATTCTATCTTTATTTTTAGCCAAGAAAGGATAAAATTTAGCTTGCTTATCAAGAATTGCTCTCATTTCTTGAAGATGAATCTGATATGGTATCGAACCATTATCAAATGTACGTTGCTTTCTTAAAAAGTCTTCTCGATTAATTTTTTCAAGAAAATAGTCCGCACCTTCAAGACCAGCCAATAGTTTTTTTAGATAAACATAGAAATCTTCCTGACTTGTTTTTCCATCAATATAACCAGCATAACCGTTTTTGGTGTCGTCTTTAAATACTTCATTATATGTTTCTAGTGAAATATTTCTTATGTATGCCTTTAGTAACGCTAAATCTTCTTCGTGTTCCTTATATCGCATTATCATGGCAGAAGAAAGAGGTGCTTCTGTCTCGTTATCAGTTACAGTCAGAATACCTGATAAAAGAATAGCGTCATAAAGTTTTTTGGCTTTGAGAAAGACATCACTGTAATCATCTCCAATGTGACCTAACAAAGTCTCTAAATCTTCGTCATAGCTTTCTTTAGAAAACTGTAAGGAAGTTTTTTCGTCTAAATTAAAATATTTCCTAAAGTCAGCTTGATTTCCTACAATCAACTTTAGAAACTCTGAAAAAATACCCGAATTCTTCTCCCCAGGAAAGAGTTTTAAAATACGATCTTTCTTTGCTGATTTACTAATCTTATCTTTAACAATTTCCTCAAGTTGTTTACTATTCTCAAGTGATAAATCCGATTCAAAAATTGCATTATAAGTGTCCAAAAAGTCTTGAAAGTTCTTCTGAATATCATTATTTTTTGAATTAAACCCTCCTTCAATTAAGAAGTGACCTCTATATTTAATCATATGAGCCAATGCAAGATAAACTAGACGCAAATCTGCTTTTTTAGTACTATCTGCTAAATATTTCCTTAAATGATAGATAGTTGGAAATTCATCATTATAGGCTTTTTCTTCTACTAAGTTTCCAAATATCGGATACTTACTATCACGTTTATCATCAGGAACTAAAAATGAATCGTCAAGTCTTTGAAAGAAAGCATCATCTAATGTAGCCATCTCTGTGCTAAAAATTTCCTGCAAATAAAGGATACGATTACGGCGTCTAGTATAACGTCTTCTTGCAGTACGCTTCAATCTTCTTCCCTCTGCTGTGATTCCAGAGTCAAAGAGTAATGCACCTAACAGGTTCTTTTTGATATACTTTTTACTCGTATTTCCTAAGACTTTAATTTTTTTAGATGGAACCTTGTAATCATCAGTTATTACAGCCCATCCAACACTATTCGTCCCAATATCAAGTCCAATTGAGTATGGCTTAGTCATGCTTTTCTCCTTATTTGAAAAATCTTAATTTATAGAAAATATTATACACTTATTAAAGAACATTTCAACACCTGATCGAACTACTTATTAATAGTACAGAGTTAAAGTATTATGATTAAGAAAATAATTTTTTTATTACCTTACTCTGTAGTAATTTGACATATTGGTTACAAAGCTATATAATAAGAGCGGTTTGAAACCATTCGAAACAATACAGCAAAGTTAAAATAAGGCTTAGTCCGTATTCAACTTGAGAAAGTGGCACCGATTCGGTGCTTTTTTGATGCCCAAAAAGTCCCTTGGAATTATCCAAAGGACTCTTTTTATGGCTACTATTTCTTAACCCCATCCAAAATCTTAATCACCTTATACAAATCTGGTTCTGTGATTTGGTAAGGCGCTTGTTCACGGACAATTGGTTTAGCACAAAAGGCGATGCCGATGCCAGCTGTCTTAATCATAGGCAAATCATTAGCACCGTCACCCATAGCAATGGTTTGCGAGAGTTCGAGACCATTTTCTGCTGCCCAATCTTTGAGTTTGGCTACCTTGACATCTTTGGTGACAATGTCACCATAGACCTTACCAGTTAAGACACCGTCAATCACCTCTAGGTGATTAGCCTTAACATAATCGATTCCTGCTTCAATTGCTAGTCTATCCACAGTCTCATGGAAACCTCCAGAAACCAAGCCTACCTTAAAGCCACGGGCGTGGAGTTCATCTACAAGTTCCTTGGCTCCCTTGTTGAAATGAATACGAGCGTAGACCTTGTCAAATATACTCTCTGGCAATCCCTTGAGGGTCGCCACACGCTCATTCAAGGCCTGTCTAAAATCCAATTCTCCACGCATGGCACGCTCTGTAATTTCAGCAACCTTTTGACCAACGCCTGCTTCTTCTCCCAATAAATCAATAACTTCTTCTTGGACTAGCGTAGAATCTACGTCCATAACTAATAAACCTTTAACTTCTGACATAATTACCTCGATTCTTCGATGTCTATATAAGCCTTCACTAGATTTAATTCAAATATGAAATGAAAAACGGACCTTACAAAAAATTCTGGACCGCAGTCCAGAATCTTTCTCTTACATACGAATTTGTTCGCGTGTCTTCTCGTAAGATGATACAAAGCGATCTGTCACACCTGGTTCAACTGTTTCCAAGGCATAAGAGATTTCTTCCAAAGATGCATCATAATCATGATCAACCTCAAACAATTTAAGTGCATGCTCAAAGCTACTTTGAACAGCAGGTTCGAACGAACGGTAGCGGTTTGAGTATTGCAAGAGTTGCTCAGTCAAGGTTGCATTTTGAACAACCAAGTAAGCAGTCTCTTCCAAATGATCAATGGCGTTTTTAGATGTTTCTGTCAAACGCATTACCGCATCAATATTAATACGGCCACGGCTGAGTTCGTCCATAAGGGCCTCAATTTGAGCACTAGTTGAGAAGAATACACTCAAGAAGGATTGAGGAATACCTGGCAGGTTACGTTTTTCCATGTAACGCTTGATAACATGCAATTTATTAACATAAAGATCAAGCTCTTCACGTGCTTTAGCTTCGTTTATCTCAATAGCCTGAAGATTTTCAAAGACCTCAACCTGACCATTTTCAACAGCTGACAAGGTATTAAGACTCTTTTCAAAGATTTTCTCAAGTTCTGAGAATGGTTTTACCTGAGTTTCAAAATTTTCAAGGGTCGGAAGAACAGCCGTCTCCACACCTGAAATATCAGATGCAAAGCTACGAACATCTGCCGCATATGTTTCATCGAAGATGTAAGTCAACATGAGACGCTCAAGCTCTTCTTGAAGTTTCTTGTTGTTTTCTTTAGCATGCTTGAGATAATCTGGCAAAATTTTCTTTTGACGCATAACAACCTTGTATGAGGCAATTTCACGTTCAAAAATGCTATACAAGTTGTCAATTTTTTCTTGAATCTCAGCGTTTTCTTCTTCCGCACGGTCTAAATCAAGAGAAACCAACTCACTTGAGTTTGAACGGATAGCTTCACGAATTTCTTGGAAGCGACGTTCGATATTTTTCTCAGGGAAGTGATAATTTTGCTCAATCAACTTGCGATAGCCAGATTCCAAATCATCCAACTGATCTGGGAAATCATCTTCCAACTTAGCTACAATAGCAGGAATCTTCTCTGAAATTTGACCCAATGCAATAGTGTGCTCTTCTGCACGATCCAAGATAGTAGATGCTTCAACAGGGTCACCTGATGAGTTAAGAGTCACGAATTCAGCAAACTCAGCTTCAATGTTTTTAAGCTGTTTATTGATTTCAGTCATGGTAGAACCGAAATTATCAGAGTTTTCCTCGATTGAGTTTTGCAACTCTTCGTACAAGTCTAATGCATGCTTAACGCGAGCACTGTTCTTTTCTTCTTGTTCTTTCAAGGTTGAGAGCGCTTCGCGGATAGACTTGATGTCTTCTTCCACAAGATCTAACTGACTCTCAATGTTATTGATTTCACCACTAGCCTTGAAGAAATGGAAGGTATCGTTCATATTTTCAGCTTCGAAAATATGATTTTCAATATCTGCGAATGAATTTGTCGAGATATCAATCCATTTCTGATTCCATTCACGGAATGTTGTTTGACTTTGTCCAATCAAGTGAAGCTTTTTAACTTCTTCAATTTCTTCGTTAATTGGCAAGTCAAACAATTTTTGCTTGCGTTCTTCAAGCTGTGCAATCCGCGAATCATTTCGTTTTCTAATAAGAATACCGACTAAGTAAGCGATAATTACGAGCATAACTACCACTACAATCAGTAAAACAATTCCGCTAGACATAGTTTCTCCTTAATCGTCTATTATGTTCATAAATGTAGAATAACATTACGATTATATCATAGTTATCCTAGCATTGCACCCTTTTCTAAAAGAATATTAGATATCTAGAGTACTGTAAACGGCATTTTCTTCGATAAATTCTCGGCGAGGTTCAACCTTGTCTCCCATCAGCATATCGAAAATCTTATCGGCCTCTGCAGCATCATCCACAGAAACACGTGCCATCAAACGATTTTCAGGGTCCATGGTAGTTTCCCAAAGTTGGTGGTCATCCATTTCACCCAAACCTTTATAACGTTGTACTGTAGGTTTTGAACGTCCCACACTGTAGTTTTCAAGAGCAGCACGCAATTTGTCTTCTTGATCGGCACCAGGTTGGATGTACTCTTTAATCTCAGAACCAACCTTAACCCCATAAATTGGTGGTTGAGCAATGTAGACATAGCCTGCTTCCAAGACTGGACGCATAAAGCGGTAAATCAAAGTCAGAAGCAAAGTACGGATGTGGGCCCCATCGACATCGGCATCGGTCATGATTACCAACTTGTGGTAACGAGCCTTGCTGACATCAAATTCAGCTCCAAAACCTGTTCCCATAGCTGTGAAGAGAGAACGAATTTCTTCATTGGCTAGAATCTTATCCATGCTAGCCTTTTCAACGTTCAAAATCTTACCTCGAATTGGCAGAATGGCTTGGAATTCACGGTTACGTCCTGACTTAGCAGAACCACCAGCTGAGTCCCCTTCGACAATGAAAAGTTCATTCATTTCGGCATTATTTGATGAACAGTCTGCCAACTTCCCTGGAAGGTTAGAAATTTCAAGACCTGACTTCTTACGTGTCACTTCACGGGCACGTTTAGCGGCGATACGAGCCTTAGAAGCCAAAATCCCTTTTTCAACAATCTTCTTAGCAATGGCAGGATTTTCCAAGAGGAAGCGACTCAAAGCTTCACTGAAGAGACGATTGGTAATCTTAACTACTTCAGAGTTTCCAAGCTTGGTCTTGGTTTGACCTTCAAACTGTGGGTTTGGATGCTTGACAGAGATGATAGCAGTCAACCCTTCACGAACATCATCCCCAGTCAAATTATCATCTTTTTCTTTGAGAATCTTATTCTGACGTGCATAGTCATTAATGACACGCGTTAAGGCTGTACGGAAACCTTGTTCGTGAGTACCACCTTCATGGGTGTGAATGTTGTTTGCAAAACTCATCACTGTTTCATGATAGCCAGTTGTATATTGCATAGCAACTTCAACCGAAATACCATCCATTTCACCATCAGTGTAGATAGGTTCGTCAAAGATAACATCCTTGTTTTCATTGATGTATTTCACATAAGACGTGATACCACCTTCGTAGTGATAGTGTTTCTCTTGTTCGAGACCCTCACGCTTATCTGTGATAGAGATACGGAGCCCCTTATTCAAAAAGGCTAGCTCTTGGATACGTTTAGCCAATTTTCCAAAATCAAACTCGGTTGTCTCTTGGAAAATCTCTGGGTCTGGCGTAAAGTGAACAGTCGTACCATGTTTCTCTGTTTCACCAATTACTGCCAAATCTGCTACCACGACCCCACGTTTATACTCTTGGAAGTGGATATGGCCATTTTTATAAACCTTAACATCAAGTTGTGTTGAGAGGGCATTAACGACCGAAGAACCAACCCCGTGCAAACCACCAGAGACCTTATAACCGCCTCCGCCGAATTTACCACCAGCGTGAAGTACCGTAAAGACAGTTTCAACTGCAGGACGACCAGTTTTTTCTTGGATATCGACTGGAATACCACGACCATCATCGACAACCGTGATAGAATTGTCCGGCTCAATAAAAACCTGAATATGAGTGGCGAAACCAGCCAAGGCCTCATCGATTGAGTTATCGACAATCTCCCATACCAAATGATGCAACCCTTCTTTTGAGGTTGATCCAATATACATACCTGGGCGCATACGTACCGCTTCAAGCCCCTCTAGGACTTGAATCTGGCTGGCATCATATTCTTGCGCTTTTTCTTCAATATTTTTTAATTCATCAGTCATTTATGTCACAATCTCCAATAATGATTTATGGCCGTCAACAAGCAAAGTATCCAGACCTGCTGCTTTTCCTGCCTCTATATCTATCTGGCGGTCACCAATGACCAAGCCGTGTTTAATATCGTATTTTTTAATTAAATAAAGGAAACTATCTGGACTCGGCTTTCTAGCAAAGCCATTTTCAGAAGTTACAACCTCCGTAAAATAAGAGGCAATTTCTGCTTTGTCAAGGATTTCTAGCACCAAGTGATTACGGTGGCTAACCAAAAAATTACGCCCACCCTCGGTCACAATCTTAGCTAGGACAGCCTTAGCACCTTCAAAAAGAACAGGTTCCTGTAAATGCTTGGCTTCCTCCTGCTTATATAGGGTTCGAAAATCAGCTATATCAGGCGCAAACATAGCAATGGCAGTGCTCGTTGATACCTTAAGGGCATCATAGACTGCTTGAGGTTCTGCTGTACGCTCAAATTGTTCTAAAGTTGCTAGAAAGGCTTGGGTTGATACCTGGTAATTATCCAACAAGGTACCACCCAAATCCCAGATATAATCTCCATAATTCATAACCTTAATTATAACATAAAAGGTCAGATTTTGCTTGTTTTTCACAGCTAAAAAGGCTTGGAAAACCTATCCAAACCTTAATTTTTTATTTCAGAATCAAACTTGCCACAATAGGACTAATAAAGACATATAGAATCCCTGTTACAGCAATTGAAAGACCACCCATGGCACCTGCAACCTGACCATATCTGAAGGCAGCTCCGGTACCTACGGCGTGTCCAGTTCCTCCGAGTGAAAGTCCGATAGCAACTGGATCTTTAATGCCAATCATTTTTAAGAAGACAGGGCCCAAGACAGAGGTTAAGATTCCCGTAATAACAACGACGACCAAGGTTACTGTCGTAATCCCCTGCATTTTTTCCGAAATTCCTACAGCCATGGCAGTCGTTACAGACTTAGGAAAGAGAGAGATTGCTAGGAAATAATCCATCCCAAAAAGCTTAGCAATCAGGGCCGTATAACTCGTATTTAGAACACAGGCAACAGTTGATCCAATTAGAATACTCTTATAGTGATGGCGCATGAGGTGTAGATTTTTATAAAAAGGAACTGCTAGCGCGACTGTTGAAGGTATAATCAAACTGTTCAGATAAGAGCCACCGACATAGTAATCCTTGTAGGAAATACCTGTATAATGCAAAATAACGATAATCAAGGCAGTCGATACAAGGAGAGGCGTTGTCAAAGGATTAGGAAAACGGCGATAAATCAAAAGCCCTATTGTGTAAGCTAGTACAGAAAGTGTTAGCCCAAACAAGGGTGTATTAAAAAAATTAGCCACGTTTAACCTCCTCGTAATCACCTTCAAAATGTTTTTTGATGAATCCGACAACTACTGCAATTACAACAATATTAAGGACCAAGGCTCCCATAATAATCAAAATAATAGGGACAATATTCGCTGAAATAGCATTCCATCGTTCCATAATACCGACACCTGCTGGCAAAAATAGAATAGTCATATTGGCAATTAGAAACTCTGCTACTGCATGAATATGACGTAGACGAATCCACTTAAGCTGAAGAGCAATCAGAAGCAAGAATAGGCCAATAATGCTTCCAGGAATAGGTAATTTAAAGAATGTTGAAATAGCTTCACCAATAACGGCAAACAAACAAATCAACATGAATTGAACGTAGTATTTCACGACTTGCCTCCTAGGTTTAATCACCTATTAGTCTACTCCTTTTTTTTTGAATTTCAAGAGTTTTCAGTAAATTCTTTTGAAAAATTGAGAGGTATAAATCAACCTCTTTGAACATAAAAAAATCCAACCCTAAGGCTGGACTTTATCACAGATGCCACCACCGAGAATTGAACTCGGAACGGAGCATTACCATTGCTCTATTATACCATTTAACTATAGCGGCAACTGTTTTAATCTTACCATACTTCTATTTACTGTGGCAAGATTTTTTGCTTATTTTTTATAAATTTAAGTCTTGGTAAGGGGTACGGTAACCAACCTGTAAAACCTTACCATCTTTAATCAAGATAGGACGTTTAATCAACATACCATCTGAAGCCAAGAGTTCAACAGCTTCATCAAGAGATAGGGTTGGCAACTTATCCTTTAGACCTAGAGAGCGGTAGGATTGACCACTCGTATTGAAGAATTTCTTAAGTTCTAAATCTGACCCTACCAAAAGCTCTTTTAAAAATTGAGCTGAAGGTGGATTTTCCTTAATATTAATAGATTCAACATCTAAACCTAATTGATCGAGTTCTGCCTTTGCCTTACGACAAGTGCTACATTTGGGATATTCATAAAAAGTGTACATAATTTTCTCCTTTTTTCTAGCATAAGATATCTATCTAAGGATTGTCAAACCTAATGCCTTCTAAATGAAGTAAGAAACGCTTGGCGTCTTCTCCTGCGGCGTAATTTCCTATATGACCACTACTAGGAAGAACCCGATGACAAGGGATCAGAATCAACCAGGGATTCTTACCAACAGCAGTTCCTACAGCCTGAGCTGATTTGCAGGAGATTTGCTGGCTAATCTGTCCATAGCTAATAGTCCGTCCATAAGGTATCTCCCCTAAAACTGACCAGACTTTTTGTTGAAAATCTGTCCCCCTATCAGCTAGAGGGAGGATATCTGGACTTGGATTATCCCCCTTAAAATAAGCCTCTAACCAATTCTTGGTTATTTTCAAGATAGAATTTGAGGTGTCTACTAGCTCCTCTTCCTTGATCCCTGCCTGAAAATGCTTTTGCCCCTCCAACCAAATACCATAAAGCGCTTGGTCACTTGCCACCAAGCACAAGCGTCCAATAGGAGATAAATAATACTGACGATAAAGCATGTCTTTATTATAACAAAAAAGACAGGAATCTCTTGTTCCTGTCAATTAACTCTTATTATTTACCTTTAATCAAACGCACACGAACGATATTGTCACTAGCTTCAAACTTAGCAACCAATTCATCAATCTTAGATTTGTCTGTTTCATCAAGGTCAAGAAGTGTATAGGCATAGTCACCCTTAGAACGGTTGATGATATTATCGATATTGATATTAAAATCAGAAACCGCAGTAGAGATACGAGCCACAATATTAGGCACGTTTTTATTAATCAAAGTGATACGGTATGGGGCACTCAAGGCCTGTTGCACACGTGGGAAGTTAACAGAGTTAACAATTTCACCTGTTTCCATGAAACGACGGATGGTTTGACCAGCCATAATCGCACAGTTAAGTTCTGCTTCACTTGTTGATCCACCAACGTGTGGGAAGACAGTCACCTTAGGTTTGTTAAGGAGGTCTTCTGTACCAAAGTCGGTGATATAGCGTTTAACCACACCTGTTTCCAAAGCATCAAAGAGGGCATCGTTATCTACCAACTCTGCACGGGCAAAGTTAATGATAGTTGTCCCTTTTTGCATGAGGTTAAAGGCATCCGCATTGAAAGTACCTTTTGTATCTGGTGTCAATGGAACGTGAACAGTGATATAGTCACAGTTTTCAAAAATCTCTTTAAGATCAGAAACACGTTTTACATGGTGAGAGATATTCCAAGCAGCTTCAATAGAAACATATGGGTCGTAACCATAGACCTTCATTCCCAAACGGTAAGCATCATTGGCAATACGTGCACCAATAGCACCGAGCCCGATAACACCCAATGTCTTACCAGCAATCTCGCTACCTGCAAACTGTTTCTTACCTGCTTCAATTTGTTTAGGAACATCATCACCACTAAGTGTGTTAACCCAAGCATTGGCCGCAATATAGTCACGTGCTGAGAGTAAGATAGAGGCCAAAACAGCTTCTTTAACAGCGTTGGCATTGGCACCTGGAGTATTGAAGACAACAATCCCTTTTTCAGTTGCTTCGTCAACTGGGATATTGTTAGTACCTGCACCAGCACGCGCAATAGCTTTCAAGTTGTCAGGAAAAACAGTGTCATGGAGATTTTGACTACGAATGATATAGGCATCCGGATTTTCCGCTAAATCACCATCAATTTGGAAATGATTTCCAAGTTCCTTCAAACCAATCTGGTTAATATTGTTATACGTTTTTACACTAAATACCATAATTATATTCCTCTTAAATCAATGTATCCCGTGGTGAGCTGCTTCATCAAGTTCTTGATAAAAGGCTTGCTCTCGCTTAGTTTTGATTTTCTGATAAGCAAGACGTTCACCATCAATAGGAACCTTGCCACAATAGACATAGCCAAGTTTCTCCAAAATATGCTGCATGACAGTATTCTTTTCATGCGTATCGCAACGGAAATCATGAGCATCCGTTCCCTCAATAAGACCTTGAATGAAGGTTTGAGCAATGCCCTGACCCGTAAATTCACTTAAAACGGCGATTCTATGAAAGGTAATGTAGCGTTTATTGTGGTGTTTCCAGTCCCCATCATAGATTTTGTCGTAAGCAGGGTCTCCATCAACAATCACCGCAGCATAAGAAACGATTTGACCATCAACAATTCCTACATAGGCCTGCCCGTTAAGGACATCGTCAAAGATAGTTTCTTCAGTAGGGTAACCATCAGATCCTTGCCATTGAGTACTCCCCGCTTCTGCTAAAGCAGTTCTAGCACTCTCAATCACAGTCATGATAGCCCCAATTTCATTTGGGAAGGCTTGTCTAATTTCCATCTCTTTACCTAATTATTTATTTTCGGCTTCAAATTTCTTCATAAAGTCAATCAAGTCAAGTACACCCTGACGTGGGAAAGCGTTATAAACACTAGCACGCATACCACCTACTGAACGGTGTCCTTTGATATTCTTGAAACCAAGAGCATCTGCTTCTGCTACAAACTTAGCATCCAACTCTTTACTTGGTGTTACAAATGGGATGTTGCAGACAGAACGATCCTTGGCATCTTTGACAGGATTTGTGTAGAAATCAGATGACTCAATGTAGTCGTAGAGAAGACCTGATTTCTCACGTTGAATTTCAGCCATCTTGTCCACGCCACCAATTTCATTTTTAACCCAGTCAAAGACGAGTTTTGAAATATAGATGTTGAAACATGGTGGTGTATTGTAAAGTGATCCTGCTTCAGCTTGAATACGGTAATCCAACATGGCAGACAATTGTGGTTGGTCGTTAAGGAAGTCTTCACGAACGATAACAACTGTCACCCCAGCAGGTCCAATATTTTTCTGAGCACCAGCATAGATAAGGGCAAAGTCCTCAACATTGTAACGAGCAGCCAAAATATTTGAAGACATATCAGCTACAATTGGCACACCATTAGTATCAGGCAAATCGTAGATAGATGTTCCTTCAATGGTATTGTTCGTTGTCAAGTGAACATAAGCAGCTTCTGGATCAATTGTTGCTGGGTCAAAGCTTGGGATGTGATCGTAAACAGTTTCTTCTGAAGAGGCCAAAAGAATTGGTTCAAAAGGAATGGTTTTTGAAAGTTTAACAGCTTCTGTATAAGCTTTTTTACCCCATGAACCACCTACAAGGTAGTAAGCTTTCTTACCTTGAGCGAGGTTAAGTGGGACCATTGTAAATTGTGTTGAAGCGCCACCTTGCAAGAAAATAACCTTATAGTTATCAGGAATGGCCATAAGCTCACGAAGTGTCGCTTCCGCATCTTTAACGATTTTGTCAAATTCTGGAGAACGGTGGGACATTTCTAGCACGGACATACCGGATTCTTGATAGTTAAGCAATTCAGCTTGGGCTTTTTCAAGCACTGGTTTTGGTAATGTAGCAGGTCCTGCTGAGAAATTATAAATTGTCATAAAGACACCTCCAAAATTTTAATGGTCCTATTATAGCGAATTTTCTGAATATTGTAAAGTGTTAACAGTAAAAAACGAACGGGATTAACCGATCGCCTCAAAAAAGTTAGGTATTTTATGTATATTTTCATCAGTAATTGATTTTAGTATCCGTTTATTTTTGCTTAAGAAAATAGGCTGCCCCAATTAGATTAGCTCCATTATGATGATGACAAGCAACAATCTCGGGACGTTTAATAATTTTACCGATAAAGTCAATCTCATGGTGAACCTTATCAAACTGGCGGTTGACCTCCTCGATAAGTATCGGCTGGGCTGAAATACCACCTCCAATAACAAAGGTTTCCACATCAAAGATGGTTTGAAGATTCAAAATGGTAATGGCTAGATTACGGCAATAGCTTTCAAAAAGCGGATAGACTGTCTCATCTCCTGCATTTATGGCCTTAAACGCGGCTAAACCATCCTTTAAATCTGAGTTACCTAGCACTTCATTTACCTTGGTAATTAAACCGACAGCCGACAAATCCATGCCTCGCATCAATGAAGGATCAACTTTTTCCATTTGAACTGGTAACAGAAAGGTCAACTCCCCTGCTTGAAAGTGGCTTCCTTGAAAAAGTTTACCATTAATAATGAATCCACCACCTAGACCTGAACCCAAAACAAGGGCTGCACCATTGGTCACTCCTTGCAAATGACCTGTGGCTAGCTCTGCCAAGGCCGCTGCTTTACCATCATTAAGTGCCATTACAGGCAGATGGTACTTGGCTTCGAGGACCTCTTTAATACGAAAACCGTGGAAGAACCTCAATAAGCCACCATGATAAATCACACCTTCCTCAGTATCAACTGTCCCTGGAACACTAATTGCTAAACCTGATAAGTCTACTTTAACTGAAGTAACTATCTGATCAATCACGTCAATAGCTTGTTCCAAGGTTTGTGGGGATGACTGCGTCGGCAGATTCTTTTCAATGGCGAACTGCTCCGAAACAAGTGCTGACTTCACCTGTGTTCCCCCAAAATCAATCGCTAAAATCGTCATAAGCATCCTCCACAGATTGTTTTTCGTCATTATAACACAAAAGAGCAAAAACTAGAAAAAACGGTTCCAAAATGCTATCATAAACTTACACAATTAGATAAAAGGAGTATCTCACATGACTAAATTTCTACACACTTGTGTCCGTGTCAAGGACCTAGAAGCCTCACTTAAATTTTATAAAGAGGCACTTGGTTTCAAAGAAGCTCGTCGAAATGATTTTCCAGAATATAAGTTCACCCTTGTCTATTTACAACTCGAAGATGATCCTGATTATGAGTTGGAATTAACCTATAACTACGACCATGAAGCTTATGATCTCGGGGATGGATATGGTCATATCGCCGTTGGTGTTGATGACCTAGAAGCTACACACCAAGCTCACAAAGAGGCTGGCTACACTGTTACAGACCTCTCAGGTCTTCCTGGTAAACCAAAAATGTACTACTTTATCACTGATCCAGATGGCTATAAGATTGAAGTTATCCGTTTGACGCAATTCCTAGAAAAATAAAACAAAAAAAGTCAGATCGTATAGATCTGGCTTCTTTTTGTGCTTAATTTTTATTATCTGTCTTTAAGGCTGACAAAATTTGGGTACGAATATCATCCACACCGTTTGGATTATTTGGTAGGAATAAGGTTTGATTGCCTTTAGCCGCAAAAGTATTAAGCGTATCTAAGTATTGGTTAGTCAAAAGAATAGACATAATCTGCTCTTCAGACATACCCACATTGGCCTCTTTAAGTTCTGCGATTGATTCAGCCAATCCATCAACGATAGCCTTACGTTGTTGGGCAATACCAACCCCGTGAAGACGATCTTTTTCAGCTTCAGCTTCAGCTGCTGTGACAATCTTAATCTTATCAGCTTCTGCCAATTCTTGAGCTGCGACACGCTTACGTTGAGCAGCATTGATTTCGTTCATAGACTGTTTAACTTCAGCATCTGGTTCAACTTTGGTAATCAAGGTCTTAACAATGATATAACCATAAGTTGTCATTTCTTCAGCCACTTGGTGTTGAACCTCAAGGGCAATTTCATCTTTCTTCTCAAAGAGTTCATCGAGCGTCAATTTAGGAACTGATGAACGGAGAGCATCCTCAATGTATGATTTAATTTGAGCTTCTGGACGCATGAGTTTATAGTAAGCATCTGTAACATTTTGCTCATTAACACGATATTGAGTAGCCACATTCATCATGACAAAGACATTGTCCTTTGTCTTAGTCTCAACCACAATCTCACTTTGAAGCAAACGTAATTGAATACGAGCGGCAATTTTATCGATACCAAATGGTAAACGCATATGAATCCCACTCGTTGCAATTTTTTGATAACGCCCAAAACGTTCAACGATAGCCACTGACTGTTGACGTACAACGTAAAGCATACTGATGAGAATTCCCAAAATAATCAGGAATGAAAACAGTAAAAAGAGAAGTGCTGCTTGCATGTTAAGTCCTCCAAAATAAACATTAAAATTTTCTTTGCTTTATTATAGCACAGTGATACAATTTTTCAAGAAAAATAGCATAGCTCGTTCGAAATAGTGTAAAAGAGACACTTTCTTTATCGCTTATATGTCAGCACTCTTGAAAACTTGGAAACTCCTGTTAATCGAGAGAGTTGTACGCAACAGGCGAGACTTTTCGATATAAGAAAAAGGCTGAAACGAAATCGTTTCAGCCTCTTAGTATTTTCGAAAATAAAATCGTTTGAAGAATCATTCTAGATGGCATCCAAAACTCAAATCTCAAAAGACTTACTTACGATACATTTTAACTTGAAGGTAAATATCGTTATAGATTCCGAGCCATTTTTGTCCTAAGTTGTTATAGACTTCAAGGTTTTTAATGGTTGATTCTGATGGATAAAAGGCTTTATCATCAGTAATACTCTTTGGAAGCAAAGCTTTAGCTGCTTGGTTAGGTGTGGCATAACCGATATATTCAGCATTTTGGGCTGCATTTTCCGGTTTAAGCATGAAGTTGATAAAGGCATAAGCCTCTTTTTCATGCTTTACAGTCTTAGGAATCACCAGATTATCAAACCAAAGATTTGAGCCTTCAGATGGGACAACATAACGTAGGTCCTCATTTTTATCAAGCATCTCACTAGCTTCCCCTGAGAAGGTTATTCCAATGGCCGCATCACCTTGAACCATGTAGCCCTTCATCTCGTCACCAACAATAGCCTTGATATTTGGTGTTAGACTATTAAGTTTAGTTTCAGCCAAACGTAATTCAGTCATGTTCTTCGTATTCAAGCTATATCCCAGGCTATTGAGTGAGAAACCAAGGACTTCACGCGCACCATCAACTAGCATAATCTGGTTTTTGTAATCTGGTGACCAAAGATCATCCCAGTGCTGTGGTGCTTTTTTCACCAATTTTGAATTATAAACAATACCGACAGTTCCCCAGAAATAAGGGATGGAATAGTCATTGTGAGGGTCAAAACTAAGCCCTTTAAAGCTTGAACCAATCTGGTCAAAACCTTTGATTTTAGATTTATCCAACTTCACCAAAAGGTCTTCCTTAACCATTTTATCAATGGTATAGTCTGACGGTACAGCGATATCGTAGGTTGTTCCGCCCTGCTTAATCTTGGTATACATGGCTTCATTGGAATCAAAGGTTTCGTACTGAACCTTGATGCCCGTTTCTTTTGTAAATTTGGTCAGGAGGTCTGGGTCAATATAATCACCCCAGTTATAGATAACTAATTTGTCCGACACATTTCCTGTACGACTCTGCATGTAGGCAGAGATACCCCAAAGGAAGAAGATAATGGCTAAGATACCTGCCAGAAATTGATAGAGTCTACGCATCCTGCTCCTCCTTCTCCTTGGTAATCGCATAGTAACCTATCACTAAAAGAATAGAGAATAGGAAAACAACGGTAGACAAGGCATTGATTTCCAGAGAAATCCCTTTACGTGCACGTGAGTAAATTTCCACAGCAAGTGTTGAAAAACCATTCCCCGTTACAAAGAAGGTTACTGCAAAGTCATCCAATGAATAGGTAAAGGCCATGAAATAACCAGCAATAATACCAGGTGTCAAGTATGGCAACATAACCTCACGTAACATCTGCCATTGAGTGGCACCTAGGTCATAAGCGGCATTCACCATATCTCGATTCATTTCCTTGAGACGTGGCAACACCATGAGAACCACGATTGGGATTGAAAAGGCAATGTGACTCAATAAGACAGATACAAAACCTAGTTGGAAACCAATCAAGGTGAAGAGAATCAAGAAACTTGCACCAATCATAACGTCCGGTGCAACCATGAGCACGTTATTTAGAGATAAAATCCCAGTCTGCTGCTTCTGTTTACTCTCGTAGATAAAGATAGACCCAAAGGTACCAATAATCGTTGCCAGAAGAGCGCTAAGGAAAGCTAAAAAGAAGGTTTGAGCCAGGATTAACATAAGTCGGCTATCTGAAAACATGCTCTGATAGTTATCCAGAGTAAAACCTGTGAAACTATTCATATCGCCACCACTATTGAAAGAATAGGCGATTAAATAAAAGATTGGCAGGTAAAGGATAACAAAGACAAGAGCTAAATAGAGATTTGCAAATTTTTTCATTGACGTCTCTCCTTTGTTAACCACATTGTCGCAATCATAGCAGCAATAAGAACAACACCAATGGTTGCCCCCATTCCCCAGTTTTGTGTCGTGAGGAAATGCTGTTCGATAGCTGTCCCTAGGGTGATAACTCGGTTACCACCAATCAAGCGTGTCAGCATAAAGAGGCTGAGACTAGGAATGAAGACCGACTGGACACCAGAGCGTACCCCATTAAGCGATAAGGGAAAAATAACCTTGGTAAAGGTCTGCCAATCATTGGCTCCCAAATCTTTACTTGCATTCACAATATTTTCATCCAAATCATCCAGTGCATTGAAAATCGGTAGAATCATAAAGGGAATTTCAATGTAACTAGCTACGAAAATAAAGGAGAAATCCGTAAAGAGGATTTGCATGGGTGCAATCCCAAAGAAACCGAGAAAGGCATTGATACCGCCTTGTTGACCAAAAATCCCCATAAAAGCATAGGCTTTCAGAAGGAGATTGACCCAGGTTGGCAAAATGACCAACATCAACCAAAGTTGCTTATGCTTCAGTCTGGTTAAAAGATATGCCGTCGGATAAGAGATAATAAGCGTTACCAGAGTAATGATGGCTGCATAAAGAACCGAGTTAAAACTCATCCTTAAGTAAGTCCAACTGGAAAAGAAGGTGCCATAATTATCCAAAGTAAAGTTGCCACTGATATCAAAGAAAGACTGATAGAGTAGCATGAGCACTGGAGCAACCACGAAGAGTAGGAGCCAAAGGAGGTAAGGTACCGAGAAGAGGCTAGCTGTTTTCTTCATAGCGCTCCTCCTCAATGGCATTAATCAAGCCATCTTCATGTTCTTCCACTTCCACATATTCTTCAATACGTGCATCGAACTCTTCTTCTGTCTCATTAAGACGCATGATATGAATATCCTCAGGCGTAAAATCAAGACCGATAATCTCACCCTCAATCGCCTTACGGGTTGAATGAATCATCCATTCATTGCCAAGATTGTCATAGGCAATGATTTCATAGTGGACCCCACGGAAGAGCTGAGTTTCCACGCGAACTTGCAATTTGCCTTCCTCAGGAAGTGTAATCTGCAAATCTTCAGGACGAATAACCACTTCGACAGGTTCGTTAGGACGCATTCCTCCATCAACAGATTCAAAACGTTTCCCATTGAACTCAACCAAATAGTCCTCAATCATAACACCTGGTAGGATGTTAGATTCTCCAATAAAGGTTGCAACGAAGTGGTTAATAGGTTCGTCATAGATATCAACCGGAGTTCCTGATTGAACAATTTCACCATCGTTCATAACAAAAATCCAATCCGACATGGCCAAGGCTTCTTCTTGGTCGTGGGTTACAAAGACAAAGGTAATCCCTAGACGTTGCTGCAATTCGCGCAACTCGTATTGCATTTCAGTACGTAGTTTCAAATCCAGTGCTGACAAGGGCTCATCCAAAAGGACCACACGTGGTTGGTTAATAATTGCTCGGGCAATGGCAACACGTTGACGTTGACCACCTGATAATTTTTGAATTGAGCGTTTTTGATAACCATTGAGTTGAACCATCTTTAAGGCTTCTTCTACACGCTCTTCGATTTCCTTTTTAGGCACCTTTTTCAATTTAAGGGCAAAAGCCACATTGTCAAAGACATTCATATGTGGAAAGAGGGCATAAGATTGGAAAACGGTGTGGACATCCCTTTTATTGATAGGAATATCATTGATACGCTTTCCATCCAAAAGGACGTCACCACTGGTCGCATCTAAGAGACCTGCAATGATGTTCAAAATTGTTGATTTACCAGAACCAGAAGCCCCAAGTAGGGTATAAAACTTACCTTCTTCTAATTCAAAGTTGATGTCTTTTAAAACTTGTGTGCCACTGTCTTCAAACACTTTTGAGACGTTTCGAAAGGCAATAATCGGATTAGTCAATTGTCATAAATCCTCCATGGATAGCAAATATAGGGATAGGGTTTTATTAGTTTAATTTGTCGCCAATGATACGTACTTCAGGGTCTAGTTTAACACCTGAATTTTCCTTAACCTTGGCGATAACATCTGCAATAAGGTCTTCATAATCTTTAGCTGTTCCGTGATCAACATTGACCATGAAACCAGCATGCTTAGTTGACACCTCAACACCGCCGATACGATGTCCCTTGAGGTTAGCTTCCATAATCAGCTGACCTGCAAAGTGACCTGGTGGACGTTTAAAGACCGAACCACATGAAGGGTATTCAAGAGGTTGTTTAAGCTCTCGCAAGTGATTAAGACGGTTCATCTCATTCTTGATTTGCTCGTAGTCTCCTGGTTTGAGGTTGAATTTAGCTGAAATAACCACTTCTCCTGTTTCTTGGAGCACTGAACGACGATAACCAAAGCGCATATCTCTTGCGTCAATCGTACGAATATCACCGTCTTTTGTAAGAACCTGAGCAGAAACCAAGATATGGGCAATCTCGCCACCATAGGCACCAGCATTCATAAAGACGGCACCACCAACACTACCTGGAATCCCCGCTGCAAATTCAAAACCAGTCAAACTTTGAAAACGGGCTACCTTGGTTGTCGCAATCAAGTTAGCTCCCGCTTCAGCTTCAATTTGATAACCATTAACTGCGATACCATTGAGCCTGTCAAACATAATCACAAAACCTCTGATACCACCGTCACGGACAATCAAATTACTGGCATTACCAAGCACCATCCAAGGAATGTCATGCTTATTAGCAAATTTGACAATACGAGAGAGTTCATAGCGGTTTCGTGGAAAGGCCAAATAATCTGCTGGACCACCAACCTTGGTATATGTATAACGTTTTAAGGGTTCGTCGAAACGAATATCAATCCCCACTAAATCTTCTTTAAGTTCATCTAACATGTTATTTTCCATACTTTTTCTATACATTGTTTTCTTTGTAGGTATCGTGATAGACTTCCCCATATTACTATCACTACCTAAAAATGAGTGAGTATTTTTCCCTAAAAATTAGAAGAAAAATACAGCAAAAAGCCAAGTTTAATTATAGCAAAAATTCCCCATCTTGACGACAAGGAATTTCACGCAAAGCTAGTCCATAAGCTCCAATTTACGGACATCACTAGTGTTTAATTGACTCAAATAATTTTTGTAAGCTTGCCCAGTTTTAGGGTCAACCAAATCATCTGCTATCTCTACTAAGGGCACCAGAACAAAAGCTCTCTGACTCATATATGGGTGGGGCACTTTAAGGTGCTCAGTCTCCCAGATTTCCTGCCCATATAGAAGAATATCTATATCTACCGTCCGAGGCCCCCAATGCTCATGACGAACGCGATCAAGGTCTTTTTCAATTTGCTGACATGACCTTAGTAAGGTCTCTGCTGGCAACTTCGTCTCTAAAGCCAAGGCAAGATTCAAAAAATCAGCCTGATCAGTCAGTCCCCAGGCAGCCGTTTCATAATAAGAGGATACCGCTTTAACTTCCGTCTCAGGTAAGTCATTCAAGGTCTTCACAGCTTTTTGAAGATAGCCTTGACGGTCTCCCATATTAGATCCCAAACTCAAATAAACTCTTGTCATCGGCTACGCTCCAATTCGATACCAACATTCTTATAATGCCCATTAATTGGTGGATTTTCCTTAGTAATTCGAACTTTAATAGATTGAATTGGTGGAAACTGTGCAAATAAATCCTCACAAATCGCACCAGCCAAACGCTCAATCAAAATATACTTTTTATCTTCCACTTGTTTTTGCACGGCTTCAAAAACCAATCCATAGTGAACCGTATCATCTAGATTGTCACTCTGTGAGGCCTTAGTTAAATCAACAGCCAATTCCAAATCTACCACAAAAATTTGTCCCAGGGTCTGTTCCTCAGCAAAAGCCCCATGATAGCCATAAAAACGGCAACCATTTAAAATAATTTTATCCATAGTTTCTCCTTAAGACGACTATACTCCTCTTTATTCTAGCACAAAACAGTTGAAAAGTTGGTCTCTAATTAGTATGATATTTTAGACAGATCTGAAGTTATTGTGTTTACGCTTATGCAATCGGTTGCATAATTCTTCTGATTTGGTAAAATATAGGCACAGGAGTTAAAAAGACTCCTGATTACAAGCAAGACTATCTCAACTAATAAGGAAAAAAACTATGACTAATCAAACCGCAATGCAATACTTTGAATGGTATCTCCCAAGTGACGGACAACACTGGAACAATTTGGCTGAAGATGCCCAACATTTAGCAGACCTAGGCATCAGCCACGTTTGGATGCCACCTGCTTTTAAAGCTACCAACAAAGATGACGTTGGTTACGGAGTCTATGACCTCTTTGACCTTGGAGAATTCGACCAAAAAGGAACTGTCCGCACCAAATACGGCCTTAAAGAAGAGTATCTCAATGCTATCAACCAACTCAAAGAAGTTGGTATCGTACCTATGGCCGACGTTGTGCTTAACCACAAGGCCGCAGCTGATAAACTCGAGACCTTCGAAGTGGTCGAAGTTGACCCAGAGGACCGTACCCAAGAAATCAGCGAACCATTTGAAATAGAAGGCTGGACACACTTCACCTTTGACGGACGCAATAAGGCCTACAACGATTTTGAATGGCACTGGTACCACTTTAACGGAACTGACTTCGATGCTAAACGTAATAAAAGTGGTATCTATCTTATCCAAGGTGACAACAAAGGTTGGGCAGACAACGACTTGGTTGACAATGAGAATGGTAACTTTGACTACCTTATGTATGCTAACCTAGACTATAAACACCCTGAAGTTATCGAAAACATTTATGAATGGGCAGATTGGTTCGTTGAAACAACAGGCGTTCAAGGCTTCCGCATGGATGCTATTAAGCACATTGATTCTTTCTTTATGCGTAATTTTATTCGCGATGTCAAAGAAAAACAAGGTCAAGACTTCTATGTCTTTGGTGAATTTTGGAATGGTAACGAAGATGATAACAATACCTATCTTGAAAAGATTGAAAAACGTTTTGACCTCGTTGATGTTCCCCTTCACAACAATCTACACAACGCTAGCACAGCTGGAGCTGATTATGATTTAACAACAATTTTCGATCATTCTTTGGTCAAAAATCATCCTGAACATGCCGTGACCTTCGTAGACAACCACGACACTCAACGCGGACAAGCTCTAGAATCTACTGTTGAAGAATGGTTTAAACCAGCTGCTTATGCTCTCATTCTTCTCCGTGAAGACGGTCTTCCTTGCCTATTTTATGGTGACTACTATGGAATCGAAGGTGAATTTGCTCAAGAAAATTTCCAAGAAACCCTAGATACCTTGCTCTACGCTCGTAAAGACCTAGCTTACGGAGAGCAAACAGACTACTTTGATAATCCAAACTGTATTGGATGGACACGCTCTGGCAACGAAGATGGCGCTCCATTAGCTGTAACAATCTCTAATGATGCTGCTAACAGCAAGTCTATGGAAATTGGTAGTGATTGGGCTGGACAAACCTTCTATGACATTCTTGGAAACTGCTCTGATACTGTAACCATTGACGAAGACGGATGGGGAGACTTCCCAGTTTCTGAAAAATCTGTCAGCGTTTGGACAATTCAAGACTAAGAAAAAAAGCTCAATCGAGCTTTTTTTAGTATCATAAAATCCCTGAAATGGTCTTAACAATATCACGATTGGCATCAACATTATGCACACGGACAATCTGACAGCCCTTGCTAACAGCATAGCCAGATAGAGCAGCCGTTCCCTGATCACGGTCCTTAGCTTGGGTATTTCCACCTAGTAGGTAGTCCACAACACGCTTACGAGAAATCCCAAAAAGAACAGGATAGCCCAAGGCAACGACCTTGTCCAAACCTTTTAGCAGGTCAATATTGTGTTGGACATTTTTCGCAAAGCCAAAGCCTGGATCAATCCAGATATTGTCCTTGGCCACACCTGCTTCCAAGGCGGCCTGGGCTCGTTGACTGAGGAATGTACAGACATCTTCTGTGACATCATTGTATACTTCTTCTTTTTGATTATGCATGAGAATAATCGGCACATTCTTTTCAGCTGCTAAAGCTAGCATCTGACCATCATAGAGTCCAGCCCAGACGTCATTTAGAATATCTGCCCCTGCTTCAAGAGCAGCTCTGGCAGTAGCTGTCTTATAGGTATCAATACTGATGAGCACATCATATTTTGCCTTGATAGCCTGAATAACTGGCACGATACGAGCAATCTCTTCTTCCTCGGTCACAAATTCTGCTCCTGGTCTTGTAGATTCGCCACCTACATCGATAATGGCAGCTCCCTGGGCAATCATACGCTCAACCTGAGCCAACGCATCCTCTACAGTGTCAAAATCGCCACCATCTGAGAAAGAATCAGGGGTGACATTCAAGATTCCCATAATACAGGCCTTACCTGCAATCTCATGTTTGCCAATAAACATCTTAACTCCTAAAAATCACGCATCAATGAAAGAATTTCCTTGCGTTCTTCACGGTCTTCTTTATAAAGGCCCTTAGCGACAGTTGTGATTGTCTTACTTCCTGGTTTCTTAATGCCTCGCATGGTCATGCACATGTGCTCTGCTTCAACCATGACAAAAACTCCTCGAGGATTCAGAGCTTCTTCAAGTGCTGTAGCAACTTGATCTGTAAGACGTTCTTGCAACTGTGGACGACGAGCAGCTACTTCAACCGCACGCGCTAATTTGGAAAGTCCTGTCACCTTGTCTCCACTTGGCAAATAAGCCACGTGGGCCTTACCATAAAATGGAACCAAATGGTGCTCACACATAGAGTAAAAAGGAATATCCTTGACAAGGACAACTTCGTCATGGACTTCTGAAAAGACAGCTGTAAATTGATCCTTAGGGTCTTCATTTAGACCTGAAAACATTTCAGCATACATCTTAGCCACACGTTTTGGTGTGTCCAAAAGTCCCTCACGCTCAGGATTTTCACCTAGAGCTTCCAATAGTTGATAGACTGCTTGTTCTACTTTTTCTTGATTTGCCATAATTTCCTCTTGCAACGTTATAATACTATCTATTATACCTTATTTTGCTGGATTTTTCTTGCAAAAAATAAGATTTCCTAGCTACCTAAATCTCAAAAAAAGCGAAGACCACCTTTCATATAGAGGATATCTTCGCTTATATTTTTTAGTCTTTCAAGTGGTAAGAATAAGATGAAACCACAATATTCTCACGCCATTTGAGATAATATTTCAATCGTAAACTCATTTGGTTGTGAAGCATGGTTTGCCATGATTTTTTAGGTACAAACTGAGGAATCATGACTGTCAGAGTCGCATTATCCTTCTCAGCTTGAGTGGCGACCTCGTCCACATACTGAATGGTTGACTGAGTGATTGAGCTGTACGGTGATTGGATATGAACCATCTCAATTTCAGGGAAATATTTTTTAAACTCTTGTTCAGTTTCCTTGTCCTTGTTCTCAGTATCCTTAGTAGATACATGCATGGCGATAACCTTGTCACCAATAGAACGCGCATAGGAAATAGCTCCGATATTAGCCTTGGTAACATTCCCAACGAGGATAAGAACAATATTTCCTTGATAATGGTGTTCTTCTACCGCTCCATCAATACGCAACTGTTGAGCAACACCATTATAGTGTTTTTTAATCTTAAGGAACATCCACATCAAGATTGCAATAATTGGGAAGAATGGCCAGATATCTCCTAAACGGAAAAGGAAGAGAATGAGAACAATAGCATAACAAATGAGAGCCCCCAAGATATTAGCTAAAGAATGTTTCCAGAATCCCTTACCATATTCACGAATCCAATGGATAACCATCCCCGTTTGAGAAAGAGCAAATGGAATGAATACACCGATGGTATAAAGCGGAATCAACCGTTCCGTATTTCCTCGGAAAATAAACAAAAGGGTAATGGCACCAATTGCAAGTGTCAAGATCCCATTAGAGTATCCCATACGTGCCCCTTTTTCAAGGTACATATGAGGCATGTATTTATTTTTCGCCATATTAAAGGACAACATCGGAAAGGCTGAAAAACCTGTGTTAGCCGCTACTGCAAGAATCATGGCAGTAGAGAATTGGAAAACGTAAAATAGAATACTACCAATCCATGACTGACCGAGAATTTCTCTAGCCATTTGTGACAAGATAGTTACTCCTGCATGAGGCGTAATACCAGTCCACCAGTTGAGGAAGGTGATTCCCGCAAACATAGCCCCCAAAATGCTAGACATAATAAAGAGGGTTGAAGCTGCATTTTTGGCCTTAGGTTTCTTAAAGAAAGGCACCGCATTAGAGATAGCTTCTACCCCTGTCAATGAGGCAGAACCTGAAGTAAAGGCCCTTAAAATAAGAATCAATGATACACCTGTAATTGGTTGTCCTAAATGTGCTGTGGCTGCGTAAGGCATATGACCCGTTAAAATTTGAAAGAAACCAAATCCCAACAAGAAGAGCGTCGAAACAATGAAGAGATAAACTGGTATCATCAAAGATTTTGCCGATTCACGCATTCCCCTAAGGTTCATAACCATCAAAACAAGCACCAAAATCATTGATATTTCAAGATTGAAAGGATGCAGGAAGGGAAGGGCTGAAGTAATGGCATCTGCACCTGAGGCCACTGAAACAGCAACCGTCAACATGTAATCGACCAAAAGACTACCACCAGCTATCAAGCCAAACTTAGGAGACAGATTTTCCGTCGTTACCATATAGGCGCCACCACCTTGAGGATAGGCTTTGATAACCTGTCTATAAGAGATGGTAAGACTGGCCAAAAGAACGAGAACCAAAAGTCCAATAGGGATTGACCACCAAATAGCCGCACTAGATACAGCTGTCAGAACCAAAACGACTTGCTCTGGACCATAGGCGATAGATGATAGCGCATCACTCGACAACATGGCCAAGGCCTGAATCTTGGACAATAAGTGTTCATCACCACTATCATCATGAGTTAAAGGTTCACCGATTAAAATGTTTTTCAGACGTTGAAACATTGTGATCTCCTTACTTTTAAAACATACGAGGGCTATTATACGCCCCTAAATGTCATCTTTCAAGTCTTAACCATCACTTGCCTGCTCTAAAACCCATTTTCTGACCTGAGAAATGAAGTATAGAGATCCCGTAATCACATAAAGTTTCTTATTGTCAGTCGTCACATGTCCTTTAATCCATGTTTTGAAGTCTGGTACCTGATTATAAGCCTCTGGGTATTTATCTAATTTAACACTATTTGGATAGTCAAAACTCGTTACAGTCAAGTCACCAACCGATTTTAGTTGGGCAAGCATGCCATCAATAGGCTTGGTGTCAATCGCCGCAAAGAGAAGTTCAATCTCCTTATCTGCATATTCTGATTGCAACAAGTCAATCAAAACTTTAACACTCTCATTATTATGAGCACCATCAATCATGAGATTAGGTCTTAAAAATTCTGTTCGACCTCGCCAATTGGCATGAGCCAGTGCATCCTTTATGAGTTCAGGCGTTACTTTAGGATAATCTTTTTGAAGCAATAAAGAAGCCATGATAGCCAAGCTAGCATTTGCTACTTGGTGTTGACCGGCCATAGCCAAGGCTATATCATCTAACCTTTGCTCTCCATAGGTAAAATCAAAGGAAAGGCTTGACCCTTCAGCTGTGAAATCTCTCCCCAGCTCATAGGTCTTAGAACCTTCTTCTCGCGCCTTCTTCTCGAAAACATCTCGAACATCAGTACGGTCAGTCGCATAAATAAAGGGAGCCTCATTCTTCAAAACACCAGCCTTCTCAGCAGCAATTTCAGCATGGGTATTTCCCAAAATAGCCTGATGATCCAAACCAATCGATGGACACAGGACTGCCAAGGGCTTAAAGAGATTAGTCGAATCATGAAGACCACCCATTCCAGCTTCAATGAATGCGATATCAACAGGATGGACCTGACCAAAATAGAGGAACATCAAAACTGTGATAATTTCAAACTCTGTCGCATTTTCATGCTCTGTCTCTTTTGGCAGCCGTTCAACCACAGGCTTCACTCGATTAACCAGGTCAAGTAAGTCCTCTTCTGAAATCATCTGACCGTTAAGAGAAATTCGTTCCTTGAAGTCAATAATATAGGGTGAAGTAAAGGTTCCAACCTCATAACCCGCTTGGGTGAAAATGGTTTGGAGGGCATTGACTGTAGACCCTTTGCCGTTTGTTCCCACGATATGCACAGCCTTGAGATTATCTTGTGGATTTCCCAACTCTTTAAGCATCCAAGCCATACGCTCCAAGCCAGGCTTGATGCCAAATTTTAATTGTCCATGAATCCAATCCAACGCTTCCTGATAAGTCATAATTACTCCTTTTTTGGCTAATGCTTCAACTTAGTCATTAAGCTGACCTCTAAACTAGATTTCTAGTTTTTCCCTGAGCTTAATGCTTTGACGCTCTTATTATACCAAAGACTCCTAGGTATAACCAAAATATGCAAAAAAGGCAACCCTAGGGTCACCTCTTAAGCTTTCTCTTTTTCGTCAATAACAAGACGAACTTTTTTACCTTGAGTAGGTACCGAATAGACAATCGCTCTTATCGCCGTAATAGTACGTCCTTTTTTCCCGATAACGCGCCCAATATCGGCTGGGGCAAGGTCAAGATGGTACTCCAAAAACTCAGGACCGTCAATAATTTTGATGGTCAACTGATCTGGTGAAGCAATTAAAGGTTTAACGATAGCGATAATAAGATTTTCAATGGTATCCATAGGCTAAAAAATTATTTTGAGAATTTTGATTCGTGGAATTTCTTCATAACGCCTTCTTTTGAAAGGATGTTACGAACTGTATCTGAAGGTTGTGCACCTTTAGACAACCACTCAAGAACACGTTCTTCTTTAAGTGTTACTTGGTTTTCTTCAACGAGTGGGTTGTAAGTACCAACTGTTTCGATGAAACGTCCATCACGTGGAGCACGTGAATCTGCAACGTTAATACGGTAGAAAGGTTTTTTCTTAGAACCCATACGAGTCAAACGGATTTTTACTGCCATTTTTAATATCTCTTTTCTTTAGTTTTTTATTATGGTGGGGGCACTTATCGCCCCTCGACCTTAACTAGTATACCATATCATTTTTATGTGTCAAGAAAAAAACTTGACAGACTTAAAATTTCTACAAAAAAAGTTAGAGTCAAACTCTAACTTCCTTTTCGACTATTTCTTAGTTGTAGTCTTGTGATTTTTTTCATAAGCTACCTTTGCTTCAGCATATTCAGCTTCTAAACCCTTAGCAGCTGCCTTCGACACTTTCTCGTAAGTATCACGACTGGTCAACTTGCCATCCTCGTTGTAGGTAGAAACAACCAAGGTATCTTTATTTACAGTATAAGACTTGGTGCGTTTCCCTTTACGGTAGAGTCGATAGTTATCTACATTATCCGAAATATAGTAATCTACTAGATTCTTATCTGCATTTGGATAAAGTTGCGAGACAACTTTAGTCAACTCACGCTTAAATTCTGAAACTTCTTTAGTATAGGTAATCGATTTATTCCACTGATCAACAACTTGATATTCCTTCAAATAATCTGAAGCTGTAAAAGTAGGCTGATCCTCCTCACCTTTTTTATAAAAGTAAGAATGTGTTTGTAAATTATTAGACTGATCAACTTTAAGGAAAGAGACGTAAATTTCATCTTTATCTTCATGTTCTTTCAGAGCATTGGTTAACTTTCCAGAATTTTCGTCCAATACCTTAGACGATTTTAATTCCCAAGTCCCCTCAATGTTCCCCGAAGCATTACGCCAAAAACCGTATACACCACCAACAAGCAACATCAAAACAACAGCAACAAGACTAGAAATCAAGGCTCCTTTGCCCCAATTTTTGGCCTTTTGCGATTTTTGATTAGCGTTTTGAATCGTTTCTAGAAGACGAACCTGACTTTCCAATCTCTTTTCTAGTCTGGCAACTGTCTGTTCTTCCTTAGATTTAGCTTTAGCAGCTAATTTTTCAGCCTTTTTCTTATCACGAGTAGCTTGACGAGCAAGCTTCTTAGCTGCTTTTTCTTCCTTATGATCAAGTTTTGTCAAATCCTCAGACAATCCAAGATGCTGTGCTTGGTTACTGAAAACTGGAATAGATTGATTAGGCTCACTCGAGGTATTAACAGAATGATTTCCTGCATCTGGACGGGTTGGCGCATAGCTTGCCAAACGCTCCTTAGCCTCTGCGACGCGTTTGCGTTGTTCCTCTTCTTTTTGAATATCCTCAGCCTGACGGCCCGACTGAATGGTTCTTACTTGACCAACAGTCTCTTGAGATAGGGCCTTTCTCTTTTCTTGGGCCGCATTTGCCATAGCCTCTTGCGCGTTGTCACGCTCTTTCTGAGACTGGGCTAGTGCTCTGGCAGTTGCGGTTCCTTCTTCAAACTGTTGGTCAGCTGATGATTCTCCTTGATCAGCTACTTGGTGAGCCTCTGCACCTTCAGAGAGAACAAACTCTCCTCGTTCCAAGGCTTCTTTAAAGTCGATTGGTCTTGGTTTTCGGCCATTCACAGCCTCAAAGTACTCTAACCATTCGTCTTTCAACATAATAAATCCCCCTGAATTAAAAAACACATGATTAACTTCCCTATTTTACCATACTTTTTAACATAAAAATAGGGATTAATAAGAATTCTAAAAATTCTTATTAAATCCCCATTAATCTTCTTTTGGTGTAATAGACAATAATTGGACAAAACGGTGTTGTGCTGATTCCGTTTCAAGCGTGACATTATCGTATCTAAAGAGAATCTCTTCGATATTTGCCAAGCCCAATCCACGACCTGTTCCTTTTGTTGAAAATCCTCTTTGTTTCAAAGGAGCTACATCAATAGAAGCTTCCTTAGTTGAATTCTCAACAACAATAACTGATTGATTTTCCATCTTAAAGATAGCGATAGATAATTTTGGTTCATCTGCTAATACAGTAGCTTCTATAGCATTATCACAAAGAATGGATATAATTGTAATCAAGTCGAGTGGACGCATATCTGTGAAGAAGACGCCCTCTTCAACCTCAACATGACATTGAATACCTTTATCAAAAGCTTCGGCTACTTTAGATGACAACAGACTCTTAAGCGGCATGTTGGTCACACGAGTTAATTTTGCCAAATCAAACTTTTGCTGCTTCAAATCTGATGCCGAATCTTTCAAGACACTATCATAAATCATCTTGATTTGGTCGATGTCTTTCATCTGAATGGCTTCATTAAGCGAAATCATAACATTAGTATAGTCGTGACGGAAACTGCGTAACGTTTCGTAAAGACTTTCGACTTGTTCAGAATACTTCTCTAGGTCATCCAAGTGACGACGATTTTCTTTTCTTCGCTCATTTTCAAAGTACTCATCTGCGTATCTATTGACACTGTAAACAGCATAAAGAATCGCTATATAGCCAATCAAGGTTATAATATGGCCAGCATAGTACAAATCAAAGAAACGCGAAGCCACAACTACGGAATAGTTCATAATCACATAACTAATCAAAACAAAGTTAGTGAAAAACATTATCCGACCAAATTTGCGATCTCGCTCCAAAACCCTCAAATATTTAAAATCAATATTAAGAAGTTTGGAAAGAGCGACAAATGTTGGAATAATTAAAAGGTCAAAGAAAATGAAATAAAGATAACTTTTATTAAGGAAATCCGATGTGATACCAAATCCCGGCATCAAAAAGTAGGCATAACCATTAAAAATCAAAAGATAAAGAACAAGAGGATAGAAGGCATAAAATGCCAACATATTGGTGGTTCTTTCCTTGCCATAGAAATATGCATAAAAAAGAAGGTAGAACGGTGTCATAAAGGACAAACCGACATTATATGACATCCCCAGTATCCCCCCTATACATTCAACTAAGAACGCAATAGGAAGAATCATACGTGGTATCTTGACCAAGCTGGTCTTTTCGTAAATCCACTGTATGACGATGAAATGCAAAAGATATTCTAATGCAATTTGCAAATTGAGCATCATTTAATGGTTAGCCACCTCCTTCTAGTAATCTTAAATAAGCAGTAAAAAGCCACATTACTATTTTATCACACTTCCTGCTATTATATGAGATAAAATTAAATAATTATCTCGATTTTCAGAAAACTTTCAATAATGATTAGAGAAGAAGGGGAAAATCTGAGCCTTAACGATTTTTCAATCGTTCCAAAAGTTCTTTTTTACGTGTCCGCGATAGGAGGCAGGACTCGTCTCCCTCAAAGAAGACCATATTAGCCGTACGATCCACACTTGTCACATTACTCACATTGACAACAAAAGAGCGATGCGTTTGGAAGAAAATATCATCCAATTTCGCTACTTCTGCAATTTTTCCATAGAATTCTACTAGGTTTGACTTGGTGTGAGCGATCAACTTATGTGGCACAGGGGCTGTTTCAATGTATAAAATGTCATCATAAGGAATGTTAACATCATTTTTATCCGTTTTTACCGTCAGACTCTGTGCCTTGGTTTCTTGCTCAACCTGCGAATACGCAAAATCTAAAAGTTCTACCAAGGCTCTCTTAAGATCTGTATCTTCCATAGACTTATCAACAAAGTCCAAAGCTTGAATCTTATAACGGAAGGTCAAGGGCATAAACTCAGAGTAGGCTGTAACAAAAGCGATTTGTGCTTTCAAATCCTCCTTACGGATTTCAAGCCCAATATCTAGTCCCTGCTTCGTTTGATTTTTAAGGTCAATATCCAAAAGATAAACCATGGATTTACCCGAACCTCTATCAGCATCTAACAAGTCCTGACCCTGCTCATAAAAGGTAATCCCATCAACAACGGCCTTCGACTCCTCAACTGCTTCGTCCAATAAACGGCTAACACGATGACGCTGCAAGGCATCATCTTCAAGGACGATAATAGAAAGCATCTTATTTCCCTCTTTCTTTCTAATATACTTTAATATACCTATTTAACATTTTATCATAATTAATCGGATATTATTCCTTTTTTTACAGCATAAAGTCTTTTTAACTCACCTCATTTCATTTATAAAACAATTGTTATCTACTTGTCACTTTGTCTTCATTTTTAGATGTTATCATGAGAACTGTTTTTGTTTTATATTAAAAAGGAGAAAGTTATGTTACGTTCTTTTAAAACGCAAGGGACTAAGACAAAGACCATCTTAACCCTTGCAACTGTCGGTATCATTAGTGCTTTTCTTGTGGGAAATCCTCAGCATGCCTCTGCGGATCAAACCTATGTTTCAGATCCTAACCAGGCTATGACATTTTCTGAACTTGAAACAACTACAAATACCAATACCATCACTCAAACAGGTGTATCTAGTGAAACACCTACTACTGTGACTACTGTGTCACATACCTCTGTAGATGATCTTCATACACATGAAAATGACTATGAACAAACGCCCACAAATACTCCGACTTTTGAGGAATTGAAACAAGATAGTCAAACAGCTAGCAGTACTGTCGACAGCCAGACTGGTAGCAAAACCTATGGGACTAGAATTCCGACAAATACAGATAGCAATCATAAGGCTGTAGAAAATCACTCTGAACCAAAGACCGAAACTGTCGCTCAAGCACAAACCTGGTCAAAAGATGGTGCTACATGGGTATCAACAGAAATTAATAATGGTAACGTTCATAAGATTCTATCTACTTATATTCCAAAACCATTAACACCTTCTACAAAGCCCACGACAACAGCTACAACAAAACCTAAACAATCAACTCCTGCTGTTAGTCAACCTAAAAAACCAGCCACAGTCGCTAACAAACCTACAACACCGGCAACTAGTCAACCTAAGAAACCTGCGACTGTTGTAAACAAGCCAGCAACTCCTACAACGACACAGCCTAAGAAGCCAACAACGACTGTAACTAAACCCACAAATCCAGGAGCCACTCCTATCCAACCTGCTAAACCAGTGGATCGAGTGACTCAAGTCTGGCAAAAAAATAATGTGCTCGTTAAGGATAACTATGCTACACCACACTGGTCAAGTAAGGAAGCGACAGTTTTCATCAATGCTAAAAATCCACAAATCGTGAGTGCCTACAAAGAAGCTATCACCTCTTGGAACAAGACTGGAGCCTTTAACTTCTTGCTCACTAACGATAAACAAAAAGCTAACATCATTGCTGATGAACGTTATGAAGGTAATGTAGCAGCTCCTCTTGGAATTACCTACTCTACTTATTACCTCCCAAGTAAACAGTATAGTAATGCTACTGTATACCTGAATACTTTCCACGTCCAAAACAATTATTACCAAAAGAATGGTGGGAAACTTCTTAACACTGCCCAGCATGAACTGGGACATTCAATCGGACTGGATCACAACAGTGCCGTTGCTTCTGTAATGGAGCCTAAAGGTGGAAAAACAAGCATCCAACCTGTTGATATTAACAACGTTAAGAAACTCTATAGCAAAATTGTCTAAGACAATACATTATCACTACTATTCAAGCAGGACTGGATGGTTCTGCTTTTTTAAATAAAGAGAGATGACCATTCGCGACTAGAAAATGACTGTTCATGATTTTTTCTTACATTTTTAAACAAATTGTAAAGTTTTTTGGATTTTTTTTGGTAAAATAGAAAATGTAAAGAGAGACCGGATGAGTCGTAAAGCTCAACTTTTTGTTAGTTTTAACTCATTATTCTCATAAACAGAATAAAAAATAGTCTAGGAACCCTTCTTAACATTTATACCTATCTTCCCCAAACACTTTTCCCCCATTCCTAGATTTCCAGATCTCTCCTAATAAAGAACGTCTAGCTAAAGCAGCTAGGCGTTTTTTAGTGTTCCTATGGCTTGTAACTTTATTTCCTATCATAGTCAATTTGCAACCACTCATGAAATTTATTTGGAATTTACCATTCAAGACTAGAAAATGACTGTTCATGATTTTTTCTTACACATTTTTTAAATATGTAAGTTATCTATCATTTTTTTTGGTACAATAGATAATGTAAAGAGAGACCTAATGAGTTATAGATAAATGTTTTATCATTTAAAACTTATTGTTCTCATAAACATTTTCTAAATAGTCTAGGAACCCTTCTTAGCATTTATACCTATCTTCCCCAAACACTTTTCCCCATTCCTAGATTATCAGATCTCTCATAAGAAAAGCGTCTAGCTCACTGAACTGCACCCCAAAAGTTAGACAGAAAAAATCTAACTTTTGGGGTGTTTTTATTATGAAATTGACTTAT